>JACQTF010000006.1 GCA_016210925.1 Acidobacteriota bacterium | reverse complement strand
TGACCGCGGAGCTGAAGGAGGCCCTTGAGATCAACGTCGAGCTGGCCTCACCCGCAGACTTCATACCGGAACTCCCCGGTTGGCAGGAGCGAAGCCTCTTCATCACCCGGGAAGGGAAGCTATCCTTTTACCATTACGACCTGTACGGGCAGGCGCTGGCAAAGATCGAGCGGAGTCACTCGCAGGACCTGGCCGACGTCCATGGAATGATTCGCAGGGGCTTCATTGGACCGGACAAGCTCATGGAGTTTTTCGCCTCGATCGAACCCGAGCTGTACCGCTATCCTGCCGTTGACCCTTCCTCGTTTCGCTGCGCGGTGGAGGAGATTCTCAAATTGCACAAACCCTGATTCCTCGCCTGCCTCCAGCCACGTGCTCTCATGGGTTTTGGTCTACAGCTCCGTTGTCCGTCAATGAAGAGGCTCTTCCAGTCTTGGAGAACATTGGAAATTCCTACATGGTTGCAACGGTTATTTTGTGCTCCTGTTCTCCTTCTCGATGGTCCCTGAGGAGTCACGCTCCAGTTCGGAGAGATGGCGTCTGGCCCGCAGGCCTACGTTTTTAGCGCTGGCGCTGCTGTTGCTGGCGCGCCGCCGTGCGCGGTGGCACCAATCCGTTGAGCCGGACGTAAACCACCAAGTTTCCGTAATGGTCCATATTGTCCACGATGTTGGACAGGACCGGTACCCAACGCGCCGTTTGATTGTTCCGGAACGTGATGGTTTCCATGGCCTTCTGTTCGTTGAGGCCCGCCAACACTTTCGCGCCGTATTCATAGCTTTCCTTGAGTCCCTGCAAGATCTCGGCCCGCGTCTTGAGATTGTTAAAGCGGCTGGCGTCCTGAGGCGGATCGCCCGCCACGAATCCCATGAACATGTAGTTCTCGGCGATCAGATGCTGGAGCTGCTCGCGGAAGCTGCGGACCTCCGGCGTCGGTCTGAAGTCGTACTTGTCTTCCGGGATGATCTCGGCGATTCCCACAACCAGGTTGCGGGTATTCTCCCACTGGGTCTTGAGCGGCCCGACCATCCCGCTCTGGGCGGAGCCACTCTGTGCTCCTGCCAAGACGATTCCCGCGAAAAGAGCCAAGTGCAAGCTGGAATGTCGTGTCATAGTTACCCCCTTGTCCAAAAGATGATAACGATTCTCGCGGAGTACGGCGTCGAAAGCAACTTGGAGAAGGAAGATTACTTGAAAGGTTTGGAGAACCTGCGCAAGGTGTGGTAGACAGTACCCAGGGAACGGCGGTGAAAGAGCCCAAGAAGCCAGGCGCCGGATGCGGCGTTGAAATCGATGCCGTTCTCGGGTACGTCAATTCCACCCTGGAGACGGGGGAAGCAAAGCTTTTGTCCATGGAAACTTGTGTAGTGCGCCAGGTCCTCGGAGAAGCGCTTGGCCTCTTCATCCGAGCAGCAGCTCCTTGATCCGCTCCACGATGAGGACGTCCTCCGCGCCCCGCACCGGGTCCTCATCGATCGCGCCGGCCGCGCGGAACACCTCGACCTCTTCGTCCGTACACACGTGCCCGAGCGGGCCGATGCGGCGGACGTTCTCGAGGTACTCCCGGATCTCCCAAGGGTCGAAGATCCGCTTGATCTCCGCAACGAAGTTCGGGAGCTCCCGGGCGAACTCGGGACGCGAGCCGGCCGCCCGCACGAAGTTCACGAGCTTCTCCCCGACCAGGTAGCCGAGGGCCTTCTCGGTCCCAAGCTCCTCCTGGATCCCTCGTGCCGCCTCGCACTGCTCGATCCAGATCTTGTGGAACTCGATCATGGTCACCTCCTTCGCGACAGGACACGCGCGATCATGGAACTCCAGTCCGGAACCTGCTGGTCCACGAAGTCCTGCGGAAGCACCCGGCGCCCTATCCGGCCTCGGCTCCGTCCAGACCTCTTCCGGCCGCCTCCTCCGGTCGCCCAGGTCTCGATGGCGCTGGCTGCAGCCTCGGCCGGGAAGTCAGGCGCCCTCTCCACGAGCTCACCGCTCTTGCCTTGTTCGACCCGGTAGAGCCCGAGGACCACGCCCTTGCAGATCTCGAGCGCTTCAGCTTCGAGGCCGAGCTCGATCTGGCGCTTCATGTCGTCGAGAAAAGGTTCCACGGCTTCTTCGAGGATTTCCCACGCAGCCTCGGTGGGTTCCACATAGCCCCACTCATGCCGCCCCGCCCGGCCTCCTCGACGTCGGCAGCCACGGCTTCGAACGCGACCTCTCCCAGGAGCGATCGAGCGATCTTCTCCGCCTCGGTACCAAGGCTCGGGTGAGCCGCGAGCAGGCGGCAAAGGACGGTCTTTGCCTCGTCGGGCCTCAGGCGGTCCAGAACCGAGTCCCTTCTTGCGCTCCTCTCAGTGCCCTTCGTTCTGCCCATGGTTATCCCGGGTACACGTTCCAGGCCTCGACGAGACGCCACCTCCTGCCGGCGCGGCCCACGACTCCCGAGATCGACCAGCCCACCTTGCAGCGGCGGCTGATCTCCTCTGGAACCTCGAGCGGCCCCAGTTCGCGCCCGTCAAGCATCCCCTCAAGCCACAGCCTGCCGGGTTCCACGCGGGTGAGCATGAAGTGGTCCTCGATCTCGTCGTCCTCCTCGCCCCGCTCCTGGTTCTCAGCGAATTCGTGCAGGAGGGAGGCCAACTCCTCGGCCTTGGGAAGGTCCCGTGCGGCCGCGCCTCCGCGTTCTGCCGCTTCCTCGGCCTCCTCCGCCTTGACATACCCCTTCTCCGCCAGCCAGGCGGCGAGCTTCTTCGTCACGGTCCCGGCCGCGCGGAGGAGCTCCTTGCCGGCGATCACTTTGCGGATCATGAACTAGCCGAGGAACTCTCCCACGTTGGGCAGGATGTGTTGCGGCCCGAAGATGTCGCAGAATTCCCGGTGCTCGGCGCCCTTGGCGTTGTAAAGCCGATCGAAGAGATGCGCGTCGGCCTTGCCGAGCGACTGGTAGCCGTAACCGTTCAGGCTGTGCTGAAACAGCTCGATCACCTCCTCGTAGCTGGCGAACGTCCTTGAGGAGAGGCGCCCCTGGTGCTCTGCGAGGAATTCTGCCAGGACCTCTGCGATGGTGGGCTTCGCGATTCGAACGGCCTTCCGGTGGGTCATCAGATCCTCTTCAACAGAGCCGCTCCACGATCGAGAGCATGAGAACCTTGGGCGTCCCCACCTCGTCTCGCGATCGTCCCAGTATTCGCCCGAGTAGCGCCAGCGGACGGCTACCAAAAGCTCTCATTGGCCCTGCATTAATTAGTATCCGTTTCTGATCGTTCTTGTGCAAGCGAATCGTGAACGGGAGTGTTGGTCGTCGGTGAGGAGCTCGGGCGCGATCCCGCCGCGCTCGTTGAGGCGCTCCATGAACCCAGGCTCGTTTGCGGCGAGAGGAAGCAGGTCAACACAGACGATTCCCCGGCAGTTTCCTCATGCTAGAATAACCCCATGTCCCGCCAGTCGTTACCCGCCGGCGATCTGGTTGAGATGGGCATTCAAGACCTTCGACGGGGCGTGGAGTCGATTCCGTCCCTTTTGGTGTGCATTGGAGCGCCGCGCTTGCGCCGGTTAGGATTCCTCATCCCCGAGGCCGTTTTCCCCTCGCCGGAGCTTCGGCTCTACCAGCGCCTCTGGCAGGCCGATCCCGACGGCGCACATTCCCAATACAACGCGCTGGTGCGTCGACTGGTCAGTTTTGAGCGTGCGGTTGAATGCGCCAAATAGCCGATGCCGAGCGAATCCGGAGATTCATGCATGCCCTCGGCGCGGAGGCGGAACGCCAGACGCGTCTGTATTTCACGGGAGGAGCCACCGCGGTCCTTTTGGGTTGGAGGTCCGCGACCATTGACGTCGACATTCGCTTTTTTCCTGAAAGCGACCAGCTCTTGCGAGCGATCCCGAAGCTGAAGGAGGCCCTTGAGATCAACGTCGAGCTGGCCTCACCCGCAGACTTCATACCGGAACTCCCCGGTTGGCAGGAGCGAAGCCTCTTCATCACCCAGGAAGGGAAGCTATCCTTTTACCATTACGACCTGTACGGGCAGGCGCTGGCAAAGATCGAGCGGAGTCACTCGCAAGACCTGGCCGACGTCCATGAAATGATTCGCAGGGGCTTCATTGGACCAGACAAGCTCATGGAGTTTTTCGCCTCGATCGAACCCGAGCTGTACCGCTATCCTGCCGTCGACCCTTCCTCGTTTCGCCGCGCGGTGGAGGAGGTTCTCAAATTGCACAAACCCTGATTCCTAGCCTGCCTCCAGCCACGTGCTCCCATGGGTTTTGGTCTACAGCTCCGCTGCAGTTGCAAACGACCGGCGGGCGGATTACTCGAAAAACCGACGCTTCCCAAGCGTCAGCTGGATCGACTTCCGAAACGGCTGGGCCGGTGACCCCTCTTGACATACACACATATCGTGTGTACGATTTGAGCTGGAGGCACCAAATGAACAAACGGGTAAACATCACCTTGCCTGAAGAGACCCTTCGGCTGATTGATCGTGTAACAGAAAAGGGGCGCCGCAGCCAGCTGATTGACATGGCGGTCAAGGAGTACGTCATGGGACTGGGCCGGCAGAATCTAAGGAAACGCTTGAAAGAAGGAGCGATTCGCGAGGCAGAACTTGACCTTCGCATGGCAGAAGAGTGGTTTCCCCTGCAAGAAGAGGCATGGGAACAACGGCGCGGATAACCTATCCCCGACGGGGCGACGTATATTGGGTCAGTTTTGACCCGACCCTGGGCACTGAAATCAAAAAGAGGCGCCCAGCCTTGATCTTGCAAAATGACATCGCTAACCGGTACAGCCCCATCACGATCGTGGCAGCTATCACGTCTCAGGTTCGAGACCCCGGGCGACCAACCAATGTGCCGGTGAACGCCCCCGAAGGTGGCTTGAGCTCTGATTCCGTGGTTCTCCTGAATCAGATCCGGTCCGTGGATAAGCGAAGGCTCGGCAAGCGGCTTGGCAGACTGAGACCCGAGACTATGGAACACGTTGATCGCGCCCTCCAGATCAGCCTTGGTTTGGTTGAGATTTGACTCCAGGAAATCAACAGCCCCAAGCATGTAACGAACACACCCACCGTGCGGCCGAAAGCATCCTAGAGTCATCTCGTGCGCGCAAGCCCACCCAGCGCCACCGGCTCAAGCGCGCGGATGTCAAATGCCTCCTGACCCCCTGGATGGGGAGCGCGCTCGACAGGACGCTCGCACGCGATCTCCACGGGGGCGTATATGTCCAACAGATTGACCTGATTTCGATAACGTAAAAGGGACCCGCCTGGAGCGGGAATGATCGAGCAAAAGGGACCCACCCTGGTACCCTCTCTGTGTGTTCGGTCTGCACTGATGATGACTGGCGCAGGGAGGAGAAGCGGTGTTGGGGATGGATCAGTACGAGCTCATCAAGACCGCGTATCGCGTTTACAAGAAGAGCATTCGTCAGATCGCCCGGAAAACGGGCCATACGCGCAAGACAATTCGCAAAGTCTTGGCGGGGTTAGAACCCCGTTATGGGAGGGGCAGGGAGCCGGCTTGCCGCGTCATGGATCCGGTGGGGGCGGTGGTGGAGGGATGGCTGCGAGCCGATCAGGAGGGACCGAAGAAGCAGCGACACACGGCGCGCCGGATCTGGACGCGGCTGGTGGAAGAGTACGGGTTTCAGGGTGCCGAATCGACGGTGCGACGGTGGGTCCGGGAGCGGAAGGCACTCCTGGGATGGGGCAGGGTGGTGGCGGTCTTGCCTTTGGACCCGGAGATGGCTCAAGAGGCGGAAGTCGATTGGGGCAGCGCCTGGGTGCGGATGGCGGGAGAAGAGCGGCAGGTGAAGCTGTTCTGCATACGATCGCGCTTTTCGGGGATGGCCTTTGTGTGCGCCTACCCGTGCCAGGAGATGTTCTTGGATGGGCACATGAGGGCGTTCGCCTTTTACGGCGAATCCATCCGTCTTCTCTAATCGTTGTTCAATAGAGGGATGTCTTTCGGAGCGGGCGGCGGCGGCAACGATTGCACGAAGGCGTAAATGTCTGCCAGTTCTGCATCCGAAAGGACCTTGATGGTGTACGGCGGCAT
>JACQTF010000065.1 GCA_016210925.1 Acidobacteriota bacterium | reverse complement strand
TACAGCAGATCCACCGGGAACAACACCAGAACGCCCAGGACCACCCAGGTGAAGAAGTGCGCGGGAGCCCGCTTGCGAAACACGGCGGGATCCACCAGCCAGCTTCCCGCCAGGGCAAGACCGTACACAAACAGCGGCAGCGGATCCACCCCGCCACCCAGCAGCAACGCCAGGTAGGCGGCTCCCGCCATCCCGTACAGGCTCAGCTTGAACAAAACGCTAAAGTGCATCAGGGTCAGGCCTCGTCGCCAAAGGGAGCCGCTACAGGTCGTCGAAGTACACGACGTGGGACGTCCGCCAAATGGGCGGCGGGATGGTGCCCTTCGGCTTTGCCGTCAGGTAGATCTTGAAGGCATCCCTCCCCGCGCCCAGGCTCTCCTCGGCCGGGGACTCACGGGTCGCCTTCTCCAGCACCGCCAGAAAATCCAACAGCCGGAACAGGTGGCTTCGTCCGGCAGCGCACTCGGTGGAAGCGGTGGCGCTCCAGAGCTGGACCTCCGCTCCCTCCTCAATGAAGTGGGCGGCCAGACTGCCGGCGAACTCCACGGCCTTTTCGAAGGCCGCATCGTCCACTTCAGCGCCGGGCTCGTTATCCAGGTAGATGTAGACGCGCCGGTCGTCCTCTTTGGAAAATTCCTTCACCAGCAGGGACGAAATCTTGGCGGAGGCCTTCCAGTCCACGAATCGTGCATTGTCCCCTGCCAGGTACTGGCGATGCACATACAGATCGGATCCCGTGCCCCGGTAGGGGCTCTCAAAATGGCCATCCAGGAACGGAAGCAAGTGATAGCAGGAGTCCACGGGGTGGATCCTGGGGTACACCAGGAACTCTCCCCGAGCCGTCACCCGCCTTCCCTTCCGGAAAAACCCAAAGGGGAAACTGGTGAAGATCCTGAAACCGTCCAGGGTGTACCGGCCCCGCCGGGGGAATTGATAGGACACCACCTGGTTCACCGATTTTCCTGCACCCAGCACCGGGACGAACATCTGGTTGGAAATAATCGAGCGATCTTCCTCACGGGGCAGTAGCTTTTCCGCCTCCAGCAAGGAAAGCGTGAAGGGCCACTGCAGGATCCTTCGGATGATTCTTTCTCCCAACACCGATCGCTGGGCCCAGCCCAGTCGCAGAGACTCCAACGACGGCTTGCGGTAGCCTTCGATCCACAGGGAAAAAGAGGGCAGAAATTTCCTGAAGTTCTTCACCGTGAGCTTCAGTTGGGTGCGTTGACCGGCAAAAGCGGTGTCGGGCATCTCCAGCGAGACGTAGATGTCCCTCAGGATGGCCCGAGCGATCATGCCGGAGGCCAGGATGGTGGAGAGCAGGACCGCCAGGATCAGAAACAGGAGGTTGTTTCCGGTGTTGACCGCCGCCAGGATCACAAAGAACGTGAAGAGCAGAAACAGCATCCCTTCGCGGGTGACCTGGAACAGGAAGGGGAGGCGCAAGACGGTAAAGTCCACCTGCCGAGCCAGCCGCGGCACCAGGGTGAAGGAAATCACCACCGCCTCGATGAGGGCGACGAAGGAAAAGAACGCGGCCACGGAGCTGGCCCCCATGCGGGCTGAGACCGAGGCGCCCACCGCGGCGCCCAGGGCCGTGGCCAACAGGAGGGAAGCGAAGACGAGTTCGCGGACGCTTTGCTTGCGGGTTCGCATCACCCCGCACCTAGTTCGCAGCGATCCGTTCGCTCGCTAGAGATCTTGGCCGGAATCCACAGGTCTTTCAGTTTCATCGCAACGACATCTGCGAAATAGGCGCGGGGTCAGAGGGGGACTTCCACCGACTCCAGGATGTCCCGGATGATAGCCTCGGCCTCCTCGCTGCGCTTCAGGATGGAAGAATACTTGGAGCTGACCACCACCCGGTGGGCAAAGACGGGAAGGGCCAGGCGTTTGAAGTCGTCCGGGATGCCATAGGAGCGCCCTTCCAGGTACGCTTGGGCCTGGGCGGCCTTGTACAGGGCAATGGAACCCCGAGGACTGATCCCGATGGTCAGATACTCGGAACGGCGCGTGGCCTCCACCATGGCCATGAGATACTCCACCAGCGATTCTTCCACGAAGACCTGCCTGGCCAGCCGTTGGGCGTCCATCACCTGGGCCGCCGACATCACGGGACCTATGTCCTCCACCGAGTGGGAGTCGGACATGTTCCGGATAATCTGTTTCTCGTCAGCGGCCTCGGGATAGCCCACCCGGATCCGCATCAGGAACCGGTCCAGCTGGGATTCGGGCAAAGGGTAGGTGCCGTGGTACTCGATGGGGTTCTGGGTGGCGATCACCATGAAAGGTTGGGGGAGGGTATGAGTCTGGTTGTCCAACGTGATCTTACCTTCACTCATGGCCTCCAGAAGCGCGCTCTGGGTCTTCGGCGTGGTGCGGTTGATTTCGTCAGCAAGCACCACATTGGCGAAAATCGGACCGCGCCTGAACTCGAAACGCCCGTCGCTTTGATTGTAAACGGAGATGCCCAGAATGTCCGACGGTAACAAATCGCTGGTAAACTGGATCCGCTTGAAAGAACAGTCGAAGGATCGGGCCAGGGAGTGGGCCAGGGTGGTCTTTCCCACGCCGGGAACGTCCTCGATCAACAGGTGCCCGTTGGCCAGGAGGGCCACCAGGCACTGCCGAACCACGTCGCTCTTGCCCTTGATGACGGTCTCGACGGCGGCCTGAAGGTTTTGAAGATTCTGATCCATTCCCTGGCCCTGTCCGATTGGCGAGGTCTCCAATTCTCTGGTATAGTAACTGCTCGCGTGGGCGATTAACTCAGCGGCAGAGTGCCATCCTCACACGATGGAAGTCGTAGGTTCAAATCCTACATCGCCCACCACTTATGCCCCTTCGCAAGAGGGTCTCAAAGACGCCCCTTTCACTCGGAACGAATTTTAACCCAGAACCCCCGAAAAACCAAGCATCTGGCTCCCGGGGGGGCACCGTGGACCAGGCCCGGGCCGCCTGTCCCTCCCGCCCGATTCCCCGTCCGGAGGACTCCCGGGCGCGCCCCTTGGCGGACAGAAAATTAAGCTTGCAATCCCCACGGGGCCGGTGTATCTTAAAGGTGTCTTGTTCAGGTTTTTGTAGTTGTTATTGCAGGAGCCGCAAAATCCTGACGGGTTTTGCGGTTTTTTTTATGCTTGCCGGAGGCAGGCGCCCTGTCAATTACAAGGAACTGGGCGAGACATAACAATAAGAAGGAGTAGGTATGGAGAAGGAAAAAGGAACCGTAAAGTGGTTCAACGACGCCAAGGGCTATGGATTCATCCAGCGCGCCTCCGGCGGCGACGTCTTCGTTCATCACTCGGCGATCCGTTCCGACGGGTTCCGGTCCCTGGCCGAAGGTGAAGCGGTGGAATTCACCGTCACCAAAGGTCCCAAGGGTTACCAAGCCGAAGACGTGGTGAAGGTGTAAGAGCCACGCAAACTGGGAGGCACGGCGTCACCGAGATCGGCTTGGTGTCCCCCGCGCCTCCCGGTTGCATCCAGTTTCTTTCTGCATTCCCTCAGCTTACCGTCACTCTCACTGGGGGACGGTCATTCCTTATCGTTCGTCCATCGGTTGACGATGGACCCCCTCAGAAATCAGCCCGTCCGTGCGGGGCTCTTTTCCAACTGCCGCTCAGCGGCTCAAGGCGATGCTGAACCAGCTAATGGTGGTGGCAAGGGCGCTGATGCAGAGGAAGATTACCAGCTTGAAGTTCAAGCTCTCCAGACGAGCGACCCTTTCGGCCCGCGCCTCGTCCTCGTGGATTTGATCCTCCGCTTCGGTCATATACGCTTGAAGGAAAACCATCTTCCGGTCGTATCGAGTCTTGTACGCCCAGACCACCATGATCGCGACGAACAAGAGCAGGTCCAATCCAGTCAGTCCGTACGCAAGTTTCTCCATCATGGCAGGCTCCTTTAGGGATGGCTGGTCTCTACTATATCCAACGACCTGGAAAAATCAAGAAGATCCCACCCCGATCCGTCCCCGGGTACGGCCGCTCTTCGTCTGGAGGGTGAACCACTTAAAAGAGTGGGGGTTGCCTGTCCCGAAACGGGACGCCAAAGTGCTCGTAGGCCAGCCTGGTAGCCATCCTCCCGCGGGGAGTTCGATCCAGAAAACCAATCTGGATCAGGTAGGGTTCATAGATGTCTTCGATGGTGTCCTTTTCTTCGCTGATGGCGGCTGAAATGGTGCCCACGCCCACGGGTCCGCCGTTGAACTTCTGGATGATGGTTATGAGGATCTTTCGATCGATCTCATCGAAGCCATGCTGGTCCACATCCAGCAAGCCCATGGCCTCCAGGGCGATCTCCTGGAGGATGGCGCCGTTCCCCTTCACCTGGGCATAATCCCGCACCCGGCGCAGGAGCCGGTTGGCAATGCGGGGGGTGCCCCGGGATCGCCGGGCGATCTCCGCGCCCCCTCCCTCGTCGAGCTCCACCCCCAGGATCCGGGCCGAACGCCTCAAGATCTCCTGGATCTCCGACTCGTTGTAGTAGTCCAGCCGGTGAATGATCCCGAATCGACCCCGCAGGGGCGCCGTCAAGAGGCCGGTGCGGGTGGTGGCTCCCACCAGGGTGAAGCGGGGCAGGTCGATTTTGATGGAACGAGCCGCCGGGCCCTCGCCGATGATGATATCTGCCCGGTAATCCTCCATGGCCGGATAGAGGATCTCCTCGATGGTGGGATGGAGCCGATGAATTTCGTCGATGAAGAGCACCTCGTGCTCCTCCAGGTTAGTCAGGATGGCCACCAGGTCTCCTCGCCGCTCGACGATGGGGCCGGAGGTGGACTTGAGATTCACTCCCAGTTCGTTGGCGATGATGCCGGCCAGGGTGGTCTTGCCCAGCCCCGGGGGGCCGTACAGGAGCACGTGGTCCATGGCCTCGCGTCGCTGCCGCGCCGCCTGAATGGCGATGCGGACGTTGTCGAGCACCTTCTTCTGGCCCACGAACTCCTGAAGCTGACGCGGACGAAGGTTCGACTCGAAGGAATCATCCTCCGCCCGCACGGGGCTCATCAATCCGGGCTTGTCCTTTTCCGCCATGGTCCCATGAACGAGGGAGCCGGCCTGCGGTCAGGAGCTCCCCATGATCTGTTGCAGTGATGGACCGCCGGGGCGTTTGTCCCCGGGTCCTGCGACCTATTTCGCCAGGTGACGGAGCGACCGTTTCAAGAGCTCCTGGACCTCCCGGCTGGCCCCGTCTCGGGCTGCCTCCTGCACGGCCTTTTCCGCCGGTGCCCGCTGGTACCCCAGGTTCACCAGGGCTGAGATCACGTCCTCGCTCACTTGATCTTTCTCTGAAAGCGGGGGTACGGCTCCTTCCTCCTCCGGGACCGCAAGCTTCACCATCTTGTCCCGCAATTCCACGACGATCCGCTCCCCGGTCTTTTTCCCCACCCCCGGGATGCCGGTCAGCCGCCCCAGATCGCTCCGGCGGATGGCCCGGACCAGTTGCTCCGGCTCCATGCCAGAAAGGATCAGGAGCCCCAGCTTGGGTCCAACCCCCGACACGTTGATCAGCTTCAGGAAAAGCTCCTTCTCCAGTTGAGAATGGAAGCCAATGAGGGTGATGGCATCTTCTCGAACGTGGGTATGGACCTTCAAGGAGACAGAGCTGCCCTCGTCGCCCAAGGTATAAAAGGTGGAGAGGGGAATGGCCACCTCGTAGCCGACCCCATGAACATCGATGATCACGCTGGACGGCTTCTTGCTCAGCAACTTGCCGGTGAGTTGAGCGATCACCCCGCACCCTTGGAAACCTGAAACTTGAAAACCTGAAACTTGAAACTCAAAAATCGAAACCTGAGACCAGGTTTTTCGAGGCTTTCGGATTTCAGGTTCTGAGTTCTGCGTCTCTCGTTTCAGGTCTCAGGTTTCAAAGTTTCAGGTTTGCTCTTCATGGTTTCGGGCCCACCTTACCAGAATTCCAAGCCGCCGGCAAATGCGTTTCCACCTCTTTTGCTTTTTGAAGTATAATTTTCCGATGATGGTCATCGATCGAGAAGAAGTGCTGTACCACTACCGCAAGAACCGGGGCCTGCTGGGCATTCGAAGCAAGGTCCCTGTCAAGGATGAGTACGCACTGAGCCTCCTGTACACGCCCGGTGTGGCCGCACCGTGCGCCAAGATTCACCAGGACAAATCCAAGTCCTTCGACCATACCATGCGTGGGAACGCCGTGGCCCTGGTCACCGACGGCTCCGACTACCTGGATCTGGGCAACGTGGGTCCCCTGGCCATCGTCCCGTGCGCCGAGGGACAGGCCATGCTGTGCAAGGAACTGGCGGGCGTCGATGCCTATCCCCTCCCCCTGAAGGTGAAAAACGACGAGGAGCTTCAACTGGTGACGAGAAGCCTGATTCCCAACGTCGCCGTGCTTTGCACCATGTTCATGGACTGGCTCCGGCGCGAACGGTTGGAACGAGCCCTGGGAGAGCTGGAAATTCCCCTGACCTCGCTGGAAAAGATCGGGTATGCTCCCGTGGCGCTGGCAGCCATCCGAAGCATCCAGAAACTTTTGAACCTGGACCCCTCCCAGCTCCGCATCGCCATCCACGGGCTAAACGCCATTTCCACGGCGGTCGCATGCCTGATCAGACAGGCCGGTTTTGGAAAGATTTCCCTGTCCAATGGCTCGGTCGCTCCAGAAGACAAGGAGCAGGTCCTTTCCGTGTTGCGGAAATGGGACCTGCCCCTGGTGAGCCTGGAAGAAAATCTCAGGGGTGCCCACATTTTGATCTGTTGCGGGCCGGAGCCTGAGATTTCCGCTCTGGCTCGCAAGCAGATGGCCGCCGTGCTGACGACCCGGGAGCTGTCCGCAGGGTGGGCGAGTCCCGGGTCGGTAGGGGCTGCGGCCGCCACCCAGGTTCTCAGCCAAACCCTGGCGCCTTCCCTGGCCTTCCCGGGGTTGCTGCGCGGAGCTCTGGACGTCCGGAGCGCGAAGGTCACAGACGGCATGTGCCTGGCCGCCGCCGACGCCATTGCGGCCATCATGAGCGAGGAGGACCTGGAGGACCATCGCCTGCTCCCCCGGGCCCTGGACTTGCGCGTCCCGCCCGCCGTGGCCGCCACCGTCGCCCGCGCTGCTGAAACCGAGGGCGTGGCTCGCCTGCGGCCCCTCCCGGAACAAGTGGCCAGCGACACCAAATATTTGCTCTACGAGGGCAGCTTGGTGGATGCCCGCACTCCGGGCCAGTTCGGCAAGCCGGAGACGTCGCCCGAAGCAGCCGGCGTCAAATCTCTGGCGGAGGAATCCGTCGAGCTGCACCTCCGACACCGGGGCGCCATCGAATTCGTCAACAAGGTTCCCCTCAAAGACCAGTTCTGCTTCGACTTGATTACCGACCCCGGCGTCCGGGTGGTGGTCCAGGAAATCCTGCGCAATTCGGAAAAAGTCTTCGAATATTCCTGCAAGAATAACCTGGTGGCCATCGTCTCGGACGGTTCCGCCATCCTGGGACTCGGGAACCTGGGGCCGGAAGCCGCCATGCCCGTCATGGAGGGAAAGGCCCTGCTCTTCAAGACCTTTGCCGGCGTGGAAGCGATCCCCCTGTGCTTGGGCACCCAGGACCAGGAAGAGATCGTGGCCTGCGTCAAGGCTTTGACCCCCATCCTGGGGGGCGTGAACCTGGAAGACATCTCGGCCCCCCGCTGCTTCTACATCGAGGACCGCCTCAAGAAGGAAACCGATATCGCGATTTTCCACGACGACCAGCACGGCACTGCCACCGTGGTCCTGGCGGGCTTGATCAACGCCTTGCAGCTAGCGGGGCGGGCATTCGAGGAGGTCCGCATCGTGATCAACGGTTCGGGCGCCAGCGGGATGGCGGTCACCAAGCTCCTCCTACAGTATGGCGTCAAGGACATCATCCTCTGCGACACCAAGGGGGCCATCCACCGGGATCGGGTGGAAGGGATGAACTGGATCAAGGTCGAGATGGCCAAAGTGACCAATCCGCGAGGCCTCCAGGGCCAGCTCAAAGACGTGATGAAGGGGGCCGACGTGTTCATCGGACTCTCGGGCCCCAGCCTGGTGGACGAGGAAATGGTGCGGTCCATGGCCCCCGGCCCCATCGTCTTCGCCATGGCCAACCCCACCCCCGAGATCATGCCCGACCGGGCCAAGGCTGCCGGCGCTCGGATCGTCGCCACCGGTCGTAGCGACTTTAAGAACCAGGTGAACAATGCACTGGCTTTTCCCGGAATTTTCCGTGGCGCCCTGGACGTGCGCGCCCGCGAGATCAATGACCCCATGAAGATCGCTGCCGCCCAGGCCCTGGCAGGGCTGATCCGAAAACAGGACCTGGCCCCGGATTATATTATCCCCAAGGCGCTGGACTTTCGGGGCGCTGCGTCCGTGGCCGCCGCCGTCGCCAAGGCCGCCATCGAGACGGGCGCCGCCCGGGTCCTGGTGGACCCGGCCACCATCCGGGAAAATACCAAGGAGTACATTTACGGCGGCCGGCTCAACCCCGTCGTCGGCGAACCCATCCGGTAGCGCCATTCGCGGGCCGGGTGGCGCTCCTCCGCGCACTTCCAGTGCCAACCGCAGCAGTACTCCGCCCTTCTCCCAATCGTCAATGAGTGTTGCACGATCAAAGGTCCGGCTCGTGTATAGTGCTAAAGGCGTGTCCGGAAGGTTGACACCCTGGAAAGGAGGGAAGCCGTGGATCTTTTACAGATCGAGGACATCCTTCCCAAGCTGGCGTCGGGCACGGCCGAGATCCAGTCCCGCCGATGCTTCCGGGGGGAGAACTACGAGGTCGGGCTGATCTCCTTTGCTCCCGGCCATCGGGAGAACGAAAAACAAATTGTGCATGCCGACAAGGACGTGGTGTGCCAGGCTCTCCGGGGAACGGGCCGCTTGCGCATCGGAGAGCAAGAACATCCCCTGAGGGCCGGAAACGTCGTCCGCATCCCGGCAGGCACTCCCCATGACTTCTCCGCCACCGACAGCCCCCTACTCCTCTTCTATGTACTGGTCTCGACCGGTCCCGGAAGCCTTGACAGGGGTAGGATGGAAGATTAGTTTAAAACCGCAAGCTCTTGCGTTTTCGTTCCTCTTTCATCAATGGTCGCAACCGACATGGGAGCCTCTCATGAGCCTGATGAAACAGCTCTCCATCACCGTGCAAAATCGCCCCGGCGCTCTGGCTGAGGTCTGTTCCGAGCTGGCCAGGGTGGCCGTCAACATCAGCGCCATCATGGTGGCCAACGGACAAGAGACCGCCATCCTCCGGGTCGTGGTCAACACCCCCGAAGCGGCAAGGAAGGTCCTCCAAGGCATGGGCTTGAAGTTTACCGAGGAAGAAGTCATCGCCGCTCACGTGAAGGACCGGCCGGGATCGTTGGGGCGCGTGACGCGGAAGCTGGCCGAGCACGGGATCAACATCGAGTATGCCTATGGAAGCATTGAAAAAGGGTCCGACCAGGCCATGATCATCCTGTCGGTCTCCGACCTGGGGAAGGCCGCGGATCTGCTCAAGTAGCCATTCCTCTCTCGAACGCTGTCCCGGGCAAGCGGACTGTTCCATGAAGTGGCGGAGCGAGTTCGAAGTCAAGAATCACATCGTCGAGGTGGGCCGGAGGCTTTACCAAAAAGGACTCGTGGTTGCCACCGAAGGCAACATCAGCGTCCGCTGGGACGAAGAGGTCATCTTTACCACTCCAGCCGGAGCGGGAAAAGGATTCCTCCAGACCGAGGAGATCATCAAGGTGGATTCCCAGGGCCGCAAGCTGGAGGGCAAGGGGAGCCCTTCCTCCGAGCTGCCCATGCACCTGACCATCTACCGGCTCCGCCCGGACGTGCACGCCGTGGTTCACGCCCATCCTCCCTTCGCCACCAGCTACGCCGCTGCCGGAATCCCTCTGAACAAGGCCCTCCTGGCGGAGATCGTGGTGACCCTGGGCTGTATCCCGGTGGCCGAATACGGGATGCCTTCCTCCGAGGAACTGCCGGCAGCCATCGAGAGCTACGTCCCCCATTACGATGCCCTGTTGCTGGCCAATCACGGTGCCGTCGTGTACGCTTCCGACCTGGACAAAGCCTATTTTCACATGGAGACGGTGGAGCACTTCGCCAGGATCAATACCATCCTGAAGATCCTGGGGCGGGAGCAACTGCTGCCCCAGGAAGAAGTGGAGAAACTCTTTGAGGCCCGGCCGAAATATGGTATAACTTCCGTCTCTCGCGGTCCGGGTTGTCCCGTGTTTGCCGACGACACTGGCTCTGGGGGAAGAGTCAGCCTCAGCAAAGAAGAGTTGATTGACCTCATCGAAAAGGTTCTGAAATCAATCTGAGTGGCCCCACGGGTGTGGAGGAGAACAGCACGGATCCACTGAACGGAGGAACCGGGAATGGCTGATCAAAGCATGGAAGCGCTGGGGATGATTGAGACCCGCGGGTTCGTCGCGATGGTGGAGGCGGCCGACGCGATGGTCAAGGCCGCCAAGGTGACCCTGATCGGATACGAGAAGATCGGGTCCGGCCTGGTCACCGCCATCGTCCGGGGGGACGTGGCCGCCGTCAAAGCGGCCACGGATGCGGGCGCGGCAGCGGCCCGGCGGGTGGGGGAGCTGGTGAGCGTCCACGTCATCCCCCGGCCCCACTCGAACCTGGACGAACGGTTGCCCATCGTCAGTCGAAGCAAGTAGCCGCGCGCATTTGAAACCTGAAAGCTCAAACGGGGCCAGGTATTGAGTTCAGGTTTCAGGTTTCAAAAAAATGATCTTGGGTCGTGTCGTCGGCACGGTCGTCGCCACCCGGAAGGATGAGAAGCTGGAGGGAAAGAAACTGCTCGTCATCCGCACCCAAGACCCGGAGAGCGGCGAGCGAACCGGGTACGTGGTGGCGGTGGACACGGTGGGCGCCGGGGCCGGCGAGATGGTGTTGTGCGTCAGCGGCTCCTCCGCCCGCATGGCCACCGGCCTGAAGGACCACCCGGTGGACACGGCCATCGTCGGCATCGTAGACCACGTAAAATTCGACTGACAGGGAAGTGGGGACAGACTACTGAAAACGTTCTTCTCAGTAGTCTGTCCCCACTACGAACTCTAAGAGACATGCGCATGGCCCGCGTCATTGGAACCGTTGTGGCCACCGTCAAAAACCCTACCATTGAGGGAACCAAGATCTTGGTGTTGAAAAACATCGACGCCCGTCGCCGGACGTACGGCCGCGCCTTCGTCGCGTTTGATTCGGTGGGTTGCGGCATCGGCGAGGAGGTCTACTACGTCCGCGGTCGTGAGGCCTGCTTCCCTTTTCTCCCGGAGGAGGTCCCGTCCGATACCACCATCGTGGGCATCATCGACCGCATCTACGGATCTGAGCGATGATCATCGGCCAGGTGGTGGGCAACGTGACAGCCACCCAGAAGAACCCCCGGTTCGAGGGGGCCAAGCTACTCCTGGTGCAGCCCCTCACCCTGGATGGCAATCCCCAGGGAGACACGGTGCTGGCCATCGACGGGGTGGACGCCGGTGTGGGCGACCGGGTCCTGGTGGTGCTGGAAGGCTGGTCCGCTGCCCACGTGCTGCGCAAGCCGGGATCGGCGGTGGACGCCGCCGTCATCGGAGTCATTGACGAAGTCGAACTCTTTTCCCGGGAATGATCCTGGTCACCCGAAGGCTCCCGAAACCCGCGATTCAATTGCTCCGGTCTCATGCCCCCTTGTGCTATCACAATTCTTCTCGATCCCTTTCCCGCAGGGAACTCCTCCGGAAAATCCGCCGCGCCCGGGGCGTCGTCTGCTTGCTCACGGACCGCATGGACCGCCAGGTCATCGCCGCTGCCGAGCATTTGAAGATCATCGCCAACGTCGCGGTGGGATACGATAACATCGACGTTCCGTACGCCCGATCGCGGGGCATCATCGTCACCAATACCCCCGGCGTCCTCACCGACGCGGTGGCGGATCTGACGTGGGCTCTGATCCTGGCCGTGGCTCGCCGGGTGGTGGAGTCCGACCGGTTCACCCGCCGGGGCCGCTTCAAGGGATGGGACATGGAGCTGATGCTGGGAACGGAGCTGAAAGGAAAGGTGCTGGGGCTGATCGGCTTCGGGCGCATCGGGCAGGCCGTGGCTCAACGGGCCGTCGGATTCGGCATGTCGATCCAGTACTATCAAAGGCATCCCGTGGAACACAGTGGTCGCCCTGTCCCCCTGGAGGATCTCCTGCGCACTTCAGATTTCGTCAGCATCCATCTCCCCCTGACCCCGGAGACGCACCACCTTCTGGACCGAAAGCGCCTCGCCCTGTTGAAGCGCACGGCATTTCTCATCAATACGTCCCGGGGCCCCATCGTGGACGAAAAGGCGCTTGCGACAGCTCTGGAGCACCATCGCCTGGCCGGCGCCGGCCTGGATGTCTTCGAGCGGGAACCCCGGATCGAGCCCTCCCTCAAAAAGATGGACCGGCTGGTCCTCCTGCCCCACATCGGGAGCGCCACCGTGGAGACCCGGACCGCGATGGCCGTCAAGGCCTGCGAGAGCGTCCTTGCGTTCTTGCGGGGCGAAACCCCGCCCAACCTGGTTGATGGCACCGGCGGCGGAAGAGGAGTGACGGGACTGCTATAATTCAATACGGAGTGCCCTTTTTGATCTAAAAGTGGCGCTTGGACGGTGAGTGAGCATGAGAGCCAAGGTTTACGTCACACCGAAGCAAGGCGTTTTGGATCCCCAGGGGCTCACGATCCAGAAGGCGCTGTACACGCTCGGGTACGACCGGGTCGGGAGCGTGCGCCAGGGCAAGTATTTCGAGATCCAGCTGCAGAACCAGCTAACGGACGAAGAAGCTCGCCAGCTCGTGGACAAAATCGCCCACGACGTGCTGACCAATCCGATCATCGAAGATTACCGTTTCGAGGTAGAAAGATGACCAGGTTCGGAGTGGTGGTATTTCCGGGATCGAACTGCGATCACGACACTTACCACGTACTGAAGCACGTTCTGGAACAGCAGACGGAATTTCTCTGGCATAACGAGCGAGACCTGAAGGATTCCGACGTGGTCGTCCTGCCCGGCGGGTTTGCGTACGGGGACTACCTGCGCACCGGGGCCATCGCCAAGTTCGCGCCCATCATGCAGGCCGTCCGGCGCCACGCCGCCGAAGGCGGGCTGGTGCTGGGCATCTGCAATGGCTTCCAGGTCCTGCAGGAGGCTGGTTTGCTGCCGGGCGCCATGCTCCGAAACAAGGGTTTGAAGTTCGTCTGCAAGTTCGTGGACATCCGGGTCGAAAGCAGCCGGACGCCGTTCACCAACCAGTGCCAGCGGGGGCAAGTGCTCTCCATCCCCATCGCCCACAACGAAGGAAATTTCTACGCGGACCCGCGGACCCTCGGGGAACTTCAGGATCAGGGCCAGATCATTTTCCGTTACTGCGACAATCCCAACGGCGCGGTGGACGACATCGCGGGCGTCTGCAATCGGGAGGGGAACGTGTTGGGTCTGATGCCCCATCCGGAGCGCGCGTCGGACGCCGCCCTCGGCTCCGCCGACGGCTTGTTGATTTTCAGGTCGCTTATTTTCGCGGCCGCGGTCCTGCCGGCATGAAAACGTTGGAACCCATCACCCCGGACCTCCTCCAACAGCACGGCCTCTCGGCTCAGGAGTACGAGCGCATCGTGGCCGTCTTGCACCGGGAGCCCAATCTGACCGAGTTGGGAATCTTTTCCGTCATGTGGTCCGAGCACTGCAGCTATAAAAGCTCGAAGATCCATCTCAGGAAGCTTCCCACGAGGGGCCCGCAGGTCCTCCAGGGGCCGGGGGAAAACGCGGGGGTGGTGGACCTTGGCTACGGCCTGGCGGCGGTCTTCAAGATCGAATCCCACAACCATCCCTCCTTCATCGAGCCCTACCAGGGTGCCGCCACGGGCGTGGGAGGCATCATCCGGGACATCTTCACCATGGGAGCCCGGCCCATCGCTCTCATGAACTCCTTGCATTTCGGTCCCCTGGAGAAACCTCGTAACCGCATCCTCATGGAAGGCGTGGTGGCGGGAATCGCCGGCTATGGAAACTGCATCGGGATTCCCACCGTGGGAGGTGAGATCTACTTCGCGGAAGTGTACTCTCAAAACCCCATCGTCAACGTGTTCTGTCTGGGAGTGGCAAAAAAGGACCGCATCTTCTACGGCCGGGCCCACGGGGTAGGCAACGCGGTCATCTACGCCGGCGCGAAGACCGGCCGCGACGGCATCCACGGGGCCACCATGGCCTCCGCGGAGTTCGGTGAGGAATCCCAGCAGAAGCGTCCCAACGTCCAGGTGGGAGACCCGTTTCTCGAAAAGCTGCTCCTGGAAGCGTGCCTGGAGGCCATGAAGACGGGCGCTGTGGTCGGGATCCAGGACATGGGGGCCGCCGGTCTGACCTGTTCCACCTGCGAGATGGGCAGCCGTGCCGGCACCGGCATCGAGATGGACCTGGCGAAGGTGCCCCAACGCGAGGAGCGCATGACGCCGTACGAGCTGATGCTCTCCGAATCCCAAGAGCGAATGCTGCTGGTGGCGGACCGGGGGCGCGAACGGGATGTGCTGGGCATCTTCGAAAAATGGGGACTGGACGCCGTCCCCATCGGCCGCGTCACCGACGACGGCGTGCTGCGGGTGTGTCGTGGCAACCGCCTGGAGGCCGAAATTCCCAACCGCGCCCTGGTGGAGGAGGCCCCTCTTTACGACCGCCCCGCGCGCCGTCCCGCGTACCTGGACGCGCTCCCGTCAGGGCCTCTGCCCAGCGTTCCAACCACCGACGACTTGCAAGGGATCTTCCAGCGTTTGCTCTCCAGCGGAAATCTGGCCAGCCGGCGTTGGGTCTTTCAGCAGTACGATCACATGGTGCGGACCAACACTCTCTCCCTGCCCGGCTCCGACGCCGCCGTGGTGCGAATCAAAGGGACCCCATCTGCTCTGGCCATGACCCTGGACGGAAACCCCCGCTACGTCTACCTGGACCCGAGGGAGGGCACTCGGATCGCCGTGGCGGAGAGCTGTCGCAACCTGGTCTGCTCGGGAGCGCGGCCCCTGGCAGCGACCAACTGCCTGAACTTCGCCAGTCCCGAAAATCCCGAGGTCATGTGGCAGTTCGTCCAGGCGGTGGAGGGCCTGGCGGAAGCTTGCGCACTCTTCGAGACCCCCATCACCGGAGGCAACGTCAGCTTTTACAATGAGACCCTGGGCCGCGGCATCTACCCGACTCCTGTGGTGGGCATGATCGGCCTGCTGGAAGACGAGAGGACCTGCACCACCGCCGGCTTCAAGAAACCCGGCGATGCGGTGGTGCTTCTGGGAGAGACGAGGGAAGAACTGGGCGGCTCCGAATACCTGGCGGCGATTCAGAAGTGCCTGCTGGGCCCTGCTCCCCGGTTGGACCTGGAGCGGGAGAGGGCGGTCCAGGCCACGTGTCTGGAAGCGATCCGGGAAGGCCTCGTTCGCTCGGCCCACGATTGTTCCGAGGGGGGGCTGGCCATTGCTCTGGCAGAGTGTTCTTTGATCTCGGGACTCGGCGCGAGCCTCCAACTCCTGGAATCGGTGCGCCCCGACGCGCTCCTCTTCGGCGAATCGCAGTCCCGCATCGTCATCTCCACCGGACAGCCGGAGCGGGTGCTGGAGATCGCAGGACGGCAGGGCGTCCCCGGCCGAATCCTGGGTCAGGTCAGGGACTCGGTCTTCGAGATCCGCGATTTTATTCGGATGGACGTTTCAGCCATGAAGGAAATCTGGGAGGACGGCCTGGCCAAATACTTTCGCGTTTCTTGACCCCGATCCGAAAAAAGCCCGGGGCAGGACAAGCGAAAACACGATGCCCTACCTTTTCGGATCGGGGTTGAGAGATCGTCATGGACAAACTCCACCACGAGTGCGGCGTCTTCGGGATTTATGACCACCCGGATGCTGCCCGCATCACCTATCTGGGCCTGTACGCCCTGCAGCATCGCGGCCAGGAGTCGGCAGGGATCTCCACCTCTGACGGGCTGCGGCTGACGGTGGAAAAGGGGATGGGCTACGTGGCGGACGTCTTCGAGGAGGAGCGCCTGGCGCGTCTGGGAGGTTCCCACGCCATCGGGCACGTGCGCTATTCCACCGCGGGCGAGAGCTCACTGGCCAACGGCCAGCCCATCCTGATGGATTCGGCACGGGGTCCCCTGGCACTGGGCCACAACGGGAATCTGGTCAACGCCCTCCGTCTGAGGCGGGAACTGCAGAAGGAGGGCGCCGCCTTCGTCTCCACCAGCGATAGCGAAGTCATCCTGCACCTGATCGCCCGCTCACCGGAGCGCTCACTGGAGAACGCCATCGTGGAGGCGCTGCGCACCGTGCTGGGCGCCTTCTCAATCCTGCTGCAGTCCCCCGACAAGATCATCGCCGCCCGGGATCCTTACGGGTTCCGGCCCCTCTGCCTGGGCCAGCTGGATGGGAGCCACGTCATTGCTTCCGAGACGTGCGCCTTCGATCTGATCGGCGCTACCTACATCCGCGACATCGAGCCCGGTGAGGTGCTGGTGGTGGACGGGCAGGGTCTTCGCAGCATCACCCCGTTCCCCCAGGTCCAGCGGGCGTTCTGCGTCTTCGAGCATATCTACTTCGCTCGGCCCGACAGCCAGATCTTCGGGAAGAGCGTCAACCGCATCCGTCTCGAACTGGGGCGACAGCTTGCCCGGGAGGCGCCAGCCGACGCCGACATCGTGGTGCCGGTGCCCGACTCCGGCATGACCGCCGCCATCGGCTACGCCCGGGAAGCCGGCCTTCCGTTCGAGCTGGGGCTCATCCGCAACCATTATGTGGGGCGCACCTTCATCGAGCCCAAGCAGGCCATCCGGCACGTCGGCGTGAAAGTGAAGTTGAACCCGGTGCGGGACGTCCTGGAGGGCAGGCGCGTGATCCTCATTGATGACTCCATCGTGCGCGGAACGACTTCCGCCAAGATCGTGCAAATGGTCCGCTCCGCCGGCGCCCGACAGGTCCACCTGCGCATCAGCTCTCCACCCATCGTGGGCCCCTGCTTCTATGGCATCGACACCCCCAGCAAGCAAGAGCTCATCGGCGCCAACCACGACGTGGAAGAGATCCGGCGCTTCGTGTGCGCAGATACGCTGAAGTACCTGAGCCTGACGGGACTGATGACGGCGGTGGGCGAGGGCCGCAGCCAATATTGCTCCGCCTGTTTCACAGACAAGTACCCCATCCCGGTCGATCAGGAGCAGCAGAGGTCGCTATTCCGTTCGCTCTAGCCTTCAGTTCTCAGTTTTCAGTATTCAGTTTTTGGTCTTCGGTTTCGAGTTTCAGGTTTCGAGTTTTCCATGAGGTATTCCGACGCCGGAGTTCACATGGACGCCGCAGACGAGGCGAAGCGCCGCATCAAGGAGCTCGCCCGGCGGACGTTTAATCCCCAGGTGCTGGGGGACATCGGCCTCTTCGGGGGGCTGTTCCAGCCGGACCTCTCCGGCCTCGAGCACCCCGTCCTGGTCGCCAGCTGCGACGGCGTGGGCACCAAGCTGAAGATCGCTTTCCAGGCCGGCCGTCACTGCAGCGTGGGTCGCGACCTGGTCGCCCACTGCGTGAACGACATCCTGGTCCAGGGCGCCACTCCATTGTTCTTCCTGGACTATATCGCCATGGGAAAGCTGAGGCCGGAAGTGGTGGCGGAAATCGTGGAAGGCTTGAGCGCGGAATGCCAGGCCTCCGGCTGCGCCCTCATCGGAGGCGAGACGGCGGAAATGCCTGGCTTCTACCCCGAAGGCGAGTACGACCTGGTGGGCTTCATCGTAGGCCTGGTGGATCGACAACGGGTGATCCAGGGAGCCGGCATCCGGCCGGGGGATCTCCTGATCGGCCTTCCCTCCGCCGGCCTCCACACCAACGGTTATTCGCTGGCCCGGAAGCTCTTCTTCGAGGTGGCGGGTCTGCAGTTGAACGACGTCGTCCCCGAACTGGGCTCGACGGCGGCCGAGGCTTTGCTCGCCGTGCACCGCAACTACCTCCCGGTCCTCCGAGAGGCGGCAGCGTCGGGAAAAATCCAGGGGATGGCCCACGTCACGGGCGGGGGCATCACCGAGAACCTTCCCCGGATCCTGCCGGAGGGTTGCCAGGCGGTGATTCGCAGGGAAAGCTGGCCCGTCCCTGCCCTGTTCCAGTTGCTGCAGAAATGGGGGAAGGTCTCCCCTCAGGAGATGTACCGCACCTTCAACATGGGCATCGGGATAATCCTGGTGGTCCATCCTGAGGATGCCTCCGCGGTGGAGTCTCAACTCCGCTCCAAAGGTGAGAACTTCTACCGCATCGGGGAAATCGCCGCCGGCGAACGGCGCGTCCTCTACCCGTCCTGACCATGAACCCCGCACCTACCGCGAACGGCGGCCGCTGGAGCACGCGGACGAACACAAGGAGATGATCTGAGGTTTTCGGATTTCAGGTTCTGAGTTTTGCGTCTTTCGTTTCAGGTCTTAGGTTTCAAAGTTTCAGGTTTGCTCTTCAAAAACTGGTCTCAGGTTTCGACTCTTTGAGTTTCAGGTTTCAGGTTTCCCAGTTTCGGGTTTCCGAGGGTGCGGGGTGAACAAGCGCATCGCAGTGCTGCTCTCCGGTCGTGGGTCCAACTTCCTGGCCATCAGCGACAACATCCGAAGCGGCAAACTGGACGCGGAAATCGCCTGTGTCCTCAGCAACGTGGCCGATGCCCCGGGTCTCGTCCGGGCGAGGGAGCTGGGCTACGATGCGATTTTCCTGAACTCCCGGGGGAAGGAGCGAGAGGACTATGATCGGGAGGTGGCCAAAGAGCTGCGACGCCGGGACGTGGAGTTGATATGCCTGGCGGGCTTCATGCGCCTGCTGAGCCCTTACTTGATCCGGGAGTTTCCCAACCGCATCCTCAACATTCACCCCGCCCTGCTTCCCGCCTTCCCGGGACTCCACGCCCAGAAGCAGGCCCTCGAGTACGGAGTCAAGTACAGCGGTTGTACCGTCCACCTGGTGGACGAGGGCGTGGATACCGGGCCCATCGTGCTCCAGGCCATTGTTCCCGTCCTGGACGACGACGACGAGGACCGGCTTTCGGCCAGGATCCTCAAGGAGGAGCACCGCATCTACTCAGAGGCCATCGACCTCGTCCTCCGCAAGCGCATTGTCGTGAGCGGCCGCCGCGTGCTCCAGCGATAGCGAATGACCAGTGACCAATGACGATTGACGGAGAGTTCTGTCCATGGACCTGAAGGCGCTTCTCGCAAAGGCCAACGAGAAAAAGTCCGGCGATGAGCTGGCGGGGATCGCCGCCAACTCCGAGGAGGAGCGCGTCCAGGCGAAGAGGATCCTGGCCGGCGTGAAGCTCTCCACCTTCAGGGACAGTCCCCTGCTGCCTCCCGAGAAGGACGCCGTCTCTCGCGTCATCGAGGAGGCCATCGAGGAGGCCGCGTACCGGGAGGTCAAAGAGTGGACCGTGTCCGACCTGCGGGAGTTTCTCTTGCGGTCCAGCAGCACCGAGATCCGCCGCATCAACGGCGGGCTCAACAGCGAGATGATCGCAGCGGTGACCAAGCTCATGAGCAACCTGGATCTGGTCTACGCGGCCCACAAGCTCCCGGTCCAGGCGCTCTGCAACAATACCATCGGCCTCCCCGGGCGCCTGGGCATCCGCCTCCAGCCCAACGATCCCACCGACGATCCGGCGCGCATCCTGGACTCGATCCGCGACGGCCTCAGCTACGGAGCCGGAGACGCCGTCATCGGCGTCAATCCCGTCATCGACAACGTCGAGAACACAGCGCGGTTGCTGGAACTGGTCCACGGCTTCATCCGAGAGGAGAGGATCCCCACCCAGGGCTGCGTCCTGGCTCATGTGACCACGCAGATGGAAGCGCTGCGACGGGGCTCGCCCATGGACCTGATCTTCCAGAGCCTGGCAGGCACCGAGAAGGCGCTGCGCTCCTTCGGCGTGACGGTCCAGATGCTGGACGAAGCCCAGGCCCTCGTCGCGGAACGGGGGACGGCCCGCGGACCCGACCGGATGTACTTCGAGACCGGCGAAGGGTCCGAACTCTCCGCCGACGCCCATGAGGGGATTGACCAGCTCACCCTGGAGTCGCGCTGCTACGGCCTCGCCCGCCGCTACCGTCCCTTCCTGCTCAACTCCGTCGTGGGATTCATCGGCCCCGAATACCTATACGATGCGCCCCAGGTCATTCGCGCGGGGCTGGAGGACCACTTCATGGGCAAGCTGCAGGGGATCTCCATGGGCTGCGACGTCTGCTATACCAACCACATGGACATGGACCAGAACGACCTGGAAACTCTGGCCGTGGCCCTCACCGCCGCCGGATGCAGCTACTTCATGGGAGTCCCCATGGGCGACGATTGCATGCTCAACTACCAGACCACCAGCTATCACGACGGCGCCGCCTTGCGAGAGCTGTTCGGCCTGCGCCCGGCCCCAGAGTTCGAGGCATGGCTCCAGACCCGGGGAGGCGCACGATGACGGGACCGGACGGGACCCGCGCCAGGATCTTCGTGGGCCGGGCAGGAGCCCGCCCTCAGACGGCACCTTATCTGGACTTTCGACTGGACCGCGCCCGGGCCCGGGACGCCGCATTTGCCGACCTCTCACCGGAGTTCCTGAACAGCTTGAAGTTCATCCCCCTCTCCTCCCGCTGTGAAACCCGCGAGCAGTTCCTGAAGCGGCCGGACCTGGGCCGGCTCCTGGACGAGCCTTCCGAGGTGCACCTTCGAAACAAGTGGGACCCCAACTGGCGGGTCCTGGTGGTCGCCTCCGACGGGTTGAACGCCCTGGCCGCCCAACAGTTCCTTCCCCGCACCTTGGGATCCCTCTACGACGCAGCGGTGCACCTGGGTATCGTCCTGTCGCCCCTGTTCTTCGTCCGCTACGGGCGCATGGCCGTCCTGAACCGGATGGGAGAACTGGTGCTGCCCAAAGCCGGGATCATCCTCCTGGGGGAACGGCCCGGCCTGGGGAATCTGGCCATCAGCGGCTACCTGGCCCACCGGCCCCGGATCTCCACGACGCCGGCGGAGATGAACGCCATCTCCAACATCAGCGACCGCGGCCTGCCTCCCGAGAAGGCAGGCCGCGAATTGGCCTCGCTGCTGGCCCGTATCCTGGAG
>JACQTF010000064.1 GCA_016210925.1 Acidobacteriota bacterium | reverse complement strand
TCCAGCTTGACTTCACGGACTCGCCACGGGTGATGCAACTTCAACAGCGCAGCATAAAGCTCGGTATCTCTCATCTCGGACTCCCTTCCAGAGGTCGTCCGAGGATACTACCAAGAAGGAAGAGCGGGTGCGATCAGGGAAGGGTCACCATGAACCCTCACCTACCCTGCTCCTCTCCTCCTCCTGCCTTTCCGAGGCGCCGAAAAGTCCCCCACTACACGTTGGGGCTGTTCGGCGCCGCAGTAAGAATTGCAAGCGATGGGGCCCGTGCAGACTTCGTGACAAGCGCTTCTTGCTTGGCACGAAGGCTGCAGCCCCCAGCTTGCCTGTAACAACATGTTGGGGTCACCCACTCAAAAGCCGGATGGACCGAATTTCCTATCCGTTATCCGTTATCGAGGGCTGGTTGCTCGACGAAGCCTACGACCGGTGCCTGGACGACGCGCAGTTGTGGTCGACGGTCACAACTCCAGCCACAAAGTCCTATTTCGCCGAGACCCACCGTACTGCGTATGAGTATGGGACGCTGGAGGGGGTGCATCCCTGGGGCGCCCTACCGTTTGTTGTACTTCTCCGTGGTCACAACCGGCCGTGGCAGAGGCGGCACGGCTCATCAAGCCCACCGGCTTTGCCGGGGGGGAAGCTGCCTAGCCTGTCACCGATACGCCCTGGTCTACTACGCGCGGCCGGTATGATCAGTCCCTCGTGATCGGCACCTTGAGCATGAGCGCACCCACGTGGTCCGTCGAGGGGATGTGTTTGAAATTGGTGTGACAGAACGCACACTGCTCCGTGAAGTTGCTCAAGGGAACCGAGCGCCGATAGAACCAGCTACCGCTCACGCGCTGGACGTTCGTGTACGGTTGACCCGCGAGCGCGCTTGCAAGGGCCGTGTACTCGATCCAAGAACGCCTCGTCCACCCCGGTTCAAAACATGGGTGTAGACCATCGTCGTACTCACATCCTTGTGCCCTAGCGAGTACAGGACGCCTTTGGGCCGGCCGGTGGTGCCAGTGGTGTAGCACATGGCGGCGGCTTGGTTCTCGTCGAACGCCGGCTCCGCGAAGCGCTGTCCGCTAGCACTCTCGAGGAGCGCTTCATAGTCCAGCATCCCCTCAGGCACCTTTTCTCCGTCGGTGATGACGACCACGTGGCTGACACTCACACGCTCGCGGAGTTTTTCAAAAAGGGGCATCAGAACCCCGTCCACCAGCAGCACCTTGTCGCCGGACGCCGCTCGCGGGTTCCGGCTACGGCGTAGATCCGGTGCCCGTCCGTGGCGACCGCAAGGGCGCCCCGTGGCGTGGGCATGGGGCTCTTGCGAACCCAGCGGCTTTTTCCCCGGTCCAGTTCGTACACCTCTGCCCATGGGGGCCAGTCGCCGCGGCGATAGCCGCCCAGGACGAAGACTCGCCCGCCCACGGCAACCGCCCCGGGGTGATGGAGGGGCTCTGGCAGGGACGGTCCCTGGTTCCACGAGTTCGAGGAGATATCGTTAGATTTGAACCCGGTCGGTGGCCTGGCGGTCTTCGTCGAAGCCCCCTGCCGCGTAGATTTTCCCGCCCGCCTGGGCGACACCCACCTCCTGCTGAGCCAGTGGAAGAGGCCTCAGCGTCTGCCATTGTCCAAGGGGCCCGCCAGGCGCCGATCCGAGAGGGTGGTCGCCAGGCACCGGAGTGTGGACCGTCAGGAGGAGCATCCAGGCGGCCAGAGATCCGAGCCTCCTTCTTCGTTCGCGCTGATGCTCGATTCGCGTGCGACAGGGTACCCTATCCCAAAGTTCCTACAGGGTATCACAACCGGCGGCGGTCTTCGCCGACCAGTGGGGCCGGGTAGTGTCCTAATTTGATGGGGGCAGCGGGTCAGTTTCCGACTGCTGACTTCTGTTTGCGACTGATTGGCATGGACTAACGGGGTTTCACAGATTGAGATTTCGCCCTCGTCCAAAGGGGTGAATGGAGCGTCGCAGGACCCGTTCTTGGACCTGTCGCCCCCGAGTGCTGGACGGAAATCAGACCGCCCAAGCTGCTCGCGACGGCGATGGTACGCGGCCGGGGCGTTACCCGGAGGGTCTGCGGGTCGCGCCAGAAATCCATGGTGGACACCTGGTTCACGCAGGAGACGGTGCAGAAGGAAGTGCACGACTTCTGGGTGTTGTACTCGCGGCGGATGTCCTCCGGAGTGTACTTCTCCAGGGGAATGGCCGGATAGCCTCGCTGCTGGGAGCAGTAGTGGACCAGGCCATTTTCACAGATATAGAGGTAGCGGCCGCCGGCGCGGCAGCGCCAGTTGCGCGGTTTGCCTTCGACCAGGTTCTTTTGGAAGTAGTCCACCCGGGCGTAGCTGTGCCGGGCCAGCTTCTTGATCTCGTAGTAGATCTGCCGCTCCTTCTCATTCAGCGGCTTGAGGCAGCCGCCGTCATTGTGGATCACCCCCACGGTGCAGGTGAAGCCCAGGGAGACCGCGCGGCGCGCCACGGTCAAGGCGTCCTCCGGATTCTTGACGCCACTCCCCAGGACGGAGTTGATGTTGACGTGGAACGCCGCATACTCCGCCAGGGTGCTCAGTTTCTGATCGAGCACCTTGAGGCTCTTCATGGACACATCGTCGGGGTGGACGTTGTCGATGCTGATCTGCAGGTGGTCCAGTCCGGCGCGATTGAAGGCCTCGATGCGGTTCCGGGTCATGAGATAGCCATTGCTGATGAGGCCGGCGATCATTCCGCGGCGCCGTACATGGGCCACGATCTCCTCCAACTGCGGGTGCATGAGGGGCTCGCCGCCGCTGATGGTGATGATGGAGGTACCGAATTCGGCCAGCCGGTCCAGGCGCCGGTACATCTCCTGCACGGGGACCGGGTCGGAGTGGCTGTCGTACTCGTTGCAGTAAGCGCACGAGAGGTTACAGCGGCGCATGGGGATGACGTGGGCCAGCAGAGGGTGGTGAGTGGACAGCAGACCCCGTGCCACGAATCGCAACAAGCGGCAGCCCAGATCGAGCTTCTTGAGAACTCTCCGGCTCTTCAATCGCAGGGTTGCCATAGTGAGAAGCTGTCAGCCATCAGCTGATCGCCGACGGCTGATCGCTCGGCTGGAGTTTGGCGCCTGCCACGGGCGAGGCGTATTGATTGGGAAGGTCGCCAGTGTCGGCGCGAAAATATTGCCAGTAGTGAGGCCGCAACGACGCGATTAGTTCCTTACGACTCTTCGTCTTCAGCGGCTTGCCGATGTAAATCTTGCCCATCCGTTCAAGAGTCTTTTCGGAAATGGCGCCGGAAAACATCCAAAGCGGCCAGGTGAAATTCGGCCCATTGAGCCGGCGCAACCTATAGAGCCACAGACCGATGGCACCCAGACGCCACGCCATGGGTCCCCACCAACTGTACTGGCCAGGACGCAGGTTCAACTTCCAGCACTTCAGCATCAACTGCCACTGCAGCGGGGTGAGTTGCCGGGTTTCGCTCACCCCCTTTTGATGTTCCATCCGGGTATCGTGTAGCGGAGTGAAGATAGACGGAACCAGGAAGGCGAACAGACCGCGGCGCTCCATCTCATACACTAGGTCCAGGGTCTCCTTCACATCCTGGTCGGTCTCCCCCGGGTTGCCTACCATCAGTGTCATCATGGGGAACCAATTGTTTTCGTTCATGACCCGCAGGCCTTCCAGGACCACGCTCGGCCACTCTTCGATGGAGAAAGGAACGGCCTTGCCGGG
>JACQTF010000066.1 GCA_016210925.1 Acidobacteriota bacterium | reverse complement strand
TCCAGCTTGAACAGGACGGCCCAGCCCCTCCCCCAGTGAGGGGCCGACAAGATCAGGCTGTCAGCCTTGGGGAGGTCGTACCGGTTCAAATCCGGAGGATCGCCGGCCGGCGTGCTCCGGAAGCGATTCGGGGGCGATTTTTCCGCCTGGTGCTGGTAGAAGCCAAACAGGGGTCCCCCGCCGCTGTGACCCAGCAGGACGATCCGCTGGACCCCGTAGTGCTCTTTCACGTAACGAATGCCCGCCGCGATGTCCAGCATCAGCTCTTCATGAATCAGGTGGACGTCGTCGCCCGCGTAGCGGCCGGCAATCCCGAAACCGACGAAGCCTGCCTGGGCAAACGCCTTGAGGCGAAAATCGGTGGTGTTGTCCCCTTCCGGGTGCATGGTGAGGATCGCGGTGGTCGGTTTCACGTCGGGACGAACGTACCCCGCCCCCTTGGCGCTCCCCCCATCCTCCGCTTTCAGCGCCACAATCTCCTGTCGAAGGTCCTGCCGCAGATGGTCGGCGAACGCCGGACGCGAGCCGAATGCAATGAAAAGAAATACCGTGTAGGTGAGTTGAAATGCGGATTTCAAGGCTGTCCCCTCCTGAATAATGTATCGTTATGGCAGTACGTTCAGGCCAAAGATCAAAAAATCATGGTCAAGAGAGAAGTCATTCTGGACGCCAGATCGCTGGCATATCGCAAAGCTGGTGCAATCCGTAAAGGAAAACTCTTGGTCATCGTAGCTCTCGAAAATGGAACGAGCCTCCGTGAAATGAGTTTGATTGACCCAGACAAGCCCTAAGCGGCGGCGCTCAACGAGCTCCAGGAGAGTCGTCAGGACTTGCAAGGCCTTACCATGAGAGACCTGATAGCGAACGCGCGTGGTCAGCTCATCAAGGATATAGTCGGATATGAGTGGCTCATACTGCTGTTTACGAAACAGGTCTTCCCAGAAGCTACTACAAACAGCGTGGTGAGCGTCGCTTCGGTCAAAGACCGATAGCAAACCGCTGGTATCCAAAAACAGCTTCACGACTGTGGTCCGTAAATACCGTCGTGGTGTTCCGCAAAATAGGGATCACGAGAGTCGAAAACACCGATGAGGCTCAGCCATAGCTCCTCATCTGTTGGTCCCTTGAACATCCCTCCTGGGCTTTCCGGCTGGTCTGGAGCCTTAGCCACGATCAGAATGAGGCGATCCCGGTCTGATTCGTAAGCAAACTCCAACCGTAAGAAGTAAGGATCAGGGTTCGAAGCCAGCGCCTGGGGCACCTGAAATCCGACCTGAAGCAACGCCCCGAGAGTTTGATCCGCCGGAACGGTTAAACGATTAATGTAGCGAAGACCGAGTCTGGTTAGCCCCTTTGGGTGCGCCACAGCTTGATAGTCTGAAAAGCGAGCCCCGATCTCCCGGCGGAAAGTCACATAGTCAGGGTAAGGTCGGAGTTGATTGACTGCGAGCATGCGAGGGCCAATCTGGACGAGACGGTTAGCAGAGGGATTACGGAAGACGGTGCGGTCTTCCGTCGTCATCGTGACCTCCTCGGTACCCGTTTGTATTCCAACTCCCTGCCTGATTTCAATTTCCGTGTATTCAGCCTTTATCCGGTCATAATACAGTATCGGGACGAGCGCGGGCTGAACTCCTATCTGCGCGAATCGGAATTCGCACACTGCCTCAATGACGGGCGGGTTCTCATATCTGATCCTTCCCACTCTTGCCTTACCCGCCATTGTGGCCATCGTCTCCGGCCTCGCATCGCGCGATCAATCTTGTTGCTTAACGATGCTCCTTCAAATGACCTGAAGTGTCAACACCATTGCTCCACCCGTTTCAATGTCAATTCCGCCATGGCGCTTCTCCTTCCGCCTTCGTCACTCGTCAGCGGTCATTCGGCGAATGACGAATGACGAGTGACGAATGACGACAATGTTCTGTTAGAATCCGGTGGCGATTCCGTCCCTTCGCGAGTCCGACGCGCCCCAATAGGCGTCCCCCTCCCGGACGATCAACTGGCCGGCCCCGACCTTGAGAGAGGACATCCCCTCGGCTGCCCGATGCCCCAGCGCCCGCAACTGGCGGCCCAGGCCGCGCGGGAAGGTCTCCTCCAGGGCGACCCGAAGCCCGCCGAGAAACCGAAACCGTGGGGCGTCCAGGGCGCTCTGAGGATCCATCCCGAAATCGACCAGGTTGGAGATGACCTGCGCCAGCCCCTGAGGCTGCATGCTCCCTCCCACGACGCCCAAAACGGCCCACGGACGCCTGTTTCGGAACATCATGGCGGGCACGATGGTGTGAAACGGCCGCTTGCCGGCTTCCAGGACATTGGGATGGCCGGGGGTCAACGAGAATCCGCTGGCTCGGTTATTCATGACGATGCCTGTGGAGCCCGCTGTGACCCCGGAACCAAAATGTTTAAAAATGCTGTTGATGAACGATACCAGATTACCTCGGGGGTCTGCGACAGCTACGTACACTGTGGCGGGAGCCGAGATCGGTACGTTCACCGACCGAGCCTGGCGTGGCCGGATCCTGGGAGCTGTCGCCGCCAGCTCACGCAAAAGCTCACCGGCCGCCGACACGCTCCCGGGGTCGGCGATGTAGGCCTCCCCGAAGGAAAAGCCGATCTTGACGGCTTCAATCAGACGATGGAGGTGGGTGACGGAATGGTGCCGCAACCGAGAAAGGTCGAACTGTTCCAGGAGCTTCAGGGCCACCAAGGCGATCAACCCCTGGCCATTGGGCGGCGGGACCAGCACCTCGTGACTGCGGTACGAGGAACGCAAGGGCTCCGTCCATTCACAACGATGCGCCGCCAGGTCCTCTTCCGCCAGAACTCCACCTTTTTTCTTCAGGGAAGCCACCAGATCCCGCGCCAGCTCCCCTTCGTAGAGTTCCCTGGGCCCCTTCTCGGCCAGCCGTCTCAGGGTTCGACCCAGCGACCGATTGACGAAGCTCGCGCCCGGACCTGGAGCCCCGCTCCTGGGCAGATAGCATCGCCGGGAGTCGGGGTCCCGGCCGAGTTTCCCGGCTGCCCGCTGCCAGAGTTGCGCCGTGGTGGGGGTGAGGGGGAATCCGCGCTCTGCGTAGTCGATGGCAGGCTGAAGGACACGATCCCAACTCCAGCTCCCGTGACGCCGGAGACATTCGCCCCACCCATCGACCAGGCCGGGGACGGTGAGCGAGGAGACGCCGTCCAGGGGCATCGTGCGCCAGCCGCGCCTCTTGGCGAGTTCCGCAAGCCCTCTGGGAGCGCGTCCGGATCCGTTCAGGGCGGACACGTCCTGCGTGTCGGCTCGGTAGAAAAGCCCGAAGGCGTCGCCGCCGAGACCGGTGGACATGGGCTCCACCACGGTCAGGACCGCTGCTGCTGCCACCGCCGCATCCACTGCGTTTCCACCGCGGCGCAGAACGTCCAGACCCGCTGCCACCGCCAGGGGCTGGCTGCAGACCACCATGCCCTCGGGAGCCACGACCGCGCTCCGGCGAGACCAGTGCCGTTCCAACTTGATCGTCATACGCGGCTCACCGAAAATAGCGCCGAATCGTTGGAACGGCACCAATGGGCCGAACGCCCACGATTAACCTTTGACAAGGGATGACTACGGGTAGAGCCCTGCGGAGCGC
>JACQTF010000060.1 GCA_016210925.1 Acidobacteriota bacterium | reverse complement strand
GGCCGCACGTTTCAGGTCCGGCTCGGCCGCTTCGCCACCCGGGAGCAAGCCGAGCGCTTCGCCGGGAAGCTCCTGCGCGGAGGTCAGCCTGGCTGGGTCGTGGAAGCTTCTGTTTCCACTGCTGCTTCATCAGGGAAAGTGGGGCTGCATGCCAGGCGGAACGAGCTGTTCAAAGTTTCGTCACAGGGTTTTTACGTCACTCCTGAGTCCGGCGACCGGTTACTCGAGCTGGAGGGCAAGAAGTACCGCGGCGCCGTCGAGGTGTTTGCAAATCGCCAGGGCCGGCTCACCGTGGTCAACGTGCTGGGAATGGAGGAGTACCTTAGGGGCGTGGTCCCCAACGAATTGAGCCCTTACACGTACCCCGAACTGGAGGCGCTGAAAGCTCAGGCGGTGGCGGCCAGGACGTATGCCCTGCGCCACCGGGACGGCTTCGCGCGAGACGGATACGACCTGATGGCCACCGACCGGTCCCAGGTCTATGGCGGCGCGGATGCGGAGAGGCCCCTCAGCAGCCGCGCGGTGGAAGAGACCCGGGGTATCGCCGCGACCTACGCGGGCGAGCCGATCCAGGCCTTTTACTCGTCTACCTGCGGCGGAATGACGGAAAATTTCGAGAATATCTTCGGCGGCGCCCCTATTCCTTATCTCAGAGGTGTCACCTGCGCGCCGGAGCAGGGAGCGGAGGGCCTCCGCTGGTCCACAAACGGTACCTGGTCGTCGCTGCGAGTCTTTGCGGCGGAGGACCGAAAGAGCCTCGCGCGGGAAGTGGCCCTGGCCCTGACCCTGGGCCTGGACCATGCCTCGTCCTGGTCCGCTGAGGACTGGGCCTCGCCTGTTCGGCGGGAGGAGCTACGGAGCTGGGTGGAGTCGGTTGGGGTCCTGCGAGACGCCCCCGCCATCCCCGATGGGCCGGATGCCCTCGAAGTCCACTCCTGGGTGAACTGGCTGGTCCGGCGGGCGTACGGCAATGTCCTCCTGAATGCGGCGGACGTGGACTATTTGCTCTACAGCATCCGGGACGAAGCGGAGATCCCTGAGCCCAGCCGCCCCTCTGTGGCCCACCTGGTGCAAAAGCATCTGGTGCTCCCCTTTCCCGACAGCACCGTGCGCCCTCGCCTCCGCCTCAGCCGGGGTCTGGCCTTGCGACTCCTCATCGCGATCCTGGCCGACGCCCGGCTCCTGCCCCTGGAGCGGGGAACGGTGGTGGAGTCCTCGGAGGGCGGCTCGCTGCGCATCCGATCCGGCGGACAGGAAGCGGAAGTGAAAGCTTCGCCCCGTGCCTTTCTGGTCAAACAGGCCGGAAGCGACTACCTTCCGGTGGAGTCGCTCCACTTCGTGGGGGGAGAGTTGGTGGCCTACCGGACGAACGGCAGAGAGGTGCTCTACCTGGAAGCAGCGCCCAATCCCAAGGGCGCTTCCAGCGACCGGTTCTCCCCCTTCTCCCACTGGGAGGTTCGCTACTCGCGCCAGGAGCTTCTCAAGAAGCTTCGAGGCAAACTCCCCCTCCGGGACGTGGTGGATCTCCAGCCGGCGCGGTACGGGGTCTCCGGGCGCGTCATCGAGCTCAAAGTCGTCCATTCCGGCGCGCCTCTCGTGCTCCGCCCGGGAGAGATCCGGAACTACTTGGGGTTGCGGGATACGTTGTTCTCCATCCAGCGCGAGACCAATGCCGCGGGGCAGATCGAAGCGTTCCTGTTCACGGGACGGGGTTGGGGACACGGTGTGGGCCTCTGCCAGGTGGGTGCGTTCGGGATGGCCCGAGCCGGCCAGTCCTACCAGCGGATCCTGAAGACCTACTATCGAGGCGTCGAAGTGGAACGACTTTACTAGGCTCGAGCCTGTCCATGAGTCGGCGTCCGTGGTGGCTTCTTAGCAGCTTCAATTTGACATCTCGATGTCTTTCTGATAGCATCAATCATCATGAGAACAACACTGACCCTGGATGAGGACGTTGCTGCAAAGCTGAAGACCGAAACGCGAAAATCGGGCCAATCGTTCAGGCAGACGGTGAACTATTTCCTCCGGCTGGGATTGAACCTGCGACGGGAGATGAAGCACGCCAACCGATTCGTGGTGCGGGCGCGTCCGCTTGGCCAGCGACCGGGCTTGAACTACGACAACATTGGTGAGCTGCTTGAACAGTTAGAAGGTCCCACCCACCGGTGATGCTCCCATGATTCTTGTGGATGCCAACTTGTTGCTCTATGCCTACAACGCCTCATCCGAGCATCACGAGCGCGCTCGTGTCTGGTTGGAAGATGCCATTGCTCAGCCTCAACCTTTCGGGCTGGCCTGGGAAACTGTGCTGGCCTTCCTGCGCATCAGCACCAATACTCGTGCTTTCGAGCACCCGCTCTTGATTGCCGAAGCGGTGGCGATCGTTTCCGAATGGCTGGCCCAACCGACTACCACGATGCTCGAACCAGGGGGGAGACATTGGAACATCCTGAGCAGCTTGCTAACGACGGCCCAGGCTTTTGGGCCGCTGGTAATGGATGCGCATCTCGCCGCTTTGGCCATTGAGCATGGCGCCGTCCTGTACACCAATGACAGGGATTTCTCCCGGTTTCAGGGGCTGCAGACACGCAACCCACTCGAGACCTCCTCTTGACCAGCGTGCGCCGCAAGGGTTCCCGAGCCTTCCAGTCCTGCGAGCCGATCCTGAAGAGCTGCTGTCGAGGCGTCGAAGTTGAGAGATTTTATTAGGTTGGAGCCCGTCCAGATCCTGGGACTGATCCTGCTCCTGGGGCTGGTGCTTCTCTACCTGTTTCTCTCTGAGCCCGCGCTCCGCCCATGGTGAGAATGGTAAGAACCCCCTTGGGTCAATCGTCATGCTGAACCGGCGGTCCCCACGGAGGACACGGTATGCTATCATTTTGCTAGCTATTGCTAGTATCCTGAGTTTCAACATTTGGAGAAGGTAACATGTCTCAAGTTCTCGTGCGAGATCTGGACTTTGCTGTGATCGAGCGACTCAAAGCGCGGGCCAGGCAGAACGGGCGATCTTTACAAGCCGAATTAAAAGATATTCTGGAGCGTGCCGCGCGCTCCAACACCGACGTCCGTGCCAAGGCCGAGCGCTTTGCCCGGCGTCTGGCGAACCGTCGTCACAGTGATAGTGCGGCGTTGTTGGCGCAGGATAGAAAGCGATGAAACGTTTTGTCGTAGACGCGAGCGTCGCTATGAAGTGGTTTGTACCGGAAGCCCACCAGGATGCTGCCTTGCGGCTCTTGGATGACAGCTGTGAACTGTTAGCTCCCGATTTCATGGCTGCTGAGTTTGGTAACATTTTGTGGAAGAAGATGACCTATAACTTGCTCCGATGTGAGGGGCTAGAAGTCGGGGATTTGGCGGAAGAGCGATCACATGGTCACTGGTCATTGGCTGATTTGCCGATTGACGATTGACCATTGACGATTGACCATTGACGCTTCTTTTGAGTCCGTCCATCGCAAAACAGTACCCCTGCATTGCGATTCTCGGTCCCACGGCCTCAGGCAAAAGCAGCCTCGGGCTCTTCCTTGCGGACCGCCGTGGCGGCGAGATCGTGAATTGCGACTCCGTTCAGGTCTATCGCCAGCTCGACATCGGCACCGGCAAGCCTTCGCCTGCTGAATTTGGGCGGGTCCCGCATCACCTGTTTAACCTGATCGACGTGGAGCGGGAGTTCACGGCAGGCGACTACATGCGGCAGGCCCGGGAAACGCTCCACGACATCCGTTCCCGGGGAAAGCTGCCCATCATTGTGGGAGGTACCGGGCTCTACTTTCGGGCTTTGGTCGGGGGTCTTTTCGAGGGACCCGCCCGATCGGAGGAACTGAGAGCCCGCCTTCGCCAGATTGCTGCCGCCAAAGGGGTCCCACATCTCCACCGGATGCTGGCCCGGGTAGACGCCCGGGCTGCCGCCGGCATCCAGGCCAGGGACATCGCCCGGTTGGTGCGGGCCCTGGAGGTATATTTCCTGTCTGGAAAGCCCATCTCGGATTATTTTGAGCAGGGAGCTGAACCACTGCAGGGCTACGCCTTGGCCAGGGTGGGCCTGGACCCCGACCGCGAGCGGCTGTACCGGCGGATCAACGCCCGGGTGGAACGGATGTTTCGCGAGGGCCTGCTGGAGGAAGTGGATGGCCTGCTCCGTCAGGGCATCGCCCCGGACGCCAGGGGCTTCGAGGCAATCGGGTACCGCCAGGCCCTCCAATGCCTGCGAGGGCAGCTCTTTCTGGAGGATGCGGTGGAGTGGGCCCAGCGGGACACCCGGCGCTATGCCAAGCGTCAGATGACGTGGTTTCGCAAGGAGGCCGGCGTGCGGTGGTGGCGGGGCTTCGGAGATGATCCCGGCCTCCAGGGGGAAATCGAAGGCTGGTTGGCTGAATCCGTGAAACCCCGCACCTACCAAGAATGATTAGATCGATTTCAGGCAAAAGGAAAGGGTAGAAAGGGTCGGTGCGGGGTGAAATGCGAATGATCCGTGCGCTATAATTTCTGGCTATGGGTTACGAGGCGATCATGGGGCTGGAGGTGCACGCTCAGCTCCTGACCAGGTCCAAGATTTTTTGCGGCTGCAGCACGAAGTTCGGTGCTCCTCCCAACACGAACACCTGTCCCGTTTGCCTGGGCATGCCAGGCTCGCTGCCGGTCTTGAACCGAGAAGCGGTGGGCATGGCGGTCAAGGCGGCCCTGGCGTTGGGGTGTCATGTCTCCGCCCAGTCCATCTTTGCCCGAAAGAACTATTTCTATCCGGACCTTCCCAAGGGTTACCAGATCTCCCAGTATGAGCTGCCCCTGGCGCAGCACGGCCAGGCGGAGGTTTACTCCGGCGAGCGCAGTGCGGCCGGCAAGATTGTGAACCGGAAACTGAAGAAATTTCGGATTCACCGGCTGCACCTGGAAGAGGACGCGGGCAAGTCTGTCCACGACCTGGCGGAGGACACCCTGGTCAACATGAACCGCTGCGGTGTGCCTCTCATCGAGATCGTCAGCGAGCCCGATTTTCGCTCGTCCCAGGAAGCCTACGACTATCTGGATTACTTGAGAAGGACCCTGATCTACATCGGCGTGTGCGACGGCAACATGGAGGAGGGGAGCCTGCGGTGCGACGCCAACGTCTCGGTGCGACCCAGTGGCCGTGAGGCCTTCGGCACCAAGATCGAGATCAAGAACCTGAACTCCCTCCGCTTTGTCCAGAAGGCGTTGGACTACGAAATCCAGCGCCAGGTTCAGGTACTGACTTCGGGCGGGCAGCTCCGGCAGGAGACGCGCTTGTGGGACGAGAACAACGCCTGCACGTACGTGATGCGCAGCAAGGAGGAGGCCCACGATTATCGCTACTTTCCCGAGCCGGACCTTTTGCCGCTGGAGATCGACGCGGCGTGGCTGGAGGAGATTCGGGCCCGCCTGCCCGAGCTTCCCGAGGCGAAGCGTGCCCGCTTCGTCTCCCAGTACCATCTGTCGGATGACAGTGCCCTCTTTCTCACTTACTCTCCGTTTATGGCTGACTACTTTGAGCGCGCCTGGCGCGTCTCGGGCAACGCGATTGCCACGTCAAATTGGATCATGGGCGACCTGACTCGCGACCTCAAGGTATTCGGTCGTGAGATCGACGAGTCTCCTGTTTCGGCCGAGAATCTAGGCGTGCTGGTCAAGATCGTTGGTTCAGGGCAGCTCAGCACGACCATGGCCAAGCAAGTCTTCGAGGAGATGTTTAAGACCGGAGAGAGCCCCGAGTCCGTCGTCCAGCGCACCGGCATGGCCCAGATCTCCGACGAGGCAGAGCTTCAAAGGGTCATCCGGCGCGTCATGGAGTCGAACCGGGAGCAGGTCCAGGCTTACCGCGGCGGGAAGATCAAGCTCCTCGGGTTCTTCGTGGGCCAGGTCATGAAGGAGACCCGCGGCCAGGCCAATCCCGAAAAGGTCAACCACTTGCTGAAGCGGGAATTGGAAAGTTCATAGAGCGTTGACCATTGACGATTGACCCGGAAGGGCACGGCTTCAGCCGTGCCCTGACGCAAAAAAAATCATGAATAATCCAGGCCAGTGACGAGGACAGAGAGAGCATGATCGAGACCTCCATTGTTGAAGTGCTGGAGCGGAAAGCCAGGCAACTGCGAGTCCACTGCCTCCGGACTACATCGGAGGCGGGTTCCGGTCATCCCACCTCCTGCATGTCGGCCGCGGACCTGGTAGCCGCCCTCTTTTTTCATGTGATGCGTTACGACCCTCAGGATCCGGACGACCCGGCGAACGACCGTTTTGTCCTGTCGAAAGGACATGCAGCGCCTCTGCTGTACGCGGCTTGGGCTGAGGCAGGGGCGTTTCCCGTGGAGCAGCTGGACACACTGCGGAAGCTCTCCAGCGAGCTGGAGGGCCACCCGACTCCCCGGTTTCGCTGGGCCGAGGTGGCCAGCGGGTCCTTGGGGCAAGGTCTGTCCCTGGGCCTGGGGATCGCCCTCAATGGGAAGTATTTGGACAAGCTGGACTACAAGGTCTACGTCCTCCTGGGCGACGGCGAGTGTGCCGAAGGGTCCGTCTGGGAAGCGGCGGCGCTGGCCCGACGTTACAAGCTGGATAACCTCGTCGCTCTCATCGACGTGAACGGCCTGGGGCAGAGCCAGCGGACCATGTACGAGTTCGATGTCGAGTCGTACCGGGACCGTTTCGATGCCTTTGGCTGGTTCACTCTGGGGATCGACGGCCACAACTTCCAGGAGATCCTCTCGGCCCTGGAGGTAGCCCAGCGCGTGAAGGACCAGCCGGTTCTGATCGCTGCTCGAACCAAGAAAGGTAAGGGCGTCTCCTTCCTGGAGGATCGCGATGGCTGGCATGGTAAGCCCGTCAAGAAAGGTGAGGAGCTGGAGCGCGCCCTCGCCGAGCTCAACCACACAGAAGGGAATTCGGGGGCGGACCGATCCGCAGGAAAGGACCGTCCGACAAGTTCTAGGCGCATATCTGTTGCCGGGATTCCTTCGGTGCCGCCGGGAACCATGGAGCCCCCTTACTACCGTCGCGGCGATCAGGTGGCTACCAGGGAGGCCTACGGGACCGCCCTGGTGAAGTTGGGCGACGTGGACCCTCGGGTCGTCGCCCTGGATGGCGACGTGAAGAATTCCACCTTCGCGGAAAAATTTTTGGCAGCCCATCCCGATCGCTACTTCGAGATGTTCATCGCGGAGCAAAACATGGTGGGTGCCGCAGTGGGGTTGTCCACCCGGGGCAAGGTTCCCTTCGTCTCGACGTTCGCAGCATTTCTGACCCGCGCTTTCGACCACATCCGGATGTCGGCCATCTCCAGGGTCAACATCAAGTACGTGGGCTCCCACGCGGGGGTGTCCATCGGGGAGGACGGGCCTTCCCAGATGGGGCTGGAAGATCTGGCCATGATGCGGGCGGTCCCCGGCTCGGTGGTCCTGTACCCGTCGGATGCGGTGGCTGCGGAGCGGGCCGTGGAGCTCGCCGCCCGCTATCGAGGGATCTGCTACATCCGGACCAACCGGCCCAAGACCCCGGTCCTGTATGCCAACGAGGAGACCTTTGAGATCGGCAAGGCGAAGCTCCTGCGCTCGACCCCGCAGGACAGGGTCACGGTCGTTGCGGCCGGAGTCACGTTGCTGGAAGCGCTTCGTGCCTGGGAAGAGCTCCAGAAGGAAAGCATCGCCGTTCGGGTGGTGGACCTGTTTTCCGTCAAGCCGCTGGACGAAGTCTTGCTGAGAAAGTCGGCGTCCGAGACCTCGAACCTGGTGCTGACGGTGGAAGATCACTACGCGGACGGCGGCCTGGGCGATGCCGTGGCGGGAGCTCTGGCCCCGCACGGGGTGCGGGTCCACAAGCTGGCTGTGCGCGAAATCCCCACATCGGGGAAGCCCGAAGAGCTCCTGGACGCCGCCGGCATCAGTGCCCGCCACATCGTGCAAAGAATCAAAGAGATCCTTTGATTTTCTTGCAGTCGTTACGTCTTTGTGGTGAAGCCGAAATTCATCGCCGATGTCATGCTGGGCAAGCTGGCCAAGTGGCTCCGCATTGCCGGCTTTGACGTCGCCTACTCGAACGATATCGAGGATGACCAGTTAGTCCTGCAGGCCCGCGCTGAAGACCGCGTCATCCTCACCCGCGACACCCGCCTCGTCCAACGAAACACCGTCAAGAAGCACCTGCTCATCGAGCACGATCGCGTGGAAGACCAGATCCGGCAGGTGATGAAGGCGTTCCGGATCCGGGCGTTCCCCGCGCTCTTCAGCCGCTGCCTGATCTGCAACGAGGAACTGGAGGAGGTTGCCAGGGAGGAGATCAAGGACCAGGTGCCGCCCTATGTCTACCGGACCCGGCGCGAGTTCGCCCGCTGCCCGCGGTGCTCGCGCATCTACTGGGCCGGCACCCACCTGGACCACGCCCGTTCCCGCATCCGAAGACTCCGCCTGTAAACTTGTTCGACGCCTGGCGGGTCTGATAGCTCGTTGGGTTCATAACTCAACGTTCCAGCTTAACACCTCCGCGGGGGTGAAAAAGCGGAGCCGCAGCCCTGAACCCGAACCGTTCCGTAACCCAGCGATCTGGGGGGGCCAGCAGCGTACAAGTGGTGTACGTCTTGACAGGACACGTCCTCTGGTCTTATCTTCGGCCTCAAGGTCTTTTTGGTGCACGGTCCTTTTCCAGCTGCGGACCGGACAGTCAAGCTTCAGAAATACGGTTGAGCCTGCGGCGACGCTACCAACCGCACCGATTTCTCCTCTTGCTCTTTGTGGGCATAAATCGCCCAGTCATAGGGATCCTGGTCTTCACGCTCTGGTCCCTGCTGACCGGAGCCATGCTGGCGCTGGGGTTGGTACGGATAGATGAAAATTTTGCGGCCAGAGTGTTGGGAATTACCGCTTCGATCACATTCCTATGCGCCTTGATAGGAATCTCTTGCCTGTCCCTGCCTCTGGGCAGTGTCAACCCTGCGCGAACGGACTGCTGCCGCTGAGGCGCCGCAGACTGCCCATGTTGTCAGCGCGGTTCTCGTGACGATAGTGGTTGTCAATCCACGTGGGGATGGCCCGCACCATCAAGTAGAGCAACAGCATCAACTGAAATAGGAGAACCAAGGGGAACGTCACCGCTTGGTAGTGAAAGAACCAGCTTTGAAAAGCAAACCAGTGACGGAAGCCCAAGCTGAGTCCTTTGCCCACCGCCCAGGAAATCAGATAGGCAATGGCAAAGAACGTGAGCAAGCTGTAACCACCCATCTGCCGCTCCGCCCAAGCCATGGTGCGCAGCAGATGCCGCTGCAGAGAGTCGGCGACGGTCAGCAGGCGAGCGAACCGGATTGACGTTCCGTCGCTCGTAACCGTCAGCTGATCGAGCCGCACCCGTCGGAAGGTCTTGCCCTGGGCGGCGCAAATCTCGGCCACTTCGTCGCGTAGCCGAGTGTCCACGCCCCAGCCCAGAATCTCGCCCAGTCGTGCCGTTCCCTGCTTTTTCGCTTCATCGAACTCGACCGCGGCTTGGTAAACAGCATTCAGGTTGCGCCTGTTTGGTTCGATGGCGTCCTTGAACACCAGCCAGTACTCGAACCGCTGCTTTTGTCCGCCTTGAATCTCATACAGGCGGACGTAGTGGAACTCGTCGAGCTTCCGCGGCTTTCGCACCCGAGGGCTGCCTTCGAGGATATGAAAGACGTAGTCCGTAATCAAAAGGGCTTCCTGGAGCGGCTGGGCGTGGACCCGTTCGGGGACATCGCGCGGAGTGTGGATCTTCCCGCCAAAGACCACCGGTGAGGCTTTCCCCGGTGACATCGCCACCAGTGCCGACGCGGGGATGCGTCGCGGGGCACGGTAGGGCCGCCTGCTCACCCAATGCAGCGCCCATCGGAAACTTTCCCGGACGCGTGTCCAGAGCCCGTTGTTGATTTCCAGAAACGACAGGTGGTCGGTGGTGCCGCCAGCCAAATAGTTGTTGTACTTGATCCCGTGCAGGTGGGCACCCTCCTCCAGAAGATCGGTGAAAGCGTCGTAGTTTCCGTAAGGAATCAGCGCGCGGATCAGGTCGGCGCCCAGCGTGCTGCGAGGAATGAACAGGCGGCCTTCGCCCACCGAGTCCACCGAGACCACGGCGCGAATACAGTCGAGTTCTTCGGCCCGGAGGGCGCGTACATACTCCCGGGAGCCCGAGACTCCGAAGCGGTAACTGGCCAGCGGGCATAGGGCCAGGGCCACCGCCAGTCGCCACCACTGCTCCTGTTGCAGCGCCTGAATGCCAACGATGATTCCCGCAGCCAACAGCAACTGGGAAAGCAACCCAACCAGCCCACACTCTTCCGAGCCGGCAAGGAAATAGGTGTGCGTCAGGCGAGGTCGTTTCTCGCCGTTGAGATCCGCCAACAGGTACTGCTTCAGAATCTCTTCCCCGGTGGTGTTGTCGTCGGCGCCGGGACCACGCCACGTGTCGTAGTGCGCTACCAGCACGAAGCTCTCCCGGTTTTCGCCCGGCACGGTGAATACATAGTTCCAGCGGGTGGTCCGCAGCGCCCACGGCGAGAGCCGTTGCCGCTCAATGACCACGCAGGGGGAATCCTCCCGGCAGCGGGCGTCTTCCCACCCATGAGCAAACACTTCCCCGGCCTTGGCGTCCCTGGCACGCACAAATTCGTAGATTCGACCGGGGAAATCCTCTCTTAAGCGAGCAATGAACTCCTCCACCTGGCGCTCGTTGGCACGGTTGTGATTTTCTCCGGGTAAACGGCTTGCGCACGCCCGGCGAATGTCCTCCCGGAGTGTGGCCACGCGTGCCTCCACCGGCGCCCAGCGCCCGTGCACCGCCTCCAGGCTGCCCTGCTGGTGACAAAACTCTTTTGGTTGCTCGTCCATCGTGAGTTGACCTGCTGCCAAACAGCTTAGGTGCGCTCATTCTAGCAGGGATCCCACGCAGTGGCTTCCTTCGCGGCGAATTGCCATGTCCGTGAGCCAGCCGAATGCTTCTTTCGGCAATGGTCGAACGCACGTCCGTGTGCCCTGTCGCGCGGACTAGAACGCACCCGCGACCTTAGCCTCCTTGGCTTTTTTTTCATCGACGAAGTAGAGCAGCAGGAGCCCTGTCAGGAAGAACACGATCAGTGACACGATGGAGAGTCGGGCCGAGCCGGCTACGTGGCGGATAACGGCAAGAACAAGCGGTCCCCAGATGGAGGAGAACTTGCTAAAGACGCTGTAGAAACCATAGAACTCCGCACTGGCTTCCTCGGGGATCATGGACCCGTAAAAGGAGCGGCTGAGCGCCTGGGATCCCCCCATCACGAGTCCTACCACCCCTCCCAGGGCGAAATATTCGGTTGCCGTGTGGATGAAGTAGGCGTAGAGGACCGCCGCCGACCAGAGCACCAACGTCACCATCACGGCCCGCTTCGTGCCGATCCAGCCGGCGATCCGGCCGAACAACAGCGCGCCGAAAACAGCGATCGCCTGAATGATCAGCAGCGTCAGCATCAGCTGCGGAGCCTCGAGACGCAGTTCTTCGGTTCCGTAGGCGGTCGCCATCTGTATCACTGTCTGAATCCCGTCGTTGTACAGCATGAATGCAATCAAGAAGAGGAGGAGGTGACGGAAGCGAGCCACCCGTTTGGTGGTGCGGAGCGTGCGGGACAATCCGATGGCCGCGAAGGCCAGCGGCCGGGGCCAGCTTCGGTAATGTTCTGGTAGGCTCTCCACCGACCGCGCTTCGTGGAGGTAATGGGCGGTAAACAGTGTGAAGCCAGCCCACCAGAGTCCGGCCATCGTGATGCCGATGCGCACCGCGAGCTCGTCCGAAATCCCCAGAGCTTCATGGGCTGCCACCAAGCCCAGGGCGAGGGCGAACTGAAGCCCGCCGCCGACGTAGCCATACGAGTAGCCCTTGCCCGAGACCCAGTCCATCCTGTCTTCGCTGGTGATGTGTGGCAGGAAAGCATCGTAGAAAACATTGGCGCCGATGAAGCCCACCTGCGCCACTACGAAGAGCAACATGGTCCGATAGACATCCCCGGAATGGCAGAAGTAGAGGAGGAGGGTAAAGAGCGAACCGGTGTAGGCGAAGGAGAGCAAGAACCGCTTCTTCGAGCCGGAGAAATCGGAGATGGCGCCCAGAACGGGGGCGAACAGAAAAGTGATGAATGCGGAGACCCCGACCATGAATCCCCAGAGGGTGAAACCGCTGTAGGTGGTCCCACCGACGGCCACGCCCTCAGACCCGACCACCGCACGTGCGAAGTAAAAGGGCAGAAGGCCGGCCAAGACGGTGGTGCCGTAAGCGGAGTTGGCCCAATCGTACATGCACCAGCCGAAAATCGTCTTGGGGTCGTTTTTGATGGGCGCTGTGCGCGGCATCAAGGGATCTCCTCTCTATAAAATCAGCAATCGCTGCCACTCCTCTGCCACTGCCCTCAGAGTGTACCTATCACCAAGAGCCCTGGCCACAAAAGACATGACACTCTCTCCAGTGTCACTTTGTCAAAGAGAACCGGATTGCATAGAGCGGATGCCAACCTTTTGGCGGTTTCTTTGGTTGGTGTAACCGGCACTGGTGCGTGACCGCGGAGAGTGTCACGCGCTCGCCGCCCTCCCGACCCGCCCTTACTTGTCCCGCTCGTGCTCCTTCATCATCTCGCGCAGCTTGACCTCCCCCAGCGGCTTGCCCTTGACAGCCACGCTCTCCCACCATTCTTCGCCGAAGTGCCGGTTGAACTTCCAGTTGATGAAAGCCACCAGAAAGCTTCCGAAGGGGTTCTGGGGTCTTCCGCGACCCGCGGATCCACAAGGCCTGAGTCTTCAAGCTCTGCTCGAAGAGCGAGAGGAAGGACGTTGACCCCGCACCTACCAAAATGAGATTAGACCGAGCGGCAAAAAGAAGGGTAGGTGCGGGGTGAGGTTCTGGGACAGCTCCGCCCTGATCCCCCTGTGTATCGCGCAGCCTACCTCTGAGACGGTCAGGCCGCTTGCCCGGGAAGATCAGGCGATTGCAGCTTGGTGGACCACGCCGGTGGAATGCTATTCGGCGTTCGCTCGGTTGCATCGCGACGGCGTAATTGACGAGGCAGGAGAAGATCAGGCCAGGCAAGTCCTCCATCAGATGATGACAACCTGGACCGAGATTGAGCCAACCAGCGAGCTTCGCCAGGAGGCGGGCCGTTTGGTGTCAGCCTATCCCCTTCGCGGGGCCAACGCTCTTCAGCTCGCAGCGGCTCTCATCTGGGCCGGTGGCCGCGCGCGAGGTCTGCCATTCGTCTGTCTCGACCAGAGGCTCAGGGCAGCGGCCCGCAAAGAAGGTTTCACTCTCCTGCCTTCGGAACTCCAAGGCACGGGCCGGTGAAAAGAACTTTTTCGCTGGTCTGGTCCCTGACGATGGTGTGGTAGCATGGGACGGGCCAATTCACCCAGGAGGGTCAGTGGGACGTCTGGCGGAGTATCGGCGGTACCTTCGTCTGTCCAGACGGGAGAAGAAATTCGGCTCTCTGTTTCTGTTCGTCACCTCCATTTGCAACTCCAAGTGCCAGACCTGCTTTTACTGGGACAGCCTTAACACGCCTGGCGACCTCACGTTCGCGCAACTGGAGAAGCTCTCCTCCACCATGCCCAGGTTCCACAAGCTGTGGATCTCGGGCGGGGAGCCCTTCATGCGAAAGGATCTCGCCGAAATCATCACCCTGTTCTGTCAGCAGAACGGGGTCCAGCACGTCAACCTCCCCACCAATGGCCTCCTTCCCCAGCGCATCCAAGAGGTGATCCACGGGGTCTGCACGGGCAACCCGCAGTTGACGATCGATCTGAACTTCTCTGTCGACGGCCTCTACGACACCCACGACCACATCAGGGGCGTGCCGAGGAATTTTGAGATCACCCTCCAGTCCATCAAGGAGATCGCGCCGCTTCGGGACCAGCACAAAAAGCTGCGGGTCAACGTGGTGAGCGTCATCACCCGGCCCAACTACCACGAGATCTTGCCCCTATCGAAATTCGTCCTGGAGAACACCGATGTGAGCGGCCACTACTTCGAGGTGGTGCGCGGCAATCCCATGGAGCCTTCCGTCAAGGAGCTCACGGTAGCGGAGCTGCGGCAACTGTACCGGGAGCTTTTCAAGGTCCACCGCCTGTACGCCCACAAGCTCTTCGCCGGCGTCAGCAATGGGGACCCTTTCCTCAGCTTCTTCAAGCGTTGGTACTATCTGGGTGCGTTACAGTTCAATTTCTCGACTCAGTTGGGCGTCCTGGAGTCGAAGAAGGCCTGGGCCATGCCCTGCACCGCCGGCCAGACCACTGCCGTCATTGACCACAACGGCGCCTACCGCTCCTGTGAGCTGAGGAGCCCCATCGCCAACGTCCGGGACTGGGACTTCGATTTCGGCAAACTTTACCGCTCGGAGCTCCTCAAGAAAGAGGTCGCCGCGATCCCCGTGGACCAGTGCTGGTGCACCCACAGCTGTTTTATCCAGGACAGCCTTCGGTACAGCCCAAGGGTCCTCCTGTGGAATATCCCCTGGAATGCCCTCAAGACCGCCGTCTCTCTCATTTTCTAATTTAGCAGCTAAAATTCCATGGGGCGGGAAGCAACCGGGTTGCATCCACACAAATGTGTGGGTATAATTGGCATCGGGCAGGAGAGGGCCCAGATGAAGAAAGAACAGAGACAAAAGAGACTGGAATTCGAGATCCTGGAAAAGAAGTTGCAGCCCAGGCCGAAAAAGCCGGAGGGGCAGGTCCTGCAGATGCCGCCGCCCGAAACGCGGCGGGTGGCAGCGGAGACGCTGGCGCAGCGCCAACGCGAGATCTCCGTGTCGGAGTTTTTTACCAAGAACCGGCATCTGCTGGGGTTCGACAACCCTCAGAAGGCGCTGCTCACCGCCGTCAAGGAGGCGGTGGACAATTCCCTGGACGCCTGCGAGGAGGCCGGCATCCTGCCCTCTCTGACCGTTGCCATTCAGCAGTTGGAGGAAGAGCGCTTTCGCATCTTGGTGGTGGACAACGGGCCGGGGATCGTCAAAGCCCAGATCCCGAAAATTTTCGGCCAGCTCCTGTATGGGAGCAAGTTCCACACCCTGAAGCAGGCCCGGGGGCAGCAGGGGATCGGCATCTCCGCCGCGGGCATGTACGGGATGTTGACCACAGGCAAATCCATGGCCATCACGTCGAAGACGGGAAAGGGCCGGCCAGC
>JACQTF010000059.1 GCA_016210925.1 Acidobacteriota bacterium | reverse complement strand
TCCAGCACTTCCGCGGGATCTGCAGCAGCCAGTACCTCCGAAAATGGACCCGGAGCAAATGCGCATGGGCCTCGCCGTAACCCCAGCTCTGACGGAGCATGCCGCGCCACGTGGCCCGATTCTGGTGTCGCACTACTGCCTCTCGCAGGAAGCGGATTCGGTATCCCGCCCGGTACAGGCGAGCACAGAGATCGTGGTCATGACCGATCAAGAAGCCATTGTCCAATCCCCCGAGTTCCTCCAGCATCTGCCGGGGGAGAGCGAAATTTCCCGTGGGCATCCCGCCGCGGATCAGGGTGAACGATCGGTAAACGGTTTCCCGCGAGGGCTGGGTAGTGGTGATGGCCAGGAGCTTTTCCACCAAAGAGTGGGGCGCGCGAGCACGGATGTCTCCGGCCAGCGCCGTGCCGTTTGAACCCAGGCGATCCCGCAGGGCTCGGAGCCAATCCGGATCGGGGATGCAGTCCGCGTCCAGGAAGGCCACCCAGGGCTGGGTGGCGACGCGCCATCCCCGATTGCGAGCCGCCGCCGAGCCCTGCTCTGGCTCAAACTCCACCCGGATCCGAACCCTGGAATCCGCAGCGTACCGGCCCATGATCTCCGGCCCCTCATCCGAGGACCGGTTGTCCACAAGCACGATCTCAGCAGGAAGACAGTCTCCGGTGAGCAGGGCTTCCAGACAGCGCTCCAGGGTCCGCTCCGCATTGTAAACAGGAATCACCACCGAGATGGGGGCCACCACGGAGGTCTTGGGAGCGCCAGCGGTCATAGGGGCCCTCCGTTCAGAGCGCGCGACGGAGCGCCCCACCAGAAATCCCGCAGGCCCTGCCGAAGGGCCCGCGCCTGGGACACTTGTCCCTGGCGCTGCAGCCGCAACCAGTGGCGAAGCGCATGGTAGTGCAGAAACAATACGAAATACAGCCACTGGTGCCACCGGCTATGCTTTTCCATAAAGCGCAGCCGATTTCGGGTAAAGAAATACCATCCCACCTCCGAGTCCACACCACCCGTGGAAGCCCCGCCCCGGTGATGAACGGTGGCTTCCGGCACCACGCGAACCTCGAAGCCGGCGGCCCGGGCGCGCAGGTTAAAATCCACATCCTCCAGATAAAGGAAGTAGGAAGGGTCCAGCAGACCCACTGCACGGAACACGGAGGCGCGAACCATCATGGCGCAACCGGAAATGAAATCGCACGGCTCCACGGTGGACGGGGAGAGAACCGTGGGAACTCTCTCGATCCCAGGGTGAATGCACAGGCCCCTTCGCCAGTCGATCTTTCCGCCCTCAAACCAGATCCGGCCCTCTCGGTCAAGAACACGCGGGCCCGCGATCCCTAGGGAATCCCGGGGGGCGAAGGCGCTCATCAACGTGGCGACCGTATCGGCCTCGCAGACCGCGTCGTTGTTCACGAGAAACACGAACTCCAGCCCTTGCCCAAGCGCCTCCCGGATCCCCCGATTGCACGCGGCTCCAAAACCGACATTCTCGGCGTTTGGCAGGTGACGAGTGCCCCGGGGCAATTCCAGGCGTCCGGCCGGGTCATTGTCCACTACCCACACCTCCACTGAGACGGTCTGCCTCATGAGCGACTGGACACAGGCCCGTGTGTCTTCCGTCGAACCATAGTGGACGACGATGGCACCCACTGCGCTCATGCTTCTTCCCTCTCGGCCACCAAGATGAACTGGAACGCCAGCAGGGTCTTGCACGACCGCGCCAGGCGGTATTCCAGCTCTTGCAATCGTCGCGACTTCTCCATCCAAGGCTTCCACCACCGGCGCGCCGGGATAAAGTGGGTCAGCCCGGGCGTTACATCCATCTGGACGACCCGGTAGCCACATCGCTTCAGGAGCTCTGTGGCGGTGCGAAGGGTGAAAAAACGCAAGTGGTTCCGGTCCAGGATTCCCTGCGACGCGTAGTCGAACTTTCCCCGGAGCAGATGCCAGCGAACGGACCAGTTGGCCACATTGGGGATGGAAACGACCAGCCGCCCACCTCCCTTCAGCAGTGGTCTGACGCGCTCCAAAACCTCTTCCGGACGAGCGAGATGTTCCAGAACATCCCCACAGAGGACGCAATCAAACATGGCCGGGGAAAAAGGCAAGGGCACCGAGGCCGCGTCGCCTACCAGGACCTGGACGCAGTGGGGGCGCGCTCGCTCCGCCGCTTGCTCATCCAGCTCCACGCCGTACACCCGGCAGCCCCGTCTTTGAAGCTCGGCGGACAGATACCCTGTGGCACATCCCACTTCCAGCACCGTGCTTTGGTCGGGGACCGCCGCCACGATCCGGGCATGCGAGGCATGGGCGTCCGTGGCCAGGCCGTCATACATCATGGTCGAGTAGCTCCTGGTAATAGCCTTGGAGAGTTTCGGCAAAACGCCGTGCGCAGAAGTGCATCTCTGCCCTTCGACGGCTGGCCACGGATAACTCTCGACGAACCTCAGGATGGAGAACCAACCGACGCAGTGCGCCCGCCAGGGCCTCCGCATCTCCGCTCGGAACCAAAACGCCGGCCTCCCCGACGACCTCAGGAATCGATCCACACTCCGTGCCCACGACTACCTTCTGGCACGCCATGCTCTCCGCCAGGACCATGCCGAACTGCTCCTGCCACTGCGTCGTGGGAATGCTGGGCAAGACGAACACATCCGCCAGACTGTGGACCCGGTGCATTTCCGAGTACGGCAGCCCCGCTCGGATCGTCACCCTCTGCCCCAGCGCCAGTTCACGCAAAAACGCCTCCAGTGCCGTTCGTTCGGGTCCATCCCCCACCAAGAGGCCTCGCACCCCCTGTTCCCCCATCGCCGGATCATCCCGCAGAAACCGCAGGGCCCTGGCCAGAGTAAAAACGCCCTTCTCTCGCACCAGGCGCCCCACGAACAAGATCACCAAGTCCGCCGGTTTCAGATCCCAACGAGACAGCAGCTCAGCATCCTTCCCTCCCGGCCGAAATCGCTCCAGATTCACGCCGGGGAACAAAACCCGAATCCGATCCGTGTCCACCCCCTCTGCCTGGAGGGCCCTCCGGGCCAGGGCAGACGTGGCCAGGAAGAGATCCGACTTCTCCTGCACCTGCTTCTTGATCCTCCTCTCCAGTGGGCCTGGCTCATTGGCGAAGGGAATGTTCTCCCAGCAAGTCGTCACCAGCTTGCAACCCCACTTTTGCTTCGCCAGGACCCCCTGGTAGGAAAAGATGTGAAAGGTCTCCGCCGTGTGCACGATCTGAAACTCTCTGAGCTTGCGGACCAGGCCCAGCTGGCGGTACTTGAATTCCAGCGAACCCGTGACCCGTCGAAGCAACGATCGGAAGCCGGGTCCTCGGCTCTCGATCCACTCGGAGACCGAGGGCAACGACTGATGCTCCACTCCCAGCCCGTTGAGGGAATAGAGGGTCCTGCGGCTGGAGAACGCGGTCACCCGCACGCCGGCAGACGACAGCGGGACAAAATTTTGCATTTCCCACGGATTCAGGTAGCGACCGCGCAGCACTGCCACTCTCACCCCGCACCTATTTCGAGACGTCCTATCAGAGGTTGCGCATGCGTGTTTCATATTTGCTCAGCAATCTTTTCCCAGTTCTCACAAAATAGGTGCGGGGCTCATCGCCTTCGGGCCTTGATGATGATGGCCATGGACAGGTTCGGAAACCAGCGGCCGGTCCAGGCCAGCCAGGGGTGTC
>JACQTF010000058.1 GCA_016210925.1 Acidobacteriota bacterium | reverse complement strand
GGCAGAGATACTCAAAGATAGGCATCGATGCTCCCAAAGCCCGAATACACTGACCCGCTTCCTCCTTTTTAGGACAAAAAAGCGGCCAAGTCAATATCGATGGAGTCCGGTGGGTCCGGTGGAGTCGTGAAGCCTGGGAGGTGGCAACGAAACAGTCAGACGGCCCGGGCGAAATTGCAATCAATCTTTATTTGACCAACCAGTCGCCTTCTTGCTCCTCGAAGGTGATTCCGATCAACTGCATTCCGTCTCGGGCAGGATGGTAAACGCGCGTGACCCTCGCTCGAGCCCGAAACCGACCGTATGCGCTCACTTCGAGCAGTTCTCCTGGCTTGACCAGGAAGGGGACCGCGATGCGTGCGCCGGTCTTGCTCACGTTCTCAGTGTGACCCGAAACTTGGAAAGCTTTCCCCTCTTGATCGGTTCCCTCCACCTGGATCTTCATATGGAGGTTGGCCCGCGGATCTCGTCTAAGTTCCATGTTCCACCGTCTGGTTGAACCTCACGGAAACAACTGCCCCCGGGGAGCCAAGGTCAGTTCATGCAACTCGGGGTCCAGCTTTAAGTGTCCATGATCAGGGAAGGTGAACAGGGGAGCGGATCAGATTGCGACATTTTTTCCGAGGCAGCTCGGACAAAATGTCATTCAAGGGAGAGGCATGCGTCAAAGAAGAGGGGAGCGGCTGCGGTTTCAGAGTTATTTCTTCCGGCCCATTCCTTCTGCGCGCCTGCCCAGGTCACCGCCAGGATGCCAGCCGCGGTACTGGTCGGCCGTCAGGCCCTTGCGAACCTCCAGCTCGACGGAGAGAGCCTGCAGCACCAGGGTCTCCGCCAGGATGCTCACCCGTGGTGGCAGGTTCAAAACGCCTCCCTCGGCGACGGCGCCCGCGTACAAAAAGACATCCGACGCCCGGGCCAGGGGCGAGGCGTCGTTGCTGGAGACGGCGATGAGCTGCGCTCCCTGGGCCTTGACTGCCTTCACGGCTCCCAGCAGCTCCCCGGTGGAACCACTGTTGGAGACGGCAATGACCACGTCGTGGGCCAAGACCTGGCCGGCGCAGCCGTGGACGCACTCCGTGGCGTGGAGGAAATAGGCGGGGGTGCCGGTGCTTGCCATCAGGGAGGCGATGTAGCGGGCGACGTGCTCCGGCTTGCCTACGCCCATGACGTGGACCCGTCCCCCGAGCTCCTGGGAATCCAGGATCATGCGTGCAGCACGATCCAGGGCTTCAGAGGACACCTGCTGGCGCAGGATGTCCAGTTGCTCCAGGGCCAGGCCGAGGAAGGAGCCCGCCGCCGGAGCGCCGGCCCCACCGGCCTCGGACTCGGCGGGGAAGGGCAGGGGCGAGCAAGGAGTGCCATCATACAGGGCCAGACATCGAGCCCGGCTCGCGCCCACCACCGGAAACGCCCCATCCACTTCGCAGCATGCGGCCCCGCAGGCATTGGCCAGGCGGGCTGCATCTTCCCAGGACAGCCCGTAGTGCAGCCCCGCCAGAAACCCACCCCAGAACGCGTCCCCCGCCCCCGTGGTGTCCACCACTTGGGCTGGGTACGCTGGAAGCGAGCCGCTGTATCCCTCAGCCGCCAGGCTGCACCCTCGGGGACCATCCGTCACGACGGCGGCCCGGGTCGCGTAGCGGTCTCGCAAGGCTCTTGCCGCACCCAGGGCGTCGGTCCTGCCCGTCAGCTCCTGGGCCGCAAGGCGAGAAGACTTGAGGTAATGGGCCAGTTGCAGGGCCCGTTCCAGGTCCGCGGGGCTCCCCAGTCGGCCGGCCTCTGAAGGGGGAACGTCCAGGTCCAGCACAGTCACGGATCCCGCATGGTGGGCGATTTCCATCACGGCGACCACCGCGTCCAGTGGCAGCTGCGAGATCTCCGTGGACACCATCCTCGCCCGACGAATGTACTCGGCGTAGTCGCGGTGGATCTCCTCTGCACCCACGCTGGCGGTGGCGCCGGGAGACATGTAGATCGCCCGTTCGCCGGAGCGGTCCACGAAGACCAACGACTCGGAGGAGGCGGTTCCCGTGGTGAGAATCTCCTGGTCAATGCCCAGGCGGCTGATCTCCGTGCGAATGAAACGCCCCGCCTGGTCGTTGCCCTGCTTTCCGAAGACGCCGACCTGAAGGCCCAGGGCCCGTGCCCAGGCCAGGTGGTTAAGCACCACGCCTCCCACGACCCGGCGCACCATGGCGCCGTCTCCGAAAGAGTCCAGGGCAATCTTCTCCTCGGCGGAGATCAGCCGCGGCGTCCTCCGGATGACGTCCACCACCATGGAGCCGATGCCCACCAGATCCAGTTGGTCCCTCATGACAGATCACAGGCGGTCCGTTCGGACCGCACCCCAAGACCCATGTCTCGCCTTTCGACGTCTCCGGCGGCTCGCGCCTAGGGCGCTCGCGTCACCCACAGCGGATCCGTCTCGGCGCAAATCCGCGCTTTCAGCTTCTCGTAGCGATCACGAAACAGCCCCCGCTGCGAAGGGGTCAGCTCCTTTGTTCCCCGGGCCACTTCGTCGTGCTCGATCACCCCGTCCAGCCGGAGGGCGTGTTTCAAGCACGCGATCGTCTTCTTCACTTGGCGGCCGTCCTCTTCGAAGCGATAGGAGGACCCGAACTCCAAAAAAAGGCTGCGGTACGTCTTCATCCGCTCCTCATCACCCACGTAGCAGGACCGCCACGCACGCTGCCATTCCCGCGGCAGGACATTGGAAGGACCCGAGACGACCCCGATGGGGAGATCGTTGTGGAGCAGGTACCGGTTCCAGTATTCCCTGGTTCTGCCCAGCCAGCCTCCCCCCAGACGGAAGACATCGAAGATCAACATGGCGTTGCCGATGTAGATGCCGAACTCGCCCTTGTCCTTGAAATGCAGGGCCGCCTTGGTGTAGTGCCCCAGCACCCTGCGTGGGGCCGACACCTTGATCCCGAAGATGTAGGGCAGCCGGCTGATCCGCTTCATGTCCCGTGTCCGAATGTGGGGCACCTCGGGGTGAGCGGTGATGTCTGCGTTGTCGTACAGGAAGACGGGGATGTACCGGGCCCGGCGATCCATCAGGTCAGAGACGTCCCGGTGGAAGAACTCCACTACATCCTCCACGTCCTGAATGGAAAGCGGGGCGAGGACAGCGGCATGGACCTCCGCATCCAGGGCGCATACCAGGTTGTCCAGCGTCTCCTTCCGGGTGGGCGCCGTGATCCCGGCCCAAGCCTCCACGGGCGCCCTGCCGTCCGTGGTCAGGCCGGCGTTAATCCGACGCACCTCGTCCGCCGCCAGTTCCACCAACCGCTGCCGCTGCTCGTTCTTCAGCCGATTCCATTCGCCATTGGTGCCGCCCACGAACAGGATGTCCGCCCCGTGACCTCCCTGCACCTGATGCCAGAATACGCGCCTCTGTTCCACCTCGGCAATGCGCCCTTCCCGATCCAGGACTGTGATGCACGGGATGCTCAGCCCTCGACGAGGCCGGTACAAAGCGGGAAGCGGCCTGGCCGCCACCGCCGCCCTTCCCTGGACCGAAATGGGAGAGGTCGCCTTGCTGTCCATGAAGCTCTATACCCCCGGACCGGAGGATTCATTATATCCGTCCGAAGAGCCGTTCAATGAAAGTTTAGTCCCCCCAGCGAGGCTACTCCCGAAACCGGTTTTTCGCCTCAGGACTATAGCACAGAGCTGTTCCCGGGGAGTTTTTTCACCCCTCACAGGCAGGGCTGGCGCAAGAATCCGCCGGATTAAGCCTGCCGCGCCCGGTCTTAAAAACGTGTTGCTGCGAGCGGAAATCTAGTGGATAATTGCGCCGCTCAAAACCGGGTTGACTCGAAACCTTAACGCGTTCCCAAATGCCGTCGTCGCCCGCGGACGGCCGCGCCGAATCACAGATTATGACCGCGCCCAACGTTAGGCTCTTCCCTCTTGTGGTTGCTGCCCTGTGGCTGGCGGGGGCTGGCTTGATCCTGTGGGCGTCTATCGATCTGCCCCCAGGATGGTCCCCTGCGGGCGATCTGGGCCGGGACCTGCGACCGAACCTGATCCGATATCTCGCAGGGACTGGGAGCCTATCGTTAGGGATGATCGTGTGCGCCTTGGGCGCGCCGGGATTTCTGGCCACCTCCTTCGGGGCCGGGATCTTTTCCGGAACCCTGTCTCTGCTGCAATGGGAGCCTCACCTGGCCTGGCTTTTCTTGCCCACCAACTGGGTGGGCGCCTGGATCGTTTCGCTGATTGCGCCCGGCGCAAACCCGGGATTCCTCCCGCTGATCCCCCTCAGTTTTGGCCAATGGTTTTTGGTGGGGATGCTCGCGGGATGGATCCTGAACCGCACGGAGAAGAAAAACGCCGCGATTCCATTTTTGGTCTCGATCGCCCTCTTGGTGCTGTCCGCCTCTCTCCTCTTGGTGCGATCCTATCTGTCCCGGGAGACCGGAATCGCCCTGGCCGTCTCGATTTCCGTTCAGATCTTCCCTTTCATCGTCCTCCTGGCCTTGCTCTGGTACCTGACCTTTTTCGCGCCGGTAGCCTCCCTCGTGAAGCAGGTAGCCCCTCGGACGTACTTTCTCATCCCCATCACGCTGCTCCTGTGCCTCGTAGGCCTGCTGCTGGATTTTGAGCCGGTCACCAGGATCTTTGCGCTGACCATCCTGGCGTCCCAGGC
>JACQTF010000061.1 GCA_016210925.1 Acidobacteriota bacterium | reverse complement strand
GTCGTCGCCCTCGGCAGCTCGATGAACGTATTGAATCCAAAAGGCTTCGCGGGAATGGCATTGGGCGATGGCAGTACCCACGTTCCGAGAGGCGGATTTGGACTCATCCATATCATGCGGTGATCAAAAGGAGCCGGTCACTCCATAATATCGGCTGGCCCCTTTATACCACCTCCTATGGTCGGAAACAACCGAGCAGATAGGACCGATAGACCGCAGGTTCAATGGCAGCAGTGGGCTACGAAACCACTCCGATTAGGACTTTGGGTCCGGTGGGTTGAGTGACTCCGCCGGCTGGCTCCACGGTGACGGCGAAGGCTTTGGCGGCAACACCGGGCGGTAGAACCGGCAACAACACCGCGCCGTCTCCCTTTGGGTCGGCGGTGAAGATGCCCGCACTGACGGGATTGCCTTCTGCCGGGACCAGCCACAATTGATAGGTCTGGTCCGGGGGCAGCGCCGGCAGGTTGGCAGCGTAGAAGAGCAAGCCTTTGCGGGAATTGTAGAATGTCTTGCCCAGGGGCAGGGGTTGCGCGGCGCCGGAGACCAGCGTGACCTGCAACGTATCGGGCGCGGTCAGGACCTCCAGCACGGAGCGTGCCCGCTCCGTCTCCTCCTGTTGTTGCAGTGCAGCCGCCTGGAGTTCGCTGACGCGGCGGCTCAGCCTGCCATTCTGGAACACCAGCAGCGCCGTGGCGATGGCCAGGAGGATCGTGGCCAGCAACAGCGCAAACGCCGGCCTTGGCCAGCGCCGGAACGCGGCCAGGGGCGGCGGGGGCTGCTCTACGGGCTTGGCGTGTATCTGGCGCAGCAGCCGGTCCCTGATCTGGCGTGGCGGGACTTCGGGCGGCGCAGCCAGCGCCAGGAGAGCCACCCGCCCGCGCGCTTCTTCCACCTTGCGCCTGCAGTCGGTGCAGCTCCGCAGGTGCACTTCCAGGGCCTGCTTTTCCTCGCCCTCCAGCGCGCCCAGCGCGTACAGGTCGAAGTCCTCGTTGAGTTGTGGATGCCCGTTCATGGGTTCAACTCTCGCCTCAGCCATTGGACGGCCGCCCGCAGCCTGGTTTTTACCGTCCCCAGGGGTTCGCCTGTGCGCTGGGCGATTTCGCTATGCGTCAGACCCTGGAAATAGGCCAACTCCAGAGCCTCGCGCTGCGCCGGAGGCAACTTGGCCAGAGCCGCCTTCACCCGGGACATCAATTGATTTTGCGCGATGGCAGCTTCCAAATTGAAAGGGAGGGCGACGCTCTGTTCCGCCAGCTCGGTGGTATCGGGGTTGCGGCGGCGCAGACGGTCAATGGCGCGATTGCGCGCACTAACCAGCAGCCAGCCCGGCAGCGTGCCGCGGGCAGGATCGAAGTTGGAGGCGTTGCGCCAGAGCTGGTAAAAGATGTCCTGCAAAATCTCTTCCGCAGCCCCCGGGTCGCGCAGGATGCGCAAAACGACCGAATACACCACGCCGGCATACCGGTCGTACAGTGTGGCCAGCGCCGTTTCATCTCCGTCCACGACTCTGCGGACTAGAACGAGGTCGGCAGCGTGAGGTTCCGCACCAGTCCCTCGGCTCGGCATTCCTCTCTTCCTATGGGATACGTGCGTGGAGAATCATTGGATTGGGGGCCTTCACGCAAAGTTTTCCATTCAGCTCCCGGACGTTCGCGAAGCATACGCCCGTGACTCGCGCTGGGTCAAGGCTGGTTTTTGCTTGATTTTCCCCGCCGGTCTCGCGAGAGCCATCCCGTCACTGCAGCTCCAGTGCCAGTGAACTGTTGCGTTCACCGCGCAACTTGAACAGCGCAGTGACGGCAAGGTACAGCGCCAGCAAAATTAATACGACCGCTGTGAGACCATTGATCAATCGGATGTCCAGACCCTGGGTGGTCTGCAAATTGGAAATGGTGAGCTTCGCCAGTGACCACAGGGTGATGGTCAGGACAAAGATCATGGGGAAAAGGATGAAACCAATCCGCTGGCGCGCCTGATACAACCAGACGGTGATTGCCAGCAACGACAGCCCGGCCAGGAGCTGGTTCGACGCCCCGAAAAGGGTCCAGAAGTGCAGGTACATGCCTTCTTCTGCCGTCGCGAGAACGTAGAACGGTATCACCATGGTGACAAGAGTACCCCCGAGCGCGCCAAGACGTCCCCTCCAGCCGAACACCTCCTGGACGATGTAACGGCTCAGCCGCATGGAAACGTCGAGCGTATCAAACACGAAGGTCGAAAAGGCCATGGCGCCAAACGTCACGGCAAATTTCAGGTTTTCTCTGCCGATGAGGAGGGTCAGGAAATCGCCGATGCCGTTGCCGTAGATGGTGCCGGGCTTGAGCCCTTTGAGGTCATCCTGCGTCACAATCATGACGGTGACCAGGGAAATGAGGGCCACAAAGCCTTCGGCCATCATGCCACCGTAACCCACCTTCTGCAGGTGCGACTCACGGTCCACCTGCTTGGACGTGGTGCCCGAACACACCAGCCCATGAAACCCCGAGCAGGCTCCGCAGGCGATGGTGACAAACAGGAAGGGAAACAGTGTGCCGGTCATGCCGCCCACGTCCCAGGCCCTGAAGGCTTCCTGCTTGATCTGGTAGCCGCCGAAGAGGATCCCGATCACGCCCAGGGCCAGTGCAAGGTAGAGGATGAAGCCGCCGAGATAGCCGCGAGGTTGCAGTAACGCCCACACCGGCACCAGGGACGCGATACCGCAGTACACCAGGATCAAAAGTGCCCAGGTTCTGGCGTCGAGAATCAGGAGGTGAGAAAGGTGGGTGCCGAGCCAGGCCAATCCCAGCGCGGCGGGCACGAAGATGATGGTGACCAGCCACAAGGGAGGCTTCAGGAATCGCTGCACCAGCCCCAGGAGCACGGCCAGGAGCAGGTACATGATGCTTGCCGCTGCCACTGCGCCGCCTGGATTGAATTCAACCCGCACTCCCTGGAGCTCCTCCGTCGCGCTGACGAAGCTGGCAGCGGTGATATCGGCAAACGCGATGACGACATAAACAAGGGCAATCCAGATGAAGACCATCATGGCTCTTCCTGCTCGCCGTCCCAGATGTTCCCGGGTGATCTCGGCCATGGAACGAGCTCCGTGACGGACCGATGCGGTCAGGGCGGAGAAATCGTGCACCGCGCCGATCAGTACGACTCCCAGGCCGATCCAAAGAAGGCAGGGCAACCAGCCGAAGGCCTGACAGGCGAGGATCGGGCCCGCAATCGGGCCTGCGGCGGCGATGGCCGAGAAGTGCTGGCCGAAAAGATAGAAGGGCCGCGTGGGCACATAGTCCACCCCGTCATTGAACTGATGTGCCGGGGTAGTACGCTGATCGTCGATGGCGAACCGCCGGGCCACCCAGCCCCCGTAAAGGCGATAGGCCATCACCAGCAGCGTCGCGAACCCCAAAGCGAGAAATGTGAGGTTCACAGGCAGCTTCTCCAGGTGTGCATCACTCGACTGCCAGCCTCCCGAGGCCGGACGATCGGGACAAGCGCGATCGCAGGAAAGCTTATTCGATTACGGGAGGCGAGTCAAATGGCTACAGATCGAGATCGGCGATCCTTCTCGATCATCGACCGCTCCGGCCGCATGCGGATTATTTCCTTCATCGAAGACCCGGCCGTGATCCAGCGCATCCTCACCCATCTGGGCCTGTGGCACGTGCCCCCGCGCAAAAGGGCGCCGCGTCCCTCTTCCCACCCGCTCGCTGGATTGAAAAAAACACTGGACACGCCAACTGTACTGCTGTATTAGTACAGTATGATCCTCCGCGTCAACCCCTCCTCGGGCCTCCCGCTCTACCTGCAAATCCAGGCCCAGGTGAAAAACGCGGTGGCGGCTGGGGCGCTCAAGCCCGGCGATGCGCTGCCCTCGGTCCGCAAGCTGGCCTCTGACCTGCGCATCAACCCCAACACAGTCGCCCGCGCCTATCTCGACCTCGAGCGCGACGGCGTCATCACCGCCGTCCCCGGCGGCGGCACGTTTGTGGCTGACGGGCAGCCGGGATTGCTGAAGGCCGAGCGCATCCGGCGTTTGCGGCCGCTGGCGCGGCAGGTGGCGGTGGAGGGCACGCAGCTCCGTCTTTCGTCCGAAGAAATTGTGGAACTGGTCGAAGAAGAACTGGACACATTGGGAGGGAAGAAATGAGCGAGCACATCATTGCGGCCGAGGCGCTCGGAAAGCGCTACGGCAGAGTGGTTGCGGTAAACGGGTTGAACCTGCGCGTGCCGCGGGGTTCGGTTTAAGGCTTCCTGGGGCGCAACGGCGCCGGCAAGACGACGACGATCAAGATGCTGTTGGGACTCGCGCGCCCAACCGCCGGACACGCACGGGTTCTGGGATTCGATATCGCGCGCCAGCGCATCGAGATCCTCCGCCGCGTGGCGTTTGTCGGCGAAAACAAAGCGCTCTACGATGGGCTCACGCCGGCAGAAATGGTGCGCATCACGCGCGCGTTTTACCCCGGCTGGTCCGATGCCGCCGCGGAGAAATGCGCTCAGCAGCTCGACATTCCCAATGCAGTGACGGAAGCCACCCCAACGCGGCGGGAACGTATCTGGCCGCCTGCGTGTTCTACGCGGTGCTTTATTCCGGCAGCCCCGAGGGCTTGAGCCCGTGGAACCTGAGCGAAGCGGATGCGGCTTTCCTCCAGAGAATCGCATGGCGTACGGCCAGAGAGTACCAACTGGCTGTAGCCAGTGGGAAGGTCCCCGCGACTGACATCCCCATTCCCGCGGGCAAACCGGCCGCGGCGGCGGCCGCACCGGCTACGCCTGCGGCGCTGGAGCGCCTGCGGGGCATCGAAGATCTGTCCGTGACTACTTCCGGAAGGATCTTCGGCCCGGAAGGCGAGATCGCCATAGGGGGCCGCGAGACCATTATCTTTCCTGGCGTGCTCCGCAGCGAGCAGCAGTTTCCGTCGGGCGAGCTGGTTATCTTCTTTGACGGCAACAATGGCTGGCGCAAGACTCCCCAGGGAGTGCGCGAACTGCCGGACATGATGAAGACGTTTTTTCGCGCCGAGGTCATACGGAACACCTTTAACCTGCTCCGCACCGAGGGCGAGTACAGCCTGCAGTTTGAAAAGCGGGATAACGTGGGAGGAATCGAAGCCGACGTCATCCTAATCAGCAAGGAGGGCGAGAGCGTGCGATTGTTCATCGAGCCGGCCAGCGGGACGCTGCTGAAGAAAAGCTATCGGGGCATGGGACCGGGCGGACCGGCTGATTTCGAGCAAATCTACTCCGACTACCGCGAGGTTTCCGGAATGCGGGTTCCGTTTCGCATCGAGGTCAACCAGAACGGCTCCCGGTTTCTGGAAGCTGCGATCAACGAAGTGAAATTTAACACCGGGGTGGATCCGGCTGAGCTGGGGAGAAGGCCGCAGTAACTTTACCAGTTCGCAGAAAGGACGTCCGGGAGGTTAGGGATCTGCTGGTTTCCCAGGGCTATCGACCGCACGGGCGCTTCAACCGAGCAGTGGAGGTGATCTACCCCTCCTCGGAATACGTTTACCGGTTCCTGGACGAAAGGAAGGAGCCCTTTGAGGTCGAGCTTCACTGTGAAGTCGCTCCCTGGTATTTTTGTTTTCCGTTCGACACGGACGAGCTCCTGGAGCGAGCGCAGCCGACCTCTCTCGCCGGTGCGACCGTCTTGACGCTCTCGCCGGAGGATTTGCTCCTGATCCTCTGCATGCCCTTTTCGAGTCCGAGCTTCCGACGAGATCTCTCGGAGAACCTGGGTTTCAGCTTCAGGCGAGAGAGCGCATGAGGGACCGGGCGCGCTTTTTCTTTCGCGGAATGCTCGCCCTGGAGTTGGGCGATTTAGAATTCTTTCCCGAGTCCAAATCCCTTATCGCTCTTTATCGCGCCACCTGGCCGATCCGGGTCACCGGAATGTACGGCCTGGCAGCGGTGCAACGACTCAGCCGGGTCGTCGGCAGACGGCGGTTGTCACGCGGCGGTGGCTGACTACACAAGCTTTTGCCTCAGTCCAGGCTGGGGGCGAAGAAGATGCTGTTCAGGAAGAGGCGGTTCAATCCTTTCCAGAACAGGCGAAAATTGGGATCATCCGCAAACAGGATGACGTGCCCCCGTCCCAGGGGCTCATCGATCAGGTACGCGGTGTTGCCGAGCCACGATTCGAAGTCATTCCAGGCGAAGCCGCTGAGCCGGATCTCCTTCTCCGGGTAGACCCCCACGTTGATTCCTTGGGTGGATTTGGAGAAAGCCAGGTCCGAATAGTTCAGGATGGCGACCTCCGGACCGTAGCCCAGCGACATGAAGTGATTCGTATCGAGCTTGACGCGCAAGACTGCGCCCGGAATGGGCAGGGGCTTTTTTGCGGCGGTCTTCTTTGTTTCCTCGGGCTTTTTCTCTTCCGGTTTCTCTTTCTCCGGCTTCTTCTCCTCGTTTTCCTTCCCTTGGTCCTCTTCCTCTTCCCCCTCCTCTTCTTCCTTTTCTTCTTTTCCTGCGAGCCTGGCAGAGGTGAGCTTGACTTTTTCGTCGGCCGCGAAGGCGGCGCCCCCCTTGACCCCTACCAACACACCGCCCGTCTGGATCCACTGCTTTAGCTTTTCGATGCCCGATTTGCCCAGGACCTCGGCGTACCGGGATCGACCGCCGTGAGGCAGGATGATCACGTTGTACCGGGACAGGTCCGCCGAGGATAGCCGGTCAGCCCGGAGGGCAGTAAAGTCCAGGCCGTAGCTTTGCTCCAGCAGGAACCAGATGGCGCCGAAGCTGGTCTGCGAGACGGGAACGTGGCTGACGACGGCGATCCTGGGTTTCTGCAGTTCCTTCACCTCCCGGGAGCCCAGGACGATTCCCTCGTCGGTCCAGGCGGAGTCCACGGGGGTGACCGTCGCGCCCGCTTCCGTTGCCAGGGTCTTGATCCGGTCGTGCACAGAGGCGGGGTTCCTCTCCACCCGCACGACCAGCGCCCCCAGGGGGAAGCTCTTGCCGGCGACCTTGAATTCCTTGCGAGCCACGGCGACTTTGTAATCCTCCTGGAGGAGGAGGCCCAACACTTTCGCGGACACGTTGGAGCGGTAGTCCAGCAGATAGGCATAGCGCGCCGGGCGCCAGTCGAGCGGAAGGGTAGCGCTCTCTCGTCGCATCGGTTCCCCAAATCTGCCGGATGGGGCTGCGACCGCGGAGGTGGCCACCAGGTCACCAGGGACAGGAGTGGCCTCCCCGCTCCAGAAGCCTTCTACCCCGTAGGCCAAAGGCAGCGCCCAGGCGGTCACGTCATAAAAATCGTAGGAGAGCTTGCGAGCCTTTTCTCCCAGGCTCTCGTTGTACTGGCGCTTCTTTTGTACCTCCTCCAGGAAACGAGGGTCGAGTTCCGCTTCGGGCTCCAGGAGGGCCCGGGCGAGGCGTTTCTGGGGCTGGGCCAAAGGAACGACGTAGGCGCCGGCGGGGAAGTTCCGCTCCGCCTCCTTCCGATCGAAATAGCCGGAAACGCGGCGCAGCTTGAAGGCCTCCCGGGCCTTGTAGACCTCGATGCGATGGTGACGTAACAGGTCTGCCAGTTCCGCGGCCCGATCGGGATCCGCCTCGGAATAAAAGACGAACTGCTTGATGGGCTCCCGGGCGACTTCGTCCATTGCGGTCTTGCGGAACTGGAAGAAGTCCCACAGCCGCTGCTCTTTGTTTTCGGCGGTGGTCTGCAGGGTGGTCATGGTGGCGATGAAATGGTGGTGGATGCCATCCTTGAGGGTCACGACGGTCTTGTCTTCTCGCTCGTGGGTGAAGCCTTTGTCCCCGCCTCCGTCCGTCTCGTAGGTCATGCCGATGGCTCCGTTCAGGGCGGGATAGGAGTCGTAATAACCGGGATAGTACACGTCGAAGACCTCCCGGGCCGAGAAGCTCCACCCGAACTTTCCGAAGGCATCCGAGAGCGCCTTCCCATATCGGGCGCCCCAGTGACGTAAGCTGTCGGGAAGGTTGGCGTTGATGGGGAGCGCAAACGGGGGGAAGAAGTAGTTCTCGACCTCGCCATGGTGGTCCACGAACAGCTGGGGGTTCCAATGGTGGATCTGGCCGACGATGGTCCGGGTTTCCACCTGGCTCAGGGCGAAGGCATCCCGATTGAGATCGATCTGGTAATGGTTGTTGTTGGTGCTCATGAGCCAGTCGCCGCCGTGTTCGGCGGCCCAGGGGTCGGCTGTTCCGCCGCGGCCGACACTGGCCGCCTTGAACCAGGTGACGTAGCGCTGGTGGCTGTCCGGGTTGTGGGCGGGATTGACGATCACCACGAGCTGGTCGAGGATGTTTCTGGTCACCGGGTCCGTGCCCGCCGCCATCTGGTACACGACCTGGATGGCGGCTTCGAAAGCGGCCGACTCATTTCCGTCGTTTGCGTAGTTCATCCAGGCGATGGCGGGGATTCGGCGAGCGATCTCCCGTGCCTCGGTCTCTCCGATCTTGCGAGGATCTGTGAGGCGCGCCACGCTGGCGCGGATCTCCTCAATCCGGACCAGGTTGTCCGGCGAGCTCGCCACCACCAACACGAGCTTCCGCCGCTCGTAGGATTGCCCGTAGGGGACGATTTGAAGGCGCGGGCTGCTCCGCACGAGGGTCTCCACGTACTGGAGCATCGGGTCGTGGTCCGTCAGGTAGCTTCCGATCTCATGTCCAAGGAGCTTGGCGGGGGTCGGGACGCTGGCATCGTACGTGCCTTCAGGCCAGAACTGGAACTCCGGGCGCGCCAGCGAGACAAGTAAGCCGAGGATCAGAGCGCATTTCTTCACGGATGGCCTCCTCGAATCGGTATAATGAAGCCCGATCCGACATTACCCTAACGGCTACCGCCCGTCCAGGGCTTCGTCGAGCCATCGAGCCATGGTGCGACGGTACGGGGTGGGGCGCCCGTAGGTTAAATCAAGGAGTAGTAGGAAGAGCATCGCGGCGGGAAGGCTCATGAAGGATGGGAAGTATGTGTTGCTGTTCGTATGCACCGGAAATATCTGCCGGAGCCCTATGGCCGTGGGGCTCCTTCAAGACGAGTTGCCTCTCGAGGTTCGGGATCGGGTTCTGGCCTGTTCGGCGGGAACGTCCGCGCTGGAAGGATACCGTGCCAGCGATCTGGCCCAGCAGATTTGCCGGGAGAGCTGCTTCGACATTTCCCAGCACATGGCCCGCAGCGTGGCTGTGGAGTTGGTGGAAATGGCCGATCTCGTCCTGACCATGACCGCTGCTCAAAAGGAATTCCTCAAGCTTCGCTATTTCTTTGCCCGCGATCGCATTTTCCTGCTGTCGGAGTTCGCCACCGGTGGCACCGATACGCGGTCCATCCCCGACCCTTACGGTAGCACTTACGAGGATTACCAGGATTGCTTTCGCCTGCTGCGCAAATACGTTCGCCTGCTGGCGCCGAAAATCCTGGGTCGGATCCAACAGGTTTAGCAAGAAGGCAGCGATGGTGCATCGCCCGAAGGGATGCAGCTACTCGGTGGGATTGGCTTCTGTGAAAAGCTTCAGGAGGGTTTCCAACTTTGCAAAGAATCGCTTCATTTCTCTCACGCTGGCCCGGACTTCGCCCAGCTCCCCCCCTTTGTCCTCTACCAACTTCCGCATTTCCAGCTTGAAGTTCTGTAGTCCTTCCCTCAGGACGGCCAGGTCTTCTTTCACCTGGGCAGTACCTTCTCGCTGCCAGTCGAAGGCGACGAACTTTTCCATCAGCTCCCGGACCTCAGCCTTCAGGGCCTGCATTTCCGCCTTGAGCTCTTCGGAGCCCTTTCGTTGGTTAGACGTCGGAGATTCCGAACGTCCCCTCTCCGTTTCCCGAAGGGCGGCAAGGTTCCTCTTGAGTCCTTCCACGTCGGCGAGGGAGGACTGAACTTTTTGCACGGACTGCCGTAGCTCCTGAAGTTCCTGTTGCATGGCGGAGGCAAGGGCTTCCATCGGGCCGGATTCGGAGGCAGCGCTGGACTTGTTTCCGGCCCGGGACTCGGTCAGCTGGCTCCTCACGACCTCCAGCTCCTCAAAGAGGCGGAAGACGTTGTTTTTAATAGGCTCCAGGTCTTCCAGCAGGCTCAACTTGCCTTCCAGTACCACCTGTGCATCACGAATCTGGCTCAGTTCGGAACTCAAGCGCTCGGTGCGCTGCTCCAGTCGATCCTTCACCTCCTGGAGCTCCGACCGAAGCCGCCCGCGCTCGGCTCGCAGCATGTCCAGTTCGCGCAGTCGCTCCCGAACATCTTTCAGCTCCTCGCTTTCGTCGGCCACTTGGATCCGTGGCTCTACACCTTCCAGGGCAGGCTCCGTTTCCACGGGCGCGAACTCGCTTTCCAGCTCCTCCTGGCGCTTCATTGCCGCTATATACTTGCTGATGATGACTCCGCACTTGATGCACTCGTTGGTTTCGGGCTGTTCGAAGGAGCACTTCGGGCAAATCATAACGCTGGTTCCCCTTTTACCGCTCAGGCCTTTGAAAAGCCGCAACATCCTAGCATAGCAACCCTTTGGGGGCAAGGGGAAGCCCGCGTCTGCCCTGTTCTGGGGCCCTCGCCAGGCGATCGTCATCTTGTTAACATCGCATCAGTGCAGAAAAAACCAGTCCTTCGAGCAGGCTCGAGGAGAATTATCTGCCCTGCGAGATGAATTTCTCTCGGCACTCGGAAGAGCAAAAATAGTACAAGGTCCCCAGGTGCTTCTGGGAGATGGCGGATTCGTCGGCGACATACATGCCGCAGACCGGGTCCTTGTGCATGTGGCCAGAGAGGGGAGGTTGGTCCCGTTGCGTGCTCCGTACCCGGAACCGCGGGTCGGCCTGAATCCACCTTTGGAAGAGACCGCGCAGCCATTTCCAGGCCGCGTAGAAGGCGAGGGCCCAGACCAGAAGACGGAGGAGAAACGCCATGGGACTTTGCACTCCCATTCTACCGGCGGATTCCCAGACCGGTCAAGGGGAAAGGTCACGAAAGGTCACGACTGGCGCGGCATTTGTTTCGCTTTGTCACTGCGAGCCGACGGCCTCCATGCTCCTCCGGGATCACCTATCGCAACCTCACACCGCTCAGGGCAGCAGGGCAAAGACCCGAACGGGGCCCCCGGAGCCGCCCTCGATCTTGATGGGCGCCACGATGGCGAAGGCACCTTTCGGCGGAAGGCGATCCAGGTTCGCCGCGTTTTCGATGTGATACTTGCCTGCTCCGTGGGCGATGTGGTGCACCTGGAAGTTCTTGGAGGGACCGTAGTCCACGCTGAGCGTGTCGATTCCCAGCCCTTTGATGTTGCGCTCGTTGACCAGGAACCGTGCAGCCTCCGGAGAGAAGCCTGGAAAGTGCATGACGCCGCTGGCATCGCGGTTCTGGTACCGCGCAGAGTCGGACACCCGTGTGCCCCAGCCCGTGTACAGGAAGACCAGGGCTCCGGGTACGATCGTCCCGTGGGCCCTCTCCCATCGTCGGAGGTCTTCCAAGCGGAGGAGGAAATCCGCGTTTCCCCTGACGCGGTCCGTGACGTCCAGCACCACGGCTGGCGCAAACAGTTGCTCCAGCGAGAGCTGGTGCACGGCAGGTTGACCCTTCTCGAAATGATTGGGGGCATCCAGGTGAGTGCCCAGGTGCTCTGGCATGCAAAATTTTCCGGAAAAGACCCCATCTTCTTCCAGGTCTGCAATCTTGTCGTAGCGGAAGGGGCTGTAATTGGGGCCGGGCCAGTGGGGAGTGCGGCTGCTCAAGGGATAGGTCAGGTCCACGATTTTTGCTGAGTTTTTGGCGGCCTGCTCCAGTCGATCTGGGAGCGCCAGATCGGTGACCAAAAGCAGGACGGACGTCAGAAGAGTCCAGCGCATGAAACTACCCTCCGTCTCGTTGGCGGGCGGACTTCCCCTCAATTTTCTTTTGGCACGTTGAAAACTTCTTTCAAAAAGGGGTACCGCCTCTTATAATGGGATCGAATATAGCATGCTAAGTTACTGAATCGCAAGGCCTTAAAATGCAAAATCGGCGGCGAAAACCTCGGAGCCGAGCGAGCGGGCGAGAGCTGAGCGTGCAGCAGTGCCTGGAAATCCTGGAGCGCGGCAACCTGGACGAGCTGTACGGGATCCTTCCCAAGATACAGGTGCTCAGGGCGAAGCGCTTCTTGCCTTTGCTACTTGCCTTGCTTCATCGGAAGGACCGGGAGAAGCAAGAATTTGCCATTCACGCCCTGGGCGCCTTGGAGAAAACCGAGGTGCTTCCGGAGCTTTACCGGCTCCTGAAGCGTCCCGGCACTCAGAAAGGGAAGGGCACCCAGCAGCTGCAGGCTGCCATTATCGCTGCGATGGGGGAACTAGGCTCCGATAATGCGGTCAGGTACTTCCGGGAGTTTTTCTACGGTCCCGCCGAGAAGGATCCGTTTACGACCCGGCGCCGCCGGTTGATCCTGGAATCTCTCGGGGTCATTGCCCAGCAGGGAGGTGCAGAAGCCTTGCGGGCCCTGGTGGAGCTCCTGAATTATCCGGACGAAGAGATCCGCGCGACTGCTGTGGCGGAGATCGCCGTTGCCTTCTGGCACCGCCCCGAGGAACTGCCCGAACCCATCTTTCAGAAGCTGGCCAGTCTGGTCCGTGACCGGGACGCCGAGGTGCGAAACGCCGTGCTGGAGGCACTGGAGGGCCTGGCGGGGCTGGGGTCTGAAAAGTGCGAAAAATTTCTCCGGGAGTACGAACGGAAGGATTAATGCCACCGCGTGGCCTGAGTCGCCAAGGGCGTGGCGTGGTCAGCGAGTTCGAAAAGCTTGGAGCGCGCACAGAAAGCCCGTCTAATTGGAGAGGGCTTTGACGATCTCTTTTGCCGCTGCCGCGTCAGGATCGTTGGGCGCCAGCTCCACGAACTTTTTCAGCGTCTGAACGCCTTCCGGAATCTTGTTGGTTCCTATCAGGCTTACTCCGAGCTGGTAGTAAGCCTTCGCATATTTGGGATCCAACTCGATCGCTTTTTGAAAGGCGGCGACTGCTTCCTGCGTTTTGCCAGCGTTCACGTAGGTGGCGCCCATGTTGTACCAATTTTGGGCAGCGCCACCGGGGTTCATCTCCGCAGCCTTCTTGAACGCGGCCTCCGCTTCGGCCTGCTTGCCCATCCGCGCATAGACCGACCCTAAGTTTTGGTGAAACGCGGCCTCATTGGGCTGGAGTTCAATGGCTTTGTTAAAGGCCTCCAGCGCTTCTGGATAACGCTGGGCCTTGGCGTACGTGTCCGCCAGATTGGCCCAGACATAGGCCTGTTGGGCGTCCAACTCCAACGCCTTCTTGAACTCGGCGACAGCTTCGTCGTACTTGCCCTGCCCTGAAAGGGCCATGCCCGCTTCCATGAGCTGCTTGAGCTGCCCCACGGCCTGTTGTTGTTTTTCCGCTTCCGCGACCTGTTTCTTCAGCTCCTCCAGCTGTTCCGGGCTCAGCTCGGAGGCCAGGACGCCCCCGCCCTTTCTCAGGGTGAAGTCGAAGACGTTCTCGTCGCCCGTCCGGGGCTCTATGCCGCTGATCTCCTCCGGCGAGAACCCCTCCTTCTTCACGGAAACCCTGTAGCGCCCGTAGGGAATCCCGGAGTAAAAGTACTCACCTTTCTTGTTGGTCTTCGTCTCAAAGTGGCGCTTGATGTCGGTGCCATCGATGGACACCAGCGCTCCTTCCACCGGGGCTTTTTGTTCGTCCACCACCTTGCCTTTGATGACCCGAACCTGAGCCAGGGCTGGGGGCCCGGCCAGGGCCAGAGCCAGGGCAAGAATTCCAGCGCGATTCTTCTTCATACAGGTACTCCTCCGAAGACAGCCGCTAGCCTACCATTTTTCTCATCAGAAGTCACCCGGCTGCGAGGCGCGGGCTCCAAAAAATTCTCGCAAGTCTTCCATCCGATGGGTTCGCTGGTAAGGGGGGAGGCTTCCAAGAAATGCCTGGCCATAGCCCTTCCGATGGACCCGCGGGTCGAGGATGGCCAGGATGCCGCGGTCCTGCCGGCTTCGGATGAGGCGGCCCAGACCCTGCTTGAGCTGGATGATTGCTTCCGGCACCTGTAAGTCGTAAAAGGGGTTGCCGCCCCCCTGCCGGATCTGTTCCAGGCGTGCGGCTACCACGGGATCGGAGGGAACCGAAAAGGGGAGCTTGTCGATGATGACGCAACTGAGGGCGTCGCCCGGGACGTCCACTCCGTGCCAGAAACTGAAGGTCGCAAACAACACCGCGTGAGGCGTCGTTCTAAACCTCTCCAGGAGCGCGTGGTGGGGCATCTCCCCCTGGAGCAAGACCGGATAGGGGAGCTGTCGCCGGAGCAGCTCGTGCAGGAGCTGCATCTGCTGGAAGCTGGTGGAGAGGACGAAGGCCCGCCCTTCGGAGATCTGGAGGATCTGGTGGATCTCCGCCGCCGCCCGGTAGGCATAGGCGGCGGAACGAGGATCGGGAAGGCTTCGGGGCAAGTACAGGATGGACTGCCGGGCGAGGTCGAAGTGGGAGTCCAGGGCCAGTTTCGTGCAGTCTCCCAGGCCCAGTCGTCGTTCCAGGAAATCGAACGTGCCGGAGGCCGTCAGGGTCGCTGAAGTGAGCACCACGGACGTCTTGCGGTCGAAGAGCTTCTCCTTCAAGAGCGGGGCCAGGTCGATCGGGCATGCGGCCAGGAAAGTGCCCCGCCCTCTTCGTTCGTACCAATACACGAAGTCCCGGCCACGGGTTTCTGCCACAAACTCCAGCTCCTGCCGAATCTCCTCGGTGCGACGGCGGAGCGGTGCCAGCGGTTCCGCGCCCGGGACCTGGTCCAGTTGGAGCAAGTGGCTGGACAGCAAGCGGAGCGCCTGGTCCAGTTCCCGGTAGGCGTGCGCCGCCAGGGGACGCTCCGCCTGCCAGCTTCCGGGGAGAGCGACCCGGCCCTCGTCTTCCTGAAACGAGCCGAAGAAGCTGCGGGATCTCTCCAACAGGCGGTCCAGCGCCCGGCGAAAAGTGTGGGTGAAAAGCTGTGCCTGGGTCAAGGCCTTTTCCGCGTCCCGTGCCAACTCCTCTACACGGTAATTACTGACCTCGACGCCGAAGAACTGAGAAGCCACGTCCTCCATCTCGTGGGCTTCGTCGAAGACCACCAGGGAATGCTCCGGCAGCACGGCTCCAAAGTCGCCGCGCTGCAGCGCCAGGTCGGCAAAGTAGAGGTGGTGGTTGACCACCACCAGGTCTGCCTCCAGGGCGGACTGGCGGGCCCGGGTGACGAAGCAAGGGTTGAACCAACCGCATTTTTGGCCCAGGCAAATTTCGCGCCGTGCGTCCAGCTCCCGCCACGGGGGCCAGTCCTCGGGCAACTCCGCGAGCTCGGCGCGATCGCCGGTGGGGGTCTCTTCGGACCACGTGTGGAGCCGCGCCAGCCACCGTTCGGTCTCCCGGTGGTGGAACAGGTGGGGCGAGTCGTCCCAGGTGTTGAGGCGCATCAAGCACAGGTAGTTGGCCCGCCCTTTCAGATAGCAGGCCGAGATCCTGCGCCCCAGGGCTTTCTCCAGGAAGGGAAGGTCCTTGTAGAAGATCTGGTCCTGGAGGTTCCTCGTCGCGGTGGAGATGACCACGCGACGCCCGCACAGGATGGCGGGAAGCAGATAGGCCAGGGTCTTCCCTGTCCCCGTTCCCGCTTCCACCATCAGATGGTGTGGGGAGGCGAACGCTTCGGCCACCGCTTCGGCCATGCGGATCTGCGACGCCCGATGCTCGTAGCCGGGGTGAGCCCGGGCGATAGGACCACCCGGGCCAAGAAGTTCCATGTAGGAGATGGGCTTCACCATACGCCTGCCGCTGTCAGCCCTCAGCTGTCAGCCACAATGCGACAAGCGTTTTTGCTGAGAGCTGATTGCTGAAAGCTGATCGCTAAAACACACTAGCTCTGCCGGAGGGCAGCGTGTCGCTTCGGGTAGAGGGGGAACTGGCCCGTGAGCTTCAAGACCTGCTGCCGCACGCTGGAGATGACCGTGTCGTTGTTGTGATGCTTCAAGACCGTGGAGATCCATTCTGCGATCTTGACCATCTCAGGTTCCCTCATGCCCCGGGAGGTGACAGCCGGGGTGCCGATGCGGATGCCGCTGGTGACCAGGGGTGGGTTGGTGTCAAAGGGAATGGTATTTTTGTTGACGGTGATGTGGGCTCTTTCCAGGGCCTTCTCCGCATCCTTTCCCGTGAGTCCGCGGGAGAACACGTCCGCCAGCATCAGGTGAGTGTCGGTCCCACCGGAGACCAGGCGGAACCCCTCCGCTGCCAGTGCTTCGGCCAACATCCTGGCGTTGGCGACGATCTGTTTCTGATAGTCTTGGAACTCGGGCTGCAGGGCCTCGTGCAAGCAGACCGCCTTGGCTGCGATGGTGTGCATCAAAGGCCCTCCCTGGGTGCCGGGAAAGACCATCCGGTCCAGATCCTTGGCGTAGGTCGCCCGGCACAGGATGATGCCGCCCCGGGGTCCCCGCAAGGTTTTATGGGTGGTGGTGGTGACGAAGTCTGAGTGGGGCACGGGGCTCGGGTGCAGATCGGTGGCCACCAGGCCTGCGATGTGGGCGATATCGGCCATCAGGTATGCACCCACGCCTCGGGCGATCTGGCCCAGCCGGTGAAAATCGATGACTCGGGGATACGCGCTGGCACCGCAGACGATCATCCGCGGACGGTGCTCCTCCGCCAGACCTTCCAGCGCCTCGTAGTCGATGGTCTCGGTGTCCCTGTGGACACCGTAGGGCACGACTTTAAACATGAACCCGGAAAAGTTCAGGGGGTGGCCGTGGGTCAGGTGTCCGCCATGGGACAGGTTCATTCCCAGGATGGTCTGCCCCGGCTTGAGCACGGCCAGGTAGGAGGCCACGTTGGCCTGGGTGCCGGAGTGGGGCTGCACATTGGCGTGCTCGGCGGCGAAGAGTTGCTTGGCCCGGTCAATGGCCAACTGCTCCACCGTGTCGCAGTTCTCGCACCCTCCGTAATACCGGCGCCCCGGGTACCCTTCCGCGTACTTGTTCGTCAGCACCGACGACATGGCCTCCAGCACCGCCTCGCTGACGAAATTCTCAGATGCGATGAGCTCCAGGGTCCCGGACTGCCGCTCCAACTCCTTCTGGAGGGCAGACGCCACCGCTGCATCCACTTCACTCAAAGGCCGGTTCATGTCCATGGGGATCCTACCCCGATCCGTCGATAAGCCAGCCGTGTCCCCATTGCGCCAAGATTCCATTGGTCACCAACCGCCAGGCCCCATCGACGGATCGGGGTCCTACTTGCGATTTTCGGGATTGGCCATCAGGTGCTGTTCCAAAGCGCTGATCTTGTCCACCCGCCGTTTGTGGCGGCCTCCTTCGAACTCCGTCCTGAACCACTCCTCCACCATGCGCCGAGCCCGGCTGTTTTCCACGAAGCGGGCACCCAGGATCAGGATGTTGGCGTCGTTGTGCGATCGGCTCAGGCGCGCCATTTCCTCATCAAAGCACAGCGCGGCCCGGACACCTGGGAACTTGTTGGCAGCCATGGACATGCCGATTCCGGATCCGCAGATCAAGATGCCGCGCTGGTAACTGCCGTTGGCCACGCCTTCGGCCACCTTGACGGTGTAGTCCGGGTAGTCCACCGACTCCGCCGAGTTCGTGCCCAAATCCTCGTAAGGAATCCTCATCTCGTCGAGCCACCGCTTGGCCTCCTCTTTGAGTTCGAAGCCTGCGTGATCGGCCCCCAGCGCTACCCTCATCTTTTTTTCTCCTGCAAAATCCAGTAAGCTCTCATAATACTACAGGCGTCATCTGGTTCGAAGCTCTATGAGATGGTCTCGCTCCTTCATTCCCACGCTGCGCCAGGACCCGGCGGAAGCGGAAGTGCCCAGCCACCGACTCCTGCTGCGGGGCGGCTATGTGCGCCAGCTGGCAGCGGGGGTCTACTCCTATCTGCCCCTGGCCCAGCGGGTGATGCTGAAGATCTTCCGGATCTTGCGGGAGGAGTTCGATCGCATCGGCGCCCAAGAATTTTATCTCCCGGCCCTGCATCCGGCGGACATTTGGATCGAGACGGGCAGATGGGAAGACATGGGTGCCAACATGTTCCGCCTCAAGGACCGTGCGGGGCGGGACCTGTGTCTGGGAATGACTCACGAGGAAGTTTTCACCACCATCGTGCGCAATGAGATCCGTTCCTACAAGGACTTGCCCCAGATCTGGTATCAGATTCAGGTGAAGTTTCGCGACGAACCCCGTCCCCGGGCCGGGCTCCTCCGGGTGCGCCAATTCACCATGAAGGATTCCTATTCCTTTGACGTGGACCAGGCGGGTCTGGACGAGAGCTACCGCAGGCACCATCAGGCCTATTGCCGGGTGTACGAGCGATGCGGTTTGACGTATACGGTGGTGGAGGCTTACAGCGGCGCCATGGGTGGGCGCGAATCCCACGAGTTCATGGTGCGAACCGATGCCGGCGAGGACCGCATCGCGACCTGCGAGTGCGGATACGCCGCCAACCTGGAAGTCGCCCGATCGGCACTCGTGCCGATCGCCGATTCCGCTTCTGCGGACGGAGGGCCCCGCAGGGTGCACACGCCGGGACAGAAGACCATCGCCGAGGTCTCCCGGTTCCTGAACGTGGCGCCGCAGCACCAGATCAAATCCCTGGTGTACATGGTGGAGAGCCAGCCGGCGCTCATTCTGCTCCGCGGAGATCATCAACTGAACGAGGCCAAGCTGAGCCTGGCCCTCTCCTCCGGTCTTTTCCGCCCCGCCACGGAGGCGGAGATCCGGGACCTGTTCGGGGCCGACGCCGGCAGCCTGGGTCCGGTGGGGATCGACAGGAAGATGACCATCCTGGCCGACGAGGCCCTGCGCGGCCGAAAGAACCTGACGGCTGGGGGAAACGAGAACGACTATCACCTGCAGGGCGTGACGCCGGACCTGGACTTCCAGGCAAACTACAGCGACCTCCGGCTGGCGGAGGCAGGGGAACCTTGTACGCGCTGTGGGCGACCACTGGAAGTGTCGTATGCCCTGGAAGTGGGACACATCTTCAAGCTGGGCACGAAATACAGCGAGTCCATGGGTGCCTACGTTCTGAACCGGGAGGGGCAACAGGTCCCCATCGTCATGGGCAGCTACGGCATCGGACTGGAGCGGATCATGGCAGCCGCCGTCGAGTTGTACCACGACCCGGACGGCATCTTCTGGCCCCTGTCCATCGCTCCGTTCCAGGTGGTGGTCACGCCGGTAAGCATGGCCGACATCAGACAGCGGGAGGCGGCGGAGAAGCTCTACGGGGATCTCATCCGAGAGGGAGTGGAGGCGCTGCTGGACGACCGGGAAGAACGGGCCGGGGTGAAGTTCAAAGATGCGGACCTGATCGGGGTGCCCTTTCGGATCACCGTCGGCCAGAAGATCGGCGACGGGCAGGTGGAGATCTACCATCGAGCCGAGCGCCGTCCCGACACCGTACCGCTGGGAGAGTGCGTGCCGCGGCTGCGGCGGCTCCTGGACGCCAGCCTCGCCCGCTATGCCC
>JACQTF010000057.1 GCA_016210925.1 Acidobacteriota bacterium | reverse complement strand
TGGCGTAGATGGTCTTCACGTTCGTGCGGAGTTTCTCGTCCACCTGGATGAAGCCCCGGTCGCTGACCTTGACGCCCACGCCCTCCAGGCCCAGGCCGCCCGAGTTGGGCTTTCGCCCCACCGTGACCAGGATTTTGTCCACTTCCAAAGTCATCTGTTTTCCTTCCACGTCCAGGGCCACATTGGCACCCGATGGGGCTTTCTCCCAGCCCTTGACCCTCGACTTCACATGGTAGGTGACTTCAGCACGGCGCAGTTTCTGGGCCACGATCCGGACGATCTCGGGGTCGAACCCGGGAAGCAACTGGTCCATCATTTCCACCACCGTCACTTTGGTCCCGAGCTTGGCGTAGAGGGAGCCCAGCTCGAGGCCGATGTAGCCTCCGCCAACGACCAGCATCCTCTTGGGGATCTCTTTCAGCTCCAGGGCGTGGGTGGAATGAATGATCAGGTCTCCGTCGCACGGGAAGTCGGGGAGCTCGGCGGGTCGAGCGCCCGTGGCGATGACGATGTGCTCCGCCAGCAGTGTCTCCGTCCCCTGGCTGGTCTTGACCTCCACCTCCCGCTGGCTTCTCAGCCGCGCCTCGCCCCGGAGGATCTCACTGCCGTTGCCCCGGATGACTTGCTCCAGGCCACTGGTCAGCTTCTTGACCACTCCTTTCTTCCACTCCTGCATCTTGACCGGGTCCACCTTGGGTTCGGACAACTCGATGCCCAGCCGGGACGCTTTTTTGACCAGGTCCACCACGTGGGAAGCGTAGATCAGGGCCTTCGAGGGGATGCAGCCCACGTTCAGACAAACGCCCCCCACGAATTCTTTCTCCACCAGGATGGCCTTCACGCCCAGTTGGCCGAGACGGATGGCGGCCACGTAGCCTCCGGGTCCCGCCCCGATCACGACGGCTTGAGTCTTTTTGGACATGTTTGATTTCCGCGCGAATAGATAAGCTCTGGAAAACTCGATTTTTGAGACTCGAAACTCTGGGCTTCTTGCCCAGCCTGAAACCAAGAAGTTTTTGTTTCAGTTTTTAGGTTTCGCAGTGTCAGGTTCCAACAGTTGTTCGAGCTGCTCCCGAAGATGCCAGGGGAGTTCCGCGAACACGTCCTCGAACAGGGCCCGGCGGTCAGGGGGCGGCTGCTGTTCCGCGTAAGCCAGGGCATCGCTAATCTGCTCTTTGATCTCCCGCTGAAGCCGCTCCTCCCAAGCCGGATCCCAGAGCCCCTCCTTCTCCAGATAACGCCGGAACCGGGGGATGGGATCTTTCTCTTTCCACGCTTCGGTGATGGATTCGTCCCGGTAGCGGCTGGGATCATCCGAGCTGGAATGGGCGCCCATCCGGTAGGTGAGGGCTTCGATCAAGGAGGGCCCCGATCCAGAGCGGGCTTTCGCCACGGCCCGGCCCGTGGCGCCGTACACCTCGAGGATGTCATTTCCGTCCACCCGCACGCCCTCGAAACCGTACGCCCTGGCTTTGACGGCCAGGGTGGCTGAGGCGGTCTGCTGGCTGACGGGAACGGAGATGGCCCACTGATTGTTCTGGCAAAAGAAGACCACCGGCGCCTGGAAGACGCCGGCGAAGTTCATGGCGACGTGAAAATCCCCCTCGGAGGTGGCGCCGTCGCCCAGATAAGCCATCACCACCGCGTCGTCTCCACGGATTTTGGCCGCCCAGGCGGCGCCCACGGCCTGGGGAAGCTGGTTTGCGATGCAGCTGGACCAACTCACGTACCGTACGCTGCGGTCGCTGTAGTGGCAGGGCATCTGGCGGCCTTTGAGGACGTCCTGGCTGTTACCGAAAAGCTGGCACAGGAACGTCCGCAGAGGAAAGCCCCGCAGCAGCATGGCCGCCGCCTCCCGGAGGGCCGGGAAGATCCAGTCCTGCTCCCGCAGGGCATACGCGCTGCCGATGACGGCAGCCTCCTGGCCGGTGCAAGCCGCGTAAAAGCCGATGCGCCCCTGGCGCTGGAGGGTGAGCATCCGTTCGTCTAGCTGGCGGACGAACACCATCCACCGGTACATCGCTTTCAAATCTTGAGCCGGGATCTCAGCGCGATTCTTCACGGGGGCAGGGCGATGCGCCCTCCGGGGCGATGCGGATCAAAGACATCCCGCATTCTGCATCTCAAAGATTTTCCAGGAAAAACAGGCTTGGTTTTTCAAGGTACTGGATCACCGTACGGGCGAATTCGGCGCCCACGACGCCGTCCACGACCCGATGGTCGAACGACAGGCTCAGATACATGACCTCCCGGGGCACGATCTGACCGTCGCGCACCACCGGCCGCGTGGAGATCCTGTGCACCCCCAGGATGGCTACCTCCGGGTAGTTGATGATGGGCGTAGCGAAGATGCCACCCAGGGCGCCCAGGCTGGTGATGGTGAAAGTGCCGTCCCGCAGGTCCTCCAGCTGGATGCTGCCCTCCCGGGCCTGGCGGGCCAGGCGCTCGATCTCCCGGGCAAGCTCCACGACGCTCTTCCGGTCCGCTGCCTTGATCACGGGGACCATGAGCCCCTGGGGAGTAGAGACGGCGATGCCGATGTTATAGTACTTTTTCAGCACGATCTCGCCGCGCTCCTCGTCCAGGGTGGCGTTCAGGAACGAGTACTGCCGGAGGGCCTTCGCAACGGCCCGGACGATGAAGGCCAGGTACGTGATCTTGACACCCTGCTCCCGGACCGCCTCTTCGAGCTGGGCCCGAAGGGCCACCAGGTCCGTCACGTCCGCCTCTTCGATGTAAGTGAAGTGGGGGGCTTTGGTTTTGGACCGGACCATCTTCTCCGCAATGCGACGGCGGACGCCGCGGAACGGGACGCGCTCCTCCTTCTCTCGGACAGCAGCCGGAGGCGCGCCCACCGCCGGCGTTTCCGCGACACGTTCCTGGTGGACGGCGGAAGCGGCCTTCAAGGGAGTAGCCGATTCCGCCACGTACTGCCGGATGTCGTCCGGGGTAACCCTTCCTCCCGGACCGGTCCCGGACACCTGGCTCAGGTCCACGCCCAACTCACGGGCGAGCTTGCGGGTGGCCGGAGTCGCCAGGATCCGCTCGCCCTCCTTGGGCGCCTTCCCAGCCGGCAGCGGTTGGCTCCTCTCGGCCGCAGCCGGATGCTCTTTCCGCACTCGCTGCGGCTCCATTGCTTCTTTCTTACCCTCCTGAGCCTCTTCCTCGATGACTACCAGGGTCTCCCCCACCTTGATGATCTCGCCTTCCTGGCCCCGGGTTTTGACGACCTTTCCGCGGCGGGGAGAGGGAATGACGATGGTGGCCTTGTCCGTCATGACCTCGACCAGGGGTTCGTCCTCCTTCACCTGGTCGCCCTTCCGGACCAGCCACTTGACAATCTCCCCTTCCACCACCCCTTCGCCGATGTCCGGCAGCTTGAATTCAAAAGCCATGCGTCGCCTCGTGGGCGTCGTGCGCCCCTAATGCCGTTCCAACTTTTTTCCGGTGAGCCCCATGAGGAGCCTTTGACGTAAGTACCGTTTGCCTTTCCCTATCTTCAAGTATCGTTCACGCCGCTTGGCGTCTTCTTCGTTCAGACATGCTTCATAGTAGATTAGCCTC
>JACQTF010000054.1 GCA_016210925.1 Acidobacteriota bacterium | reverse complement strand
GTGGTGCGCCCAGCCGCGCGAGTTGCCAGGTGGTAATGGAAGCATAGAGCGTGTGCGTCTGGGCGAGCTTGCTGACGCCAGGCGTTATCGACGGATCGAGGTCCTATGCCCTGGCAGCCACGACCTGGGCGGGTTGGGATTTCAGAATTCGCAGCACTTCCTCGGCCGCTTTGACGCCTGACAGCAGCATGGCACCGAATGTGGGCCCCATGCGGGGCAGGCCGAAGACGGTGGAAACCGCCATGCCGGTGACCACGAGGCCGGGATGCACTTCTCCGGTGTGCTCCACCACCAGATCCTCGGACTTTTCCACCCACATGGCGCCAAAACCCTTCCTCTTGAACAAGCCCCGTTCCTCCAGCTTGCCCACCGCGGCAGCGTCGTGTCCCGTGGCGTCCACCAAGACCTTGCTCTCGAGGGCCACCGGGTCCACGCAGGTGATGTTGTGGGGCATGGCTTCCACCGGAGTCCAATTGATGACGGCTCCGGCCACACGGTTGTTTTCCCGCAGAACGAGGTCTTCCAGCTTGGTGATGGTGGCGAACTTGACCCCCGCATCGCATGCCGCGGCGATTAATTTCGAACAGGCGTGGGGTCCGTCGGCCACATACAAACCTTCGGTGACTTCTTCGTGAGGAACCCCGATCTCCTGCAGGTACTCCTGGGCCGGAGCCCGGACCGTCACCTTGTTAATCAGGTAACCTCCGATCCAGAAGCCGCCCCCCAAGAAGTTGTTTCGTTCCACCACCAGGGTCCGGACGCCCTTCCGGGCCAGCTCCCTGCCGCACGCGAGTCCCGAGGGACCGCCTCCTACGATGATCACGTCGCACTCCGCCAAACGAGCGTAGTGCTTGGCGAAGCCTTCGATGAGGGCGCGGGTAACCTCTTTTTCCCCCACGGGTGAAAACTTGACCATGTTGTCCTCCAACAGCGATCAGCAAATAGCTGAGAGCTGACCGCTGATCGCTTCATTTTTAGAAATCCACCAGGGCCTGCAGGTATCCGAACTGGGAAGGATCTGCGCCCCTGGTGAGGCGGGCGAACCTTCCCGGGAGGAAGAACGAGTATCCTCCCAAAAGCTTCAGATTCTCCCTGAGGGGAAAGCTCAGGGTGAGGTCCACCTCCTGTCCGACGTCCGTGCCCGAGCGTCCCGTCGGATCGAAGCCCAAGATGGAGCCCGCCGCGTTGCGCCAGGGACCCCTGCGCTCGCTGAGCAGGAAGCGATGATAGTCCATCTGAAAGCTCCACGCCGGGCGTGGTGCCAGAGAGGCCTCGAGGCGGAAGTCGTGCAGGTTTCGCCAGCCCAACAGGTCCATGTAACCGTAGTGGGTGTGATTGGTCGGGAAGAGGTTGATGAACTCGCCAGAGCGGCCATCCACCGGGTCGTCGTCGCCGGTGGCGAAGTCGTACTCAAAGCCGAAGCGCGGCGTCAAGCGCACGTCCGGAAACGTTTTCCCGAAGCGGGCGGCCAGGGCCAGGGCGCGATGAGAATCGGGGCCGCGGTTTCCCGCCTGGCCCGCCCACTCCGCTTCCAGCTGAAAGCCAGAGGGCCACTGCCCCGTGTTTCGAGTGCCCAGGGTCAGGACGCGGGTGGCTCGCGCTTTCCGCCCAGGCAGCTCGCCCGGAGCGCGCAATCCATCCCGGAGGTAGAATCCGTAGACCTCAGTCTTCCAGCGAGGGTGCTGACCGAACAACTTCGCGTAGGCCCCGTACAGTTCCTGATCGCCATCGGCGCGGCGGGTGCTCCTCCGGTCCTGGACCCTGGCAGCGAACAGGTCCAGGCTCCAACCCCGGGGCGCGTACACCCACTTCAACGCATCAAAGGAGCGACCTACCGTGTCCCAGCCGAAGGCGCCCACGAGCCGTTCGGCCCCGTAGATCAACTCCTGGCGTCCCGCCCGCAGGCTCACGCTGCCCGGGAAGCGGTCCACCTGAACATAGGCCTGGTGGAGGTCGGTGTTGGCGTCGTTGGACACGGTGGAGGACTCGAAGCCCCACAGGCGCGAGTCCTGGAACTGGACGAAAGCGGAGACTGTTTCCCGGAGCCGCGCGCGCGCGTGAAACCTGACCCGCTGCCCCACGAAGTCGTCCCGGTCATTGACGCTGTTGGACAAGTCGGCGTTGCCTCGCGCTTCCGGGCGAACGCGGATCTGGCCGCCCACTTCCAGCGCTTTTGGGCCCGGTTCTTCTTTCGCGGGCTTGCCGGAGGGCGAAGCGATCTTGCTCTTCAGCTCCTGGTTCTCGCGACGCAGCTCTTCCAGCGAACCTTCCAGCTTCTCCACCTTCTGCTTCAGTACCTGAAGCTCCCGGACCACGTCCAAATCCTGAGCCCGCGTGGCCGGCGGACAAAGGAACAAAAGAAAGACTAGCCGGGTCAACCTAAAAGCTGAAGATCGAGGATAGGGAATGGAGGATGGCAGGTGCAATTCGCGACCCTCGATTCTCAATCCTCGATTCTCGTTGTCCGAAAAGCTCCGATTTTGTGGTGCCGCGCGAACAACAGTCGCGCGACTGAGCGTGTAAGAAGCTAAGAAAAGAGGGCTTCCTCGCATGATAACCTCGACGGAGCCACCGCCATGGGTCCGGGGGACGTTTGACGATTCAGGGATGACGAATCGAGAACGGCGGCCGGCAACCGCTACAACGACGGAGGGTGGCGTCCTGCTTTCACGGTGCTCTGCGCTCTGACCAGGCACTCGTGGAGCTGGCGGAACTCCACCGGCTTGTTGAAATAATAGTCCACCAGACTCAGGTCTGCCGGGTTGATCTGGTCCTTCTGACAGGCACACACCAGGAGCACCTGGAGTGCCGGCTGATATTCCTTGAGCTTTCGCGCCAGCTTCAACCCGCTGGCCCCGGCCACTTCGCAGTCGGTGATGACGAAGTCCACCTCTTCACGCCGGATCGCGCGAACCGCATCGGGGAGGTTGTAGGCCAACAGGGCCCGAATTCCCTGGTTCTCCAGAAACCGGTGCAAGGCCCAGAGGAAGAGACTATCGTCGTCCATGAGAAGGACTGTCGGCCCGACCATCACGAATTTCTCCCGCCGCCGGTGGATTTCTTTCCGCTCGACGGAGCTCCGCAGTCTCCGCAAAAGCGATCTTTCGGGGGAACAGGATTGCCGCAGGCCGAGCAGATCCGGGTCCGGGAGGACGGCCGGCGAGCGGAGGCCTGCACGCGAGCGGCCTCGAGAGCCAGCCATTGTTGTTGTTCCCGGTAGTCCTGTTGCGAAACCTTCCCCAACCTGAAGTCATATTCCAGATCCCGCACCGCCTCCATCAGGGTCTCCTTCTGCCAGTCGTGGTCTTCCTGGGCAGGCAGGGCGCCGGCGGTCTCCCGGGCAAAAAGGGGCCGGGTCACGTAGGCCAGCAGCAAGAGGCCCATCAAGGCCATGGCAACGAAGAGCAGGATCACAGGCCTTTCTCCTTCCATTCCTGTCGGAGCCGGGCGTACACTTCCTCATGCCCGGACTCCCCCGGGAGACCTGTCCCCCGCACCTTGCGACCGGAGACCCACGACCAGGCGGCCCAGCCTCCTGCAGCCAGGGCCAGAAAGGGCAGGACCCAAGCGGTGAGCTGAAACCCCTTCTTGCCGGGCATGCTCAGGATCCTCTCCCCATACCGTCCCACAAAGGACTTCAGGATCTCGTCCTTGGTTTTCCCCTGGGCCAGGAGCGCCTGGACCTCAGCCCGGACGCCGTCCGCGTGGCCGCACTGGCACAGACTCACCGGCATGTGGGGGCAGGTTCCGCAGTCGCAGATCAGGTTCTCGGTGACCTCCTGGATGGTGGGAACGCCCCAGGACAGGGCGGACATGGCCATCCACAGAATCAGTGCTGGAAGCGGAGCGCTACGCCACATGCTGGGCCTCCTCCAGCGCCGGCGCCGCGACCCGGGCCCTGGCCGGGGCCGCGTTGGGCAGCAGGGCGACGGTTCCCCCCGCCAGCACCAGCCAGCCGCCGTACCAGATCCAGCAGGCCAGAGGGTTCACGAGAAACTTGAAGGTGGCTGCCCCGCTGTTGCTCTCCCATCCAGCCAGAATGACGTAAAAATCCTCCCGGAGGGTGCTGCGGATCGCCACGTGGGTCATCGGCTGATCCCCGTTGGGGTGGAATCGTTTTTCGGGCACCGACTGGAAGGACCGACTCCCTTCCTGGACCTCCAGCCGAGCTTTTAGGACCTCCTGATCCAGGTACCTCTCCGCCGCCAGGCCCTGGAACCGGATCAGGTAGTGGCCCAGGTGGGCCGTCTCTCCCTTCCGCAGCGTCACCTGTTTCTCCAGGTTGAAATAAGAAGTGCCTACGATCCCCACGAAGATGGCCACGATGCCGGCATGGATCAGGAAGCCTCCGTAACGGCGGGTATTGCGGCTCACCAGCCGGGCCAGCGCCACCAGGAAGTTCTCGCCGGTCCATCCCCGGCGCGCCCGGGCCCCAAACATGAATTCCCAAAATACCGTGGTCAGCACGAAGGCCCCCGCCGAGAAGAAAACCAGGGGAACCGGCTCGCGGAGCCCCAGCGCAAAAAAGGCAGCGGCCGCCAGCGCCGCGACCACTGCCGGTCTCAGAAAATTCTTCTTCAGGTTGGTGGCGGTCGCTTTTCTCCAGGCAATCAGCGGGCAGATGCCCGTCAACAGCAACAAGCCCAGGCCCAGAGGGCGAGTGACTCGGTTGAAGAAAGGAGCACCCACCGTCACCTTGGTCCCCTGCACCGCCTCCGACACCATGGGAAACACAGTCCCCCAGAAGACGGCGAAGGCGATGCCCACCAGGATCAGGTTATTGGCCAGGAAGCTGCTCTCGCGGGACAGCAGCGACTCGATCTTGCGCGGGCTCACGAGCTGCGAGCGACGCGAGTAAAGCAGAATCAGCGAACCGCCCAGAACGAAGGCCAGAAACCAAAGGAAGGCGTAACCCAGGGAGGATTGGCCGAAGGAGTGCACCGAGGACAGGACACCGCTCCGGGTGAGGAAGGTCCCAAAAATCGCCAGGGCAAAAGTCAGGATCACCAGGACCAGGTTCCAGACCTTCAGCATGCCCTTCTTCTCCTGAATCATCACCGAATGCAGATAGGCCGTGCCGGTGAGCCAGGGCAGCAGGCTGGCGTTCTCCACTGGGTCCCAGGCCCAATAGCCGCCCCAGCCCAGGACCACGTAGGCCCACTGGGCACCCAGGAGGATCCCGGCGCCAAGGAACAACCACGCCACCAGCGTCCAGCGACGGGTCGTCCGGATCCATGCAGCGTCCAGCCGGCCGGTAATCAGAGCCGCGATTCCGAACGCAAATGGAATGGCGAATCCCACATAGCCCAGGTACAGCGCCGGAGGATGGAATATCATGCCGTGGTTTTGGAGGAGAGGATTCAGACCTTTACCGTCCGCGGCGGGAAAGAGCAACCGTTCGAAGGGATTGCTGGCCACCAGCAGGAGCACGAGAAAGAAGACCTGGATACCCATCAACACAGCGATGGCATAAGGCAGCAACCGGCGGTGCTGCCGCCGGTTGGCCCACACCGCCGCGGCAGCGAAGAGCCCTCCCAGGAGCGCCCAGAACAGCAGGGAGCCCTTCTGCCCCGCCCAAAAAGCCGCCACCGCGTACCAGAGAGGGAGCGCGCGGCTGGTGTGGCTGGCCACATACTCCACGGAGAAGTCGCGGACAGCCAACAAGTACACCAGGAACCCCGCGGACGCTGCCAGAGCGAGAGCCGCGGCCATCACGCTCCGCTGCGCCGAAATGAGGAACGGGGCTCGCTCTTCGCGCGCTCCCAGCAAAGCCGCCACCGCCGCATAGACGGTGAAGATCAGGCTCAACAACAGGGCAAAATATCCGGCTTCAGGCATAAGTCTCCGCTTCCGCGGCGTCACCCGATTGGGTGAGCGTCACCAGGCGCGCCGTCCGCCCGAGCGTCCATGCCGTCCCATGGAAGCATCGGTTTCTCGAAGGTCAGCGTTGCAACAGGAACTTGGAGTAGACATTGCCCCCGGGCTGCCTCTCGCCCTTCTTTCGAAAGACCTTCACAACGGCACCCTCTTCGAGCATCTGCGCCAGCTTGCAGATATCCGTGCAGTCCACCTTCAGGGAGTAGCCCATTTCCTCGTCCACCAGGGGGATCTCCTCCCAGGCCTCGAAAAGCGCCACGATCCGGGAAGCGGCGCTCTCTAACCGGGAAGCAACCTCGCCGGGAAAGTCGGCCTTGAGAATCCCCAGCACCTGTTCTTTCGTGACCATCGCGCACCTCCCGCGCAGGCAAAGCAACCAGCGAACCGTCACAACGGATTTCGGTAAGGCTCAGACAAGACGGATCTTCAGCGACTCCGGAGGCGCACCGCGCCATGGGTGGTTTGACGCAGAATGGTTTATCCTTCGCGCCTCCTGCCCTCTCACCTGAGCTCGATCCGGGTATCCACCGTCACCAACACCGGCCCCTCGGGAACCGTTTCCAGAACCCGGTAACTTGCCACCCGATCCCCTTCCTTGAGCGTCTCTCCAACCATCGTGTCCAGGATCTGTCCCGCCGGCAGCGGCGGGCAATGGGGCCGCAGCCTCTGCAGAACCAACCGCTCGGCCCGTCGTTGTTCCTGAGTCATGACAGGTTCCCTTCCGCGGCGGCCCGGCCATCTTTCTCAACAACCAGGCGCTGCGCTGTTTTTTTCAGTGCCAGAAGCTCGACGGGCTTGTTCAGGTAAGCTTCCGCCAGACCGGTGTCTGGAAAAGCAATTTCGTCTCGCTCCATGGCCGTCACCAGCAAAACCGGCACTTGAGGCTGGATTCGCTTCACCTGCTTGAGCAGCTCCCTCCCACCAGAGTCGCCCAACCGGTAGTCGCTGATGACCAGATCAAAACGGTGGACCCCCATCTCCTGCACCACCTTCCAGACTCGGTCGGCGATCACCACCTGGAAACCATGGGGCGCCAGATACCGCTGCACGCACCAGGCGAACAGCGCATCCTCCTCCACCATCAGCACTCGAATCGGCAACCTCTTTTCCACCTTCGTTTCCCTCAACCCGCCTTCGCGCGCGCCACCCGCACGCCCCGGTCGCACAGCTCCCACAGGACCGCCTGCAGGACTTCCTCGAAAACTTCGCTCGAGGGTTGGGAGGATAAACTCGACGAGCGAACGCCCACAAAAACAGCCCTGGGGACCGAGTGGCTGGAAGCCGGTGCGTTCAGGTTCTCCAGCAGCGATCGCTCCGCCGCCGTCGGATCCAGGAAGCAATCGACAGGCGCTTGACCCGCCTCCCACCGGAAGAGCGTCCCGCGTTCCCCCGGGAGCCTGACACGTCCCACGACCACCACCAGATCGCCGGGGCCCAATCTCCGGGCCGCCCTCTCTCCCGACAGAAAGACCACATCGTCCCCCAGGCAGTACCGGGACTCCAGCATCAACTGAACCCTCTTGCCGAGATGCTCTCCACCCAGCGCCAGAATCCCGATCATGACTGCCTCCTTTCCAGGCAAAAATTCCGACCTCCCAGATGCAAAGACGTGCCCAGCACCTGCACCGCTAAACCGCGATGAATCAATACGCTTTCTTCCAGACAAATGGGGGAATATCCACATCTGGGTGCCATGACCCAGATGGACGAAGCGCCGCCGCCTCAAGGCGGCTGGTTTCAATGAGGTTCGGTTTGCAGGCCTTTCGACAGGATGATTCTTGCAGCAGAAGGGGGACTACTGCGCCATCGCCTTTCGCTTCCAGAGCTCCCAGCCTCGTTGGTAACCGTCCAAGAGCGCCGAGCGGACCTCCTCGGGGTCCAGGTACGTGACGCTTCCGCCGAGGGCCATCGCCTGGGCCTGGAGCCTCGCGTTCATCTCCAGGTAGATGCTGCGACCGACAGCCAGGGGGAAGGAGGGTCCTACCACGACGGCGCCATGCCCGCGCATGAGGGCTGTCGGCTTACTTCCCAGGGTCTGGGCCAGAGCGCGGCCGAGCGCCGGGTTGCGAACCAGCATGTCGGTCATCCCCCCGGCGCTGCGAATCTCGAAAACCGGCACCCCCTCCCCGATGTAGGCGCTCATGTGGTAAAGGGGCCGGAGCGGCACCGCGGTTACGCCAAACGGAATGACCGACGGAGAGTGGTTGTGAACGATGACCTTGACGTCCGGCCGCAGCTTGTAGATCTCCCCATGAATGAACCGCTCGGTATACATCGAGCGGTCCTTGGCGTCCACGGGGTTGCTATCCAGGTCGTACTCCATGATGTCCCCGGCGGTGCCGAAGCCGGCGCCTGCTGGGCCGCCACCAGCCACGCCGCGCTCAGCACGACGCCTGTCAAGGCGGCAGCGCTGCCAGTCAGAAAATCCCGCCGCGTGATCCTGCGGTCTGCTGCCGTGGTTAGCCTCATGGCGCTCCTCCCTGGGTATCAATGGACGGTGTAGCGCTGGGAGCCTGGATGGACTCCCAGGAGCGGGCTACGAAAGAACGAAGCCCCCGCCAGCCACCATCATAATCAACGGGGGCGCGGAAACAAAGTGCGGAGCCCGATCCGGGTCATCCGGACCATCCTCCAGCCGGTCAGTCCCGCTGACCTCGAAACCGAGAATCTTGTGAAGCATTTCGAAGAGAGCGAAGCTGGGGTGCCAGAGCTCGTGGAGCTTTACAGTCGTTGTGAAGCACTCTCTGTTGCTGCGTCGGGTCTTTGGGCCCTTTCGATTATGTTTCCCTCCAAGATTCGGACAGTTTTCGGTTTTCGGACAGTTGAGTCGAAAAAGAAGAAAAGGGGCCAGGGAGCCTGTCCCTAACCCCTTGTTTTCATTGGAGCGAATTGGTTGCGGGGGCCAGATTTGAACTGGCGACCTTTGGGTTATGAGCCATGTGAGGCCGAATTTGCTTGATCAGACAGATCATCGGTGGGATAATCCCATCTCCCCCATCTCCTACACTACTTGACTCCCTGGCAATTATGGGTTTAGATGTGGGTAAGTGGCCTTTACGAGAATAAGTTTTCGGTCACAACCAGACTGGCGGCGATGTCACAGACGGCACGACTGAGAAGCGACTTTCTATTTGCACGGCCGCGACTGCTTTACGGGCTGGCACGACTGTGGGACTTAGGGGCACACTTTACACTCCCGCGGGAATCATGGGATCGAAAAGTAAACGCAGGGCTCCTCCCCCTCCGCCGCCTAATCAAACCCCTCAAGCTACAACGATCACGACCTTCAGAGCTGAAGGGTTTTCTGGACCCCTTCC
>JACQTF010000063.1 GCA_016210925.1 Acidobacteriota bacterium | reverse complement strand
TGGGACTGGTCCTGCTGGTGGTCGGGATGGGGGGCACGCTCCTGAGTCTGGGTGTGCTGAGCCTCCTGATCGGGGCACTGAAGCGGCTCTTCCCCTACAGGGAGCAAGACGCGAAAGGGAACAAGTAGCTCCCCCATGTGGGACGCCACACTATCCGCACTCCGCGGCCTTCTCCTCGGGATCACGGACCTCACCCTCGCCCACCTGGTCATGATCCTCATTGGATGTCTTCTCCTCTACTTGGGGATCCGCCGGGGGTTCGAGCCGCTCCTTCTGGTCCCCATCGGCTTTGGGGCGATCCTGGTCAACATCCCCGGTGCGGGGCTGATGGAGGAGGGCGGCCTCCTCCGCACCTTGTACGAGGCGGGTATCCTCACCGAGCTCTTCCCTCTCCTGATCTTCATCGGCATCGGGGCCATGACGGATTTCGGGCCGCTCCTGGAAAACCCCAAGATCCTCCTGCTCGGCGCCGCGGGCCAATTCGGAATCTTCCTGACTCTGCTGCTGGCCCTGGGGCTGGGGTTCACTCCTCGGGAGTCGGTCGCCATCGGGATCATCGGCGCCTGTGACGGTCCCACGGCCATTTACGTCAGCTCCCAGTTCGCCCTGCACCTGTTGGGACCGATCTCGGTGGCCGCTTACTCCTACATGTCTTTGGTCCCGCTGATTCAACCACCCCTCATGCGGCTCCTCACCACCCGACAGGAGAAGAGAGTGGTGATGACCAGTACCAAGAGATCCGTCTCCGGCAACACGAAGCTCCTCTTTCCCATGGTGGTAACCCTGTTCACTGCTCTCATCGCCCCCCTGGGAACTCCGCTGATGGGGATGGTCATGCTCGGAAACTTGATGAAAGAGTCAGGGGTGGTAGGTCGATTGACGAAGGCTTCGCAGGATGAAATCGCCAACATCGTGACCTTGTTGCTGGGGCTGTCCATCGGGGCCACCATGGAGGCAGACAAATTTCTCCGGGTTCAAACCCTGCTCATCCTGTTCCTGGGATTCGTGGCCATTTCGCTGGATACCGTCATGGGGGTCCTGTTCGGGAAGCTCATGTGCCTGGCAACCCGGGGAAAGATCAATCCCCTCATCGGGGCGGCGGGGATCTCCGCCTTTCCCATGTCCGCCCGGGTGGTCCAGGCGGAGGGGCAGCGGTACAACAAGAAAAATTACCTCCTGATGCACGCTATGGGAGCCAACACCGGAGGGCAGATCGGTTCCGTCATGGCTGCCGCCATCATGCTCTCGGTGGTGAAGGGGCTGGGCCTCCGCTAGAAAGACTGGAAGATTGGAAGGTTGGAAGATTGGGGGATCGGGTTTGGTGGTGTTTTCCAGCCTTCCGGTCTTCCAGTCTTCCGCGCCACACCGAGGTCCACCGCGTAGTATAATTAACTGTTTATGCCGGACAAACAGAAGCTGCTGAGCGAGCACGCCATTTTGAGGCTCATCGGCAACACCCCGTTGCTGAAAATGGACTTCCTCGAGGAAGTGCCCCGGGGAGTGCGCATCTACGCCAAGGCGGAGTTTTTCAACCCCGGGGGGTCCATCAAGGACCGGCCCGTCCTGCGCATGATGCTGGAAGCCATCGAGTCGGGCGAATTGAGCCGGGACAAATTCTTGCTGGACTCCACTTCCGGCAACGCCGGGATCTCCTACGCCATGATCGGCGCCATCCTGGGCTACCGGGTGCAGCTGGTCATGCCGGATAACGCCAGCGAGGAACGCAAGCGGCGGATCCTGGGACACGGCGCCCAGGTCATCTTCACGGATCCGCTGGAGGGATACGACGCCGCCATTTACAAGGCGGAGGAGATCTACCGGGAAAACCCCTCCCGCTTTTTCCGGCCGGACCAGTACAGCAACGACTTCAACTGGATTGCCCACTACGAGACCACGGGCGAGGAGATCCTGCGTCAAACGCCGGAGCCCATCACCCATTTTGTCGGAGGCGTGGGCACCGGCGGCACCCTCACCGGCGTCGGGCGCCGCCTGAAGGAACATGACCGCAACATCCGGGTCTGCGTGATCTACCCGGACGTCTTTCCGGGGATCGAAGGGCTCAAGCCCCTGGACAGCCCCACCGACCTGATTCCCAAAATCTACGATCGCAGCGTGGTGGACGAAATCCTGCGGGTGAATAACGAGGATGCCTATCAGATGTGCCAGCGCCTGGCCCGGCATGGCCTGTTCGTGGGACAGTCCTCGGGGGCCTTCATGAAGGGAGCGCTGGATCTGGCCCTCCGTATCGGCGAGGGCGTCATCGTCACCGCGCTCCCCGATACGGGGGAGCGGTATTTCAGCACGCCCCTCTGGCGGACGTAGGAGCATTCGGGCGCCAGACGCCCACCAGTCTCCATGAATTCCTTTCGAGACCAAGTCGTCGTGGTGACGGGTGCCTCGAGCGGCATCGGCCGCGAGACGGCCCGGCTGTTCGCCGCCGAGGGAGCGCGGGTCGTGCTGGCAGCCCGGAACGCCGGGCGGCTCCAGGAACTGGCCCGGCAGTGCACCGGCGACCATCCTCCCCTGATCGTTCCCACCGATGTCACCGATCGGTCCCAGGTGGACGCCCTGATTCGAAGGACGCTGGAGACCTGGGGCCAGCTGGACATCCTGGTCAACAACGCCGGTATCGGCCTGTTTGCCTCGGCGGTGGAGATGTCCTATGAGCAGTACAAGGCCGTCATCGACGTGAACTTCTACGGAGCCATCTTTTGTACCCAGGCGGCCCTGCCCTCGATGATCC
>JACQTF010000062.1 GCA_016210925.1 Acidobacteriota bacterium | reverse complement strand
GACGGGTACTGCCCGACGGGAAGGTCAGGTTGCTGATCCGGTCCCGAATATCGGCCAGCGTGCCGAAGTTGTCGTACCGCAGCCCCACGTTCAGCGTGAAGTTGGGCGTGACCTTCCAGTCGTCCTGGATAAAGGCGCCCCACTCCAATGTCCGGTATCCACGGGGCGTGCCCACGGGGCTCCCCGTGTTGGGATCCACCCGCAGGAACTCCAGGTTGGGCTCGTCGTCAGCAAAGTCCAGGACGTTGGAGAAGAAGAACCAGCCCCGGGTAAAGAGCTGAAATTCGCTGTTCTCCTGGAACCGGCGCAGCTCGAAGCCGGCCTTGATGCCGTGGTTGCCGTGGTTGATGCTCACGATGTCGTTGTACTGGTAAGTGTTCAGGAAGAAGAACAGGGGGATGGCGTACCCGAACCCCTGGCTGAACTTGGCGGTGCCGTCATCGAAGGCGATGTCCGGGATCTCGGGAAAATTAGGAACGGCCACCACCGGGTCGCGGTTGAACCCGAACCGGAACTCGTTGACGACCCGCGGGGAGAAGATATGGGTCTCCATCAAGCCCAGGTTTTGGTCCCGTTCGTCGAAGAAGGTCAGGAACCCGCGGACGCTGTTGTCGCCCGGCCGCTGTTCCGAAAGGTCATTCAGGTAATAGCGGCCCACCAGCGTGTCCTTGCCCTGGTTAAATTGATGGTCCAGGCGCCCGGAGTACTGGTCCCGGCTCACGAAACCCGGGATGATCAGGAAGGCTTCCCCGATGTCGGGAATCCCGTCCGGGGGCCCGAACGTGCCGGCGCCCGGTGCGGGACTGCCGATGTCCCGGATGTTTTGGGTGGGCGGGCCGCTGGCAGGGAACTCCTTGAACAGCCGGGCCGCGATGCTGTTGGGCCGGGTCCGGGTGACGAAGTCGCGAAATTCCCGAGTCTCCACCGTGAGTCGCCGGTTCACCCCGCCCGGGATCCGATCGCCCTCGTAAGATCCGAAGAAGAAGGTGTGATTTTTCCAGATGGGTCCGCCGGCGGTGAACCCGAACTGGTTGCGCTTGAATTCGGGCTTGTTCTTTTTTTGGGTGGCCGGGTTGAATGCGGCGAAGACATTGGCGGCGTCCAGGTTGTCGTTCCGATGAAATTCGTAAACGGAACCGTGGAACGCGTTGGTCCCTCCCCGGGTGATCACGTTCACCAAGGCGCCCCCGCTGCGGCCGAACTCTGCCGAGAAGTTGTTGGACACCACCCGGAACTCCTGGACAGTATCGGCATTGGGCGTGATGGTGGTGAGGCCGCCTTGGCGGTCGTTATTGTTGGTCACGCCGTCGAGCAGGATGTTATTGTCCCGGAACCGGGTGCCACTGGCGGAAATCCCGGCCGCAGTGACGTCCGACTGGGCGTTGGCCCCTGCCACGTTGAAGATACCGGGCTGCAGTTGCGCCAGCTGGAACACGTTGCGTCCATTGAGGGGCAGGTCCACGATCTTTTTGGCGTCCACCACGGCCGACACCTCGCCCTTCTCCACGTTGATGGTGGAGGCCTCGCCGGTCACGGTCACGATCTCGGTCAGTTCCCCGATTTCCAGGCGCAGATCCACCCGCTGCGTCGCTGCCACTTCCACCTTGACCTCTTTCTGGAGGGCGGTCTTAAACCCGGTCAATTCCGCTTTCACTTCATAGGTGGCGGGAGGGAGATTGGTGATCCTGTACGTTCCATCCTCGGTGCTCACGCCGCTCCAGGAACGGCCCGTGGCTGGGTCCGTCGCCTTCACCTCGACTCCGGGAAGCACGGCACCGCTCTGATCGCGGATGGTGCCGGTGATGGTGCCCACGGTGGTCTGAGCGCAGAGGCTACCCAACCACAGAACCCATGACAGGAACCAAAGCATTTTTCCAGAGTTCATCGCGACCTCCCTCTTTGCGGCTGGATTTTCCCTTCTTCCTATGATAACCACAATCCGACGCACGGGAAGAGAGAAATTTGTGCCTGCGCCGCGCCCCGCTGATCTATACTGAGTTTTCCGTTCACCCATGGTAAGGCTCGCCCTCGCGCTCCTCATCGGCGCTCAACTGGCCGAAGCACCCCCAGCCTCGGCCGGGCTGGATCCGGAAGCGCTCGGCCGCCTGGACGAGGTGGTGTTGCGATCTATCGAGGCCAATGAAACTCCCGGCGCCGTGGTCCTGGTGGCCAGAAAGGGACACGTGGCGTATCGGAAGGCATTCGGCCGCCGCGCCGTGCTCCCCCAGGAAGAGGCCATGACGGTGGACACGGTTTTCGACATGGCGTCCTTGACCAAGGTCCTGGCGGGGACTGCATGCCTGATGAAGCTGTTGGAACAGGGGAAGGTACGCCTCCAGGACGATGTGATTCGCTACATCCCCGAGTTCCGGACCCATGGCAAGCAGGAGATCACGGTGGAGCAGTTGCTCAGTCATCACTCGGGGCTTCGGCCCGACCTGGATCTGGATGAGCCCTGGTACGGCTACGACACGGCGCTGCAGAGGGCTTATCAGGAGCACCTGCAGGCTGCCCCGGGCGAACGGTTTATCTACAGCGACATCAACTTCATTCTGGTGGCTGAGATCGTGCGCCGGGTGTCCGGGGAGCGAATCGATTCGTTTGCCGCCCGCAACATTTACCAGCCGCTGGGGATGAGCCACACCACCTACAATCCTCCCAAGGCCTGGTGGCCCCGGGTTGCGCCCAGCGACTGGAAAGAGGGGCGAATCCTCCGAGGGGAAGTCCACGATCCGACCGCGTACCGGATGTTCGGGGTCTCAGGGCACGCGGGACTTTTCTCCACTGCCGATGACGTCGCGCTGTTTGCCCAGATGATCCTGAATGGAGGCCAACTCCGCGGGGTGCGCATCTTCAGCCCGTTCACCGTGGTGGCCATGACCACCCCTCAGTCGCCGTCGGGGTCGAGAGACGTCCGGGGCTTGGGATGGGACATCGACAGCCGCTTTTCGTCCCTTCGCGGCGACCTGTTCCCCCGCGGCTCCTTCGGTCACACCGGGTTCACGGGAACGTCGCTGTGGATCGACCCCACGACCGAGACTTTCGTGATACTGCTCACGAACCGCCTTCATCCCGATGGGAAAGGAGACGTGGTGCCGCTGCGTTCCAAAGTGGCCAACGTGGTGGCAGCTTCCATCCGCGAGGTCGCTTCCGAGGAGCTTCGAGAGCGTGCGCTGGCGTGGCGGGCGCCCGGCCCCGCAGCCGACGATCGCTCCGGACGGGGATTGCATCCCGTGGCCAATGGAATTGACGTCCTGGCCAAGAGCGGATTCGCGCCGCTTCAGGGGAAGCGGGTCGGATTGATCACCAACCAGACGGGCCTGGATCGAGAAGGACGGAGCTCGATCGATCTGCTTTCGAGCGCGGCAGGGATTCGCCTGGTGGCCCTCTTCAGCCCGGAACATGGAATCCAAGGGATCGCGGACACGAAGGTGGCTTCCAGCCGGGACGAGAAAACCGGTCTCCCCATCCACAGCCTGTACGGCGACGCCCTGCGGCCCACGCCGGAGATGCTGCAAGGGATCGACGCCCTTGTGTTCGACATCCAGGACATCGGCACCCGCTTCTATACGTACATCACCACCCTGGGCTACGCCCTGGAGGAAGCCGGCCGGCACCGGGTCGAGTTTTTCGTCCTGGACCGCCCTAATCCCATCAACGGCCACTCCGTCGAAGGCCCGCTGTTGGGCCGAGACAAGCTGGGCTTTACCGGATACTTCCCCCTGCCCATCCGGCACGGCATGACGACCGGCGAGCTGGCGAAGCTCTTCAATCAGGAGAACAAGATCGGCGCGCGGCTGACCGTCGTCCCCATGGAGGGGTGGCGCCGGCAAGACTGGTACGATCAGACAGGCCTGCTCTGGGTGAACCCCTCACCCAACATGCGGAACCTGAACGAAGCGCTGCTCTATCCCGGTGTTGGCACCCTGGAGACGACCAACCTTTCCGTGGGCCGCGGCACCGACACGCCATTTGAAGTCCTGGGGGCACCATGGATCGATGCCAGAAAACTTTCGGCGGATTTGAACCTGCGCGGCATTCCCGGCGTGCGCTTCACTCCTACTGAGTTCACTCCCCGGAGCAGCGTTTACATGGGCCAGCGGTGCCAGGGCATCTTGATCACCATCACCGACCGGGAACGCCTGGAACCGGTGCGCGTGGGGGTGGAGATCGCGGAGCTCCTGCACCGACTGTACCCGGCACAGTTTGAGATCGAAAAGTATCTGAAGCTGATGGGATCGGAGGAGGTCCTGAACCGAATCCGGGAAGGGTGGGATCCGGTGCAAATCGTCCGCTCCTGGCAGGAAGATCTGAGGCGGTTCCAGGCCCTCCGCCGCAAGTATTTACTCTATTGACCCCGCACCTGCCCAATAAGTGGATCGATTTTAGGGCGAAAAGAAGGGTAGGTGCGGGGTAGGTGCGGGGTGAAGACGAAGGCGGAACCTGAAATGGAAATTCGGGAACTGAAAACCCTGGAAGAATTCCAGCGGTGCGTCGAGCTTCAGAAGTCCGTCTGGGGCCTGGAAGACCCGTTCGATGCGGTCCCCCTTCCCCTCCTCGTGGTGAGCCAGAAACACGGAGGTTGTATCCTGGGTGCCTTTCAAGATGAAGCTCTCGTCGGCTTCGTCTACAGCTTCGTGGGCCGGCATGGGACTGGGCTCCTCCACCATTCCCACATGCTGGCGGTGCTGCCGGAGCACCGCAATGCTCAGGTTGGCTACCGTCTCAAACGGGCCCAGCGCGACTTCGTCCTCCATCAGGGCATCGACCTCATCACGTGGACGTATGACCCGCTGCTGAGCCTCAACGCTCATTTCAATTTGACCAAGCTGGGCGCCGTTGCCGATGAATATGAGCCCAACGTCTACGGCGTCAGTTCCAGCCCTCTGCACCGTGGCCTCGATACGGACCGTTTCCTGGTCAAGTGGCACCTGGAGAGCAGGCGGGTGTGTGACCGGCTGGCGGGAAAGGGACCTCCTTCCCTGGTGGATCTCATGGAGTTGGCCGCCCGGATCAACCGGATTCAGGGCAAGGACAAGATCCTGAGGTCCACCGAACCGGATCTCGACCTGGTCGCGGAGACCGTGGCCCTCGAGATCCCCTCCGACTTTCCGGCGGTCAAGGAACAGAGCCTCGAGGTGGCCCAGGACTGGCAAAGGAAAACCCGAAAAGCCTTCCTGCATTATCTGGGGCGCGGCTACGCGGCGACGGAGTTTTATAGGAATCCCGACCTTGAGAAGAAAACCGCGCTTTATCTCTTACAGCGGAAATAACGAAAGGTTGGAAGGCTGGAAGACTGGAAAGGGCGATTCCCAACCTTGCATTCTTCCAGCCTTCCAGTCTTCCGGTTAGAACACGTAGCGCAACGAAGCCTGGATCTGACGTGGGCTGTTTCGCTGGCTGGTGATTCTGCCGAAATTGGAGGAGATCTGGCCGGTGCTCAGTGTGTTCGCGACGCTGTCGATCAGCGTAGCCGCCGGTTGTCCAAACTGAGAGCGGTTGAACGCGTTGAACATTTCGACCCGGAACGTCAGTTTGTGGTTTTCCACCACTTTAAAATTTTTCTGCATTCCAATATCCCAGTTGGCTATACCGTGCAGGAAGAAAGTGTTCCGGCCCAATGATCCAATGTTCTGCAGCCCTGGACGGAACGGCAACAGGATCTTTCCGCTCCCGTCGGTTTGGAAAAGATCGCTCGCGGACACCTCCGTGCGAGATGTGTCGGGATGATCGAAGCTCCGGCCCAAGATACCCGGATTCACCAGGTCTGGCCGGTCGCCTCCAATCCCGTCCGCGTTTAAGTCGTAGCCAAGGAATACCGTAAAGGGGTTCCCCGACGCAAAGGTAGTGACGCCGTTCACCTGCCAACCGCCCAGAATTCGGCCCAGGACCCCTTCTTGCGAGCGCAGGAAAGGCAGCTCGCAGGTGTAGTTGGCCACAAAGCGATGACGTTGGTGAAAACGACTTAAACCTTTCATGCTCCGAGGTCCAAGGGTTCGCGACACCGCCGCATTGATGTCACCCGTCCCAACAAACGTAGCCTCCAGCCCGGTTTCGGTCGCCTTGCTGAACGTGTAGTTGATCTGAAATGCCAGGCCACTGCGGTACCTGCGCTTCAAACTTGTCTGGAGTCCGTGATAGTAAGACCAGCCCAGGTTGCTCACGCGGGTCACGTTGGAATAGAGCGGATTCGGTCTTCGCTCGTTGGTCCGAGGTTGTGAAATCGAGATAAGACCAGCGGGGGGATTGCTGTTGGCCAAATTCGGATCGACCTGGCTGTAGGTGATGCCTCCGCGGGTACCATTGAACGGGTGCACCGGTGAAGTAGTGGGAAATTCGGCCCGGTTGTCCCAGTCGTAAAACAAGAGTCCGATTCCGCGATTGCCGACGTAGGCAACGGACAGAGCTAGCGACTCGGCAAGGTGCCGCTCCACAGTGAAGTTCCATTGTTGTGTATACGGCATTTCCAATCGAGAATCCACTTCGGCGAACGTCACTCGCGCGGAGGGTAGGCCTGGGCGGAAGACAAAATCACCCATGGGCCTATCCACCGGATAATTGCCGATGGGCAGGCCAATCAAGGCGGCGTTGGGAGGATTAAAACGGACGCTGGCACCTCCCTGGCTGAAAATGGACTGGAAGAGGCGCCCATGCATCAGGCCGTAGCCGGCGCGAATCGACAGTTGTCCCGGCCCGCCGCTCAGTTTGGCGATCCACCCTTCCTTGGCCGCTGGAGCCCATGCAAGACCCACCCGTGGTTCCCAGTTGTCCTTGTCGGTATGGATTCCCAGGTCTAGCAGATTGTTCACTTCTTTGGGCGCGGTCACCAGTTCGTAGCGAAGTCCCAGATTCAAGGTCAGATGGGGCTTCACCTTGATATCGTCCTGCACATACAGGTTGGATTCGAACATCCGGTAACCGTTGCGGAAAGGGCCGAAGGCTTGCGTGTAATCTTGGGTGAAACCACGCAAAAAGTTGGCATACGCATCACCAAAGTCATTGGCCCGAAAGTTGAAAAACCCCCGGGAAAAGTTGTCTGCCACATCGTTCAACTGCTGCCGCCGCGTATCTGTTCCAAATTTCAAATTGTGCTTGTCTGACAAGATGGTGGAGACATTGAACACATATTGGAAATCCGTTTGGAAACGGTTGATCGGGAAACTGCCGGCGTTCCCAATAATACTGGGGAAGCGTGTCCCGACGAAACGAATGATCGGGGTGTTGTTACCATCTTTGATGTTGACCAGGGTTCGGCGGCGTCCCACAGCAAATCTGGCTTCGGCCACCGTCAGCGGGGTGAAGACATGAATGAACGTCGCACCAAAGTTTTGTTGCCTGTGGTTCTGTTCTGCCTGCTCGCCGCGCACGACCTCTCCGGCTGTGAAAAGCTGATGACTGTACTGGTAGCGGAAGAACGCGTTGTTTTTCTCGTTTACATTCCAGTCCACGCGACCTGAATAATCTTCAGCCGGCTGCTTGATAGGAATCACGGTCTGGTATGCTCGCGGTCCCAGGTCCAGCCGATTGGGAGTCGCATTCGGAAACCGGTCGATGACATTCTTGATGAATGCCTCTTTGGGCGCGCGGGTGGGATCACTGGGATCGACGCGCGGAGCGCGTTCGTCGGGCAGCAAGATATCGCGGGTGACTGTCTGCCCGCCCGGCACTTTTACCTGCTCGAAGCTGCCGAAATAAAAAAGTTTGTCCTGGATGGCCGGCCCCCCGAAGGTGGCGCCGTACTGGTGGCGGATAAAAGGCGCGCGTCGCGCGGCAAAGAAAGGGCGGGCCGAGACTCCCGCATTGCGATGGTAGTAGTACACGTCGCCGTGATAGTGATTCGTCCCGGACTTTGTTTGGGTCAGGACCACAGCGCCGAATCCCCGCCCAAACTCTGCCGAGTAGCTGTTGGTAACGACCTGGAATTCCTTGATGGTACTAATGTTCACACCTTGACGGTGCTGGTTCTCTGAGGAATCGTCATTGTTGACGCCGTCGGTCTGAAAGGTGGTACCCCGGGTGCCGGTACCGTTAAAGTTGAATGAGCTTCCGCTGCTGGCCGTGGGATTGTTCTGTCCAGAGATGGGGTTTTCCTGAAAACCCGGCAACACCGTCGCCAGAGCGGCGTAGCTGCGGTTGATCAACGGCATGTTTTCCACCAGTTGTTCGGATAGGCTATTCTTTACTTCCTGGGTGGCGCTGTTAATCTGGGGAGCATCCCCAGTGACGGTCACCGTCTCACTGATCGGGCTGAGTTCCAAGGACATGTCCAACACTCGCGTTTCATTCAGGCGAACTTCTGTCTCCGGGCGCACCAGCTTCTTGAAGCCTGGCATTTCTACGGACACGGAATAAATACCCACCGGCGTAAAGCGGAACTGGTAAAAGCCTTCGTTGTTCGTGACAGAGCGCCGCTCTAACCCTGTGTCATGGTTCCGGATGTGCACCGCGGCCCCAGGCAACACGCCTTCTTGTTGATCGCGAACGGTCCCCTGAAGGGTTCCGGTGACGGTCTGTGCCAGCCCCGATGTGATCGTGACCCCAAGAAGCAGACAAAGTAGAAGTGCGATCTTTCGAAAACTCATGCCAGACTTCCTCCTTACCACAAAGACTGATGCCGTCGGGGTGCGTTGCTCATGGCTCAATGCTACGCGGTTGAATCATCAACTTCAACCCCACTGCGTTGAAGGGAGGGAAAGGTCGAGAGTAATCAGGAACTCGATGTGAAGACCAACGAAGAGGCCAGCGGAGAAAAACAAAAGGCGGACCGAGCCGCGGACGCGTCACCAGGACGACATCCGTCTCCAATCCGCCTCTCTCGGCAACGCTCCGTTGTGGTGCCGGCACCGAGCGACCGAACGCCACGATCTCCAGCTGGGAAGCCGCCTGCGCCGTCTACTAGCAATTCTCGTGCCATCAGCCTGCGGTCCTGATTGCGCTGTTTTTCAATGGGTTAGAAACGCCTTTGAGCCGCCGTATTCAATACCTTGAATTTTCGTTCAAGTTTTTGAACCCAAGGGACTCGGTGAGTTTGGCCAGATCCAGCTCATCAGCATCCCCACCGAAAACGTGGTGACGGCGCCAATGGTCACGTACCAGGTCCAGGCGATCTGGGCGTGCAGGTGGACCGCCAACATCACGAAGAGGCCGGCGACCATCCCAGCGATGGCAGCCAGCTCGTGGGCGCGGCGGGTGAGGACGGCCAGCAGAAATACGCCCAGGATGCTCCCGAAGGTAAAGGAGGCGATGGTCAACCCGACCTCCAGCACGGAGCCCCAGCGGCGCGCCAGAAAGGCCACCCCGATCAAGACCACTCCCCAGCAGAACGTGAAGAGCCGGGAGACCCGCAAGTAGTGCTTGGGTCCGGCCTCCGGGCGGAAATAAGGTCGGTAAAAGTCGTTCACGGAGGTCGAGGCCAGGGAGTTCAGCGATCCGCTCAGGGTGGACATGGCCGCAGCGAAGATGGCAGCGATGATGACCCCGGAGAGGCCGCGGGGTAGCTCGCTCACGATGAATCGGGGGAAAATTTCGTCGGTCTTTTGAAGCGGCTCGGCCAGGGGAAAGTGATGGTAGAAGGCATACAGCATGGTGCCGATGAGAAGGAAGAGGGCGAACTGGGCGAAGATGATCGCACCACTGACGATGAGGGCCACCTGGCTGCCTCTCCTGGAATTGCAGGAGAGGTACCGCTGCACCATGAGCTGGTCGGTCCCGTGGGTGGCGGTGGTGAGGAACGCTCCTCCGATCACGCCCGACCAGAACGTGTAGGTGAAGCCGGGGTTCCAGGAGAAATCCAGGAAAGCAAACTTCCCATCCACCGACGCGAGCCCGCTGATTTCGCTCCACCCCCCGGGGACCTTCTGGATGATCTCGTAAGCAGCCAGGGCCGCTCCTGCCAGGTAGATGACCAGCTGCACGATGTCCGTCCAGACCACAGCGATCATGCCGCCCTTCAAGGTATAAAAGATGGTGACGGCGCCCATGATGACCACCGACCACAGGTCGCCCAGGTTGGGGTTGAGGGCCCGCAGGACCAGTCCAGTCGCGAACAGGCGAACGCCGTCGGCCAGCGCACGGGTGATCATAAAGAGGAGGGAGGACAGATTCTTCGCCCGGGCGCCGAACCGCTCTCGCAGGAGCTGGTAGGCCGTGTGGATCTCGCCGCGGAAGTACGAGGGGATGAGCAGGAAGCTGACCACGACCCGCCCGACGAAGTAGCCCACCACCAGTTGAAGGAATTTCAGGTCCGTCGCATACGCCAGCGCCGGCGCTCCGATGAAGGTCAGGGTGCTGGTCTCGGTGGCCACGATGGAAAGGGAGATGGCCCACCATGGCACGTTACGGCCGGCGAGGAAAAAATCCTGGATGTCCTTCTGCTTCCGCCCGAGCCAGTAGCCCAGGGCCGAGGTCCCCACGAGGTAGGCCGCGATGATGAGGTAGTCCAGCCACATAGGCGCGCCCTCAAATCTCCACCGTGTTTCTGCTCATTTTATGCCCGTTTTAGATGCATCAAGATAGCATAGAACCGGCAGGTAATCTCCCGGCCCCGATCCGTCGATAGTGGCGACGGCACCTTTTCCAAGGGGTCCGCTGCGTCGAAGGGCAGGATCGGGGATGGAGAACTAACTTTCGAGATAAAATTGCACCTGGCTGCAAAGGGAAATCCGAGACAGAGCCATGAACTACCTCTTGGGAATCGACGGTGGGGGGACCAAGACCACGTGCGTGCTGGCCTCAGAGAAGGGTGAGGCAGTCCGGCGCGTCACGGCGGGCCCCTCCAACTACCACAAGGTGGGATTGGAGATGGCGCGCGCGTCCCTCTCTCAAGCCATCGCGGACGCCACCTGGGGCCTCTCGGCGGGTGACTCCCTCCTGGCGCTTTGCGCCGGGCTGGCAGGGGCGGGCCGGCCGGCAGAGCGGGAGCGGCTGCGGGAGGTCTTTCGGGAGCTTGTGACGGCCCGGCAACTCTACGTGGTGGAGGACATTACGATCGCCCTCTTCGGCGGCACGGGCGGGCGTCCCGGCGTCGCCGTGATCGCGGGCACCGGCTCCAATTGCATGGGCGTCAATGCCCTGGGTGACACCGCCCGGGCCGGCGGGTGGGGACACCTGTTGGGAGACGAGGGCAGCGGTTACTGGATCGCCCAGCGCGCCCTACGGGCGGCCATTGCCTCTTACGACGGTCGCGGCGACAAGTCGGTGCTGGAGACCTCCCTGGTTCAAGCCCTGCAACTCGCTTCCCTCCACGATCTGGTGGACCGGGTCTATGCGCAGCATCCCGGCAGCCGGCAGGGCATGGGGCCGGACGAGTTCGCTGCCCTCTATCCTGTGGTCGTGCAGGCCGCAGAGGCAGGCGACGTCGTCAGCCTCCGGATCCTGGAGGAGGCCGGCCGCGAGCTGGGAAGCGCCGTTCTGGCCGTGGCGCGGCGGCTTCGCATGCTGGAGGAAGCGTTCCCGTTGGCGTGCATCGGGGGCGTGTTCCAACAGGGCGCGCGGGTGCGCGACGCTCTGGCGGCCACCCTCCTGCCGGCTGCGCCCCGCGCTACCCTCATCGATCCCGTCCATCCTCCGGAGATGGGCGCCGTCCTCCTGGCCCTGTCCAAGCTCCGGGGCCAGCACCTCCATCTGTGACCGGAAACTCCCTCTCGCAGCTCTGCTTTGGTATCCCTAAAGGGGTCATGGTCACGAACATCCATCCGAAGCTTTCAGGTTTACCTGGCTGGGCTTTGGGCCCATCGCAATTTCCCCTTTTGGCCTTGTTCTCGTTCCAACTGACGATTCGCGTGATTCGGAGTGATCCGCAAGACTATTCTGTGCGGGACGCCATTGCCGAACTGCGCCTGAAGTGTTGTGCTATGATTCGTCGCGCGGCAAATGTCCCTACGACTGCGGCCACCGTTCCACCACTCCAAAGACTGGTCTCCCGGGGAATGGATGAGGAGTCGACTACGAATAGATTGGCGATATCATGACATTCAAAGTTGGAATTCACCACGGAATTCTTGCCATCTGTGCCAGCACGGCAGCCCCCCACCTCATGGATGAATCCCGGATCGCCTCGCATCCAGCCCTTATGCGCGTGGCCGAATTCAGGGGCCCACTGGCTGAGGGCATAGGAATGGGCGCCCCCAAAATCGCTTCCGTGGGTCTCCGCCCCGCTGCAAATGAACAGGCGCTTGCTGCCCTGGTTGTCCTTGTCGTCGAGAAGCCAGAACCCGAAGTTGCCGTCTCCAGGCTCATGAACCACCAGGTCCTCAAAACGGGCCGCGGGCACCTCCACGCCGCGTGGGTGACCCGAGATATGAGACCCGACGTTGGGATTCTCCACCATGAGTTTGTCTCCCAGTAGGTCTCTGGATCCGTAACCGGAGGCATAGAGAAGCAAGATGTTGCCGAGGGCACCTGCCAGGATCACTTTCTTCGCATCTGCCTTCTGGACAGAGGCGCCTTGCTCGCGATACCAGACACCGGTCGCCGTCCACTGCGCGCCGCGCTTCTCCAGGACCACCTGTTCGACCTTGGTGTTGGCCACAATCGCGCCGGCAAAGCCTGCCCCGACCACGATGACGTCATATACTTTTTCCTTGAGCATGGAGCGAACCTCCCGCCCGGCTCTCCGAAATCAGCCGAGACGCAAAAAAGCCAAAACCTGGAACTCTGAAACCTGAAACTCGGGGTACTTGGATTTCAGGTCTTAGGTTTCAGGTTTCACATCGTCTTGCGCCGGAAGTGATTCGCGATCATACGCTGGGCTGCGAACGTCCCCATGACCGCCGCCACCGTCCCTCCGCTCCAGAGACTCGTCGCGCCTGGCGGCGTGCAAGAGTCTACGATGAATAGATTGGCGATGTCATGACACTCGAAGTCGGAATCGACGACTGAATTCCTTCGGTCCACCCCACCCCGGCAAGCACCTACCTCGTGAAGAATCGGCCCAAGCCTTGCTCCTTCATAGGGGAGCCTGTGAACGTCGCGAAGCTCTTTGGCTCCCATCTTCTCAAAAAGGGCCCAGAGCAAATCTCTGCATTCCTTTGCTCGTTTCCTGATGGCCGCATGCTCATCGTCAAACTGAAAGGAACCGTCCGGGAGAATCCGCGCTTTCGGCGCCGGCCAGTGCGAGTAAGCGATGAGAGGCGCAGAGTAGAAAGGGCTACCGGCGATATGGCGCCACGCCTTCCAGTTATGTCGCATCCAATCCTTGTGGGCATGCCCAAATTCCGGCGCCCACGGGCTGAGGGCATAGGAAGATGCCCCCCAAAAGCCGCTGCCCTGCGTATCCGCGCCGCTCAAGATGAACAGGCGATCGGTCCCTTGGTGATCTTTGTCGTCAACGAACCAGAAGCCGAAGTTACCGTCACCCGGCTCATGGACGATCAGGTCTTCAAAACGGGCAGTTACGTTCATCATGTTGCGCACGTGGCCTTCGATATTGGACCCCACATTGGGATTTTCCACGAGGAGTCTGTCCCCCAACAGATCCCTGGGTCCGTAGCCCGATGCATACAAAAGCAGCGGTGTGCCGAGAGCACCCGCAAGGATGATTTTCTTACTCTCCGCTTTCTCCGGGCGGGCGTTTTTTTCGCTATACCACACACCCGTAGCCGTCCACCGGGCACCCCGTTTCTCGATGGTCACCTGTTCTACTTTCGTGTCTGGCAAGATTTCCACCCCGTTCTCTTCCGCGATGGGAATATGGGAGAGCAGGGTGCTCATCTTGGCGTCGTATCTGCATTGGGGCTGGGCCTCGTAGTGGGTTCCGCACATGATGCAGTTTCTCTTGTGGATCAACATCTTCTGCGTCTTATAGCCCATCGATTGCGCTGCATCCCTGAACCTGAAATGGTATTCGCTTAACAGTTCATCCGGCACGGTGTGGGAGTGCCAAATGCGCAGAAGTTCAGCGACGGCCGGCTCCATGTTTTTTTTGGTCCAGTCCACCCCCGTCTCCCGGGCCCACCACTCATAATCCTTGTCGTCGGGAGGGTGCCCTTTTGCGCCCCACTGGATCGATCCACCCCCTACGCCCTTGTATAATCGACCCTCGATCAACCTGCCCGACCGAGCCTTTTGTCTCATGTCCTGGGGTATGTGAGTGAACAGTTGGCGACGCGAGGGAATACCATGACCCCACTTGGGCTTGCCCTTGAAGTGCGGACCGCCTTCGATCAAGGCGACTTTCAGCCGCTCGCCGTTGGTGGGATCCACTCCTTCCTGGGCAATTTTGGCGGCCACAACGGCACCTGCGAATCCCGCCCCGACCACGAGAGCGTCGTATAGCTTTTCCTTGAGCATAAGGCCTCCCCTGGCCCGCACTCGGAACCCACCGGGCGCGTCTTCAGTCGTCATGCCACATTCCCAGCCTCTTGGCGCTCGCTCTCCGATCTTCCTCTTGTTCCCAGCTCAGCTGCGGGTTGTAGCCGGCGAGGTCCCAACCGATGACAATTCGGTTGGTATTGGGGTTGGTCATTTGGTGTTGATCCCCCGGAGGAAGGCTCGCCGTTGATGGGGTTGACGCCCTCCTTGCCAAATCTTGCCGCCACAACGCCTATATCTGGCTTCGTCTGAAATAGTTTTTGATCATACGTTGCGCGGCGAAGGTACCTACAACCGCGACCACCGCGCCGCCGCTAAAAAGGCTCGTTACCCTCGGATGTGTCATGGAATCGACAATGAACAAATTGGCGATGTCGTGAGACTCGAAGTTAGAATTGACTACAGAGTTCTTGCGGTCTGCGCCAGCCCGGCACCCCCCCACCTCGTGAATCATCCCTGGCCTCAGGGAGCCGTCGCCTTCGGTATCGCCCCGAATCTCTTGGGCCCCCATCTTCTCAAAAAGACTCCTGAGCAGGTCTAGAGATTCCTTCCGCCGTTTTTTGATGATGGGGTGTTCCTGGTCGAACTCGAGGGACTCATCGGGAAGAATCCGCCCCTTCGGCGCCGAACTGTGTGAATAGATGACCAGCGGCCCGCGGAAAGAGCCACCTGCAATGTGGCGCCAGACCTTCCAGTTGTCTCGCATCCAAGCCTTGTGCTTGTGCCCGAATTCCGGCGCCCACTCGCTTAGCGCGTAAGTGTGTGCTCCCCAAAAGCCGCTGGACTGCGAGTCCGACCCGCTGAATACGAATAGCCGCTCGCCGCCCTGGCTGTCTTTATCATCCAGAAACCAGAACCCGGAGTTGCCGTCTCCCGGTTCGTGTACGATGAGGTCCTTAAAGCGGGCTGTGACGCCTCCCAACATCGCCCGCGGGTGTCCTTCAATATGGGAGCCCACGTTGGGGTTCTCCACAATCAATTGGTCTCCCAGCAAATCCCTCGGCCCGTAGCCTGAGGCGTACAACAGCGATACGGTACTGGCTCCACTGGCAAGGATGATTTTCTTAGCTTCCGCTTTTTGCGCAGGGGCGTCCTTTTCTCGGTACCAGACCCCCGTAGCCGCCCACTGGGCGCCCCGCTTTTCGATGATCACCTGCTCCACCTTGGTGTGCGGGACAATTTCCACGCCATGGTCTTCAGCAGCAGGTATGTGAGACAATAGGGTACTCATCTTGGCGTCATACCTGCATTGGGGCTGGGCTTCATAGAGCGATCCGCACATGATGCAGTTTTTCCTATGAACGAGGATCTTCTCGGTCTTGTAACCCATGGATTGGGCGACGTCCCTGAACCTGAAGTGATACTCCTGCAAAAGCTTGTCCGGGATAGTGTGGGAGTTCCAGATTCGCAGAAGCTCATCGACCGCCGGCTTCATGCTTTCCCTAGTCCAATCCACGCCCGTCTCCCGTGCCCACCATTCATAGTCGTTATCGTCGGGAGGATTCCCTTTTGCGCCCCACATGAGTGAGCCGCCGCCCACACCAATGTGCGTCCACCAGCCACCCGGGGCGCGTCTGGCTGCACTAGCCCGCTGCCTCATGTCCTGCGGGATGTGAGTGAACAGTTGGCGCCGGGATGGAATACCGTAGCCCCACCTGGGCTTGCCCTTGAAATAGGGCCCCGATTCGATCAAGGCAATTTTCAACCGCTCGCCGTTAGTAGGATCCAGCCCTTCCTGGGCGATTTTTGCCGCCACAATGCCACCCGCAAATCCAGCCCCTACCACAATCACGTCATATGATTTTTCTTTTAGCATGACGATCTCCTACGGCACAGGACTTGCAGAATAGACAAGGCATCTTTTCCGTCGCGTGTCATCAGGATGGGAAAGAGACAGCCACTGGAGGTCATGATCCAAGGCAGAGGTTTCATCCCTTAGCGGTCTCAATGGATCGGGTATTTCTGATCTGTGCCTAACTCAGGAGAGTAGATGCTTCGAGAACGATGGAGCACGCTCGTTCCGCCGGCATCCGACCGCTGGTCTGGGGAGACTTCGCAGCGTGAGCAACCAGTGAGGATCTCAGCCTCTGTGATGCCTTGGACGCGGCCAGCTATCTGGACGGATCCCCAGATACAGAAAACTCCCACTCTTTTCTATGCAACTGCTCCGCTCTATTTCGCACGCGAATGAAAATGGCGGATCCCTGTCTAGAAAATGATCTTCAATCCGAACTGAATCTGCCGTGCCGTTGTCACGGTGTTGGTAATCCGTCCCGCTGAACCAAGCCTCCTACCTGCACTGTCGAAGAGTTCCTTCAGCGGCGTTCCAAAATTCGGTCGATTAAACAGGTTGAAGAATTCGGCCCTAAACTGAACCTTGAATTGCTCGGAAATACCGGGAAGCCTGTTCGTCTTGACGAGGGAAAAGTCGAAGTTGGAGAACCCTGGTCCAATGACGGTGTTCCGTCCCAGGTTGCCAAGGAATCCAGCCGCGGGTACCAAAAACGCAGTCGGGTCGAAGTATTGGTCGGGTCCACCCAAGACGGGATTCGAATCCCTGCCCGGCGCCAGATCGGGTCGATCCGCAGTAGTGTTCCTGTTGCGAGAAAAGTTAGGGCCAGCTAAAACCGAAACCGGGTTTCCATCGCTGATGCTGGCAATGCCGTTCAGCTGCCATCCGTTAAAGACTGTTGCGGCAAACCCGTCTGCCGCTAAGTTGGGAGGCTCATCCTGCCCTGGCTATCTTTGTCATCCAGAAACCAGAACCCGAAGTTTCCATCTCCCAGTTCGTGTACCACGAGGTCCTCAAAGCGAGCCGTGACGCCTCCCAACATGGCCCGCGGGTGTCCATCGACATGGGACCCCACGTTGG
>JACQTF010000052.1 GCA_016210925.1 Acidobacteriota bacterium | reverse complement strand
TATTGGGTCCATGGGAGACGGGAAGAACCAGTCCGCGGGGCAGATGAATCGGAGGGGTGTAGCCGAGGAGTTCCATCCAGAAGCGTTTAGCTATGATGCTGCCAGCGACACTTTCACGTGTCCTGCAGGCAAGCTCCTGCAGCCTGGAACCATTATGCTCCCACGGCCCCCGTTGCGGCGGGGCGGTGCAGCAGAACCGGGATCCGGCTCGCCAGGCGGATGCTCCGGGGCGAGACGTGGCAGCGGTACGCGAAGAGCTTTACGCCGTGCCTGGCGGCCCGGCGCAAGGTCGCTGCAAACAACGGGTCCGTCTCCTCCTGAGGGGCGACGGCACGGGCGTCCCGCCGCTGGCAGATGAAGACCAGCGCCGTCCGGTAGCCCCGCCTGCTGGCCTCCTCCAGCTCTTCCAGGTGGCGGGTGCCGCGCACGGTTTCCGCGTCGGGAAAGAGGCCCAGCCCCCCTTCGACCAAGGTCACCGACTTGACCTCCACGATCCATTTCGTCGTCCTGCGCCTCAAGAGGAAATCGAAGCGAGAAGAGCCCCATGAGAACTCCGCGCGGACGAGCTGGAAACCGCGAAATTCCCCGAGCCGTCCTGCCCGCAGGGCCTCCAAGAAAAGACGATTGGGCAAATGCGTGTTCAGGGAGACCCAGGTGCGGGCGGTACGGACCAGGGAGAGCGTGTGGCCCGTCTTGCGGAGGGAAGAGGGCGGTTCCTTTCGGAGCAGGAGGCGGTGCTGCGGGATCAGGAGCTCCCGCAGGCGCCCCGGGTCGGGGAGGTGGGCATAGACTTTTCGCCCATCCACCCGGACAAAGACGCCGAAGCGGTTGGGGCGTTCCAGGAAACGCCCTTCCACGAACGACCCCGTTAGTTTCATTTTCGCTGAGGATTGAGGATCGAAGATGGAGGATCGCAACCGCTGAAAACCGCTATCCTCAATTCTCGATCCTCCATCATCGGGTTCTCAGGCGCTCTGCGAGTTCGGTAAAGCGGGTGTCGTCCTGGAGAGAGGCGAAGGCCACGTCGTCGTGCAGCCTGCGGTAGTCATCGAAGCCGACGTCCACGGCCTTCACCAGGTTTTCCAGCGCGCGCTCCTCTTCCCCGAGTTCGGCGTAGAAGCGCGCCAGCTGGTAATACTTCTCCGGATCCACTGCCGATTCCACGGCGGCCTTGACGTTGACCAGGTCCATGCGATCGAAGATCCGCGGATCCAATCGCAAGGCGATGCGGTATTCCTCCATCCCGCGAGGATAGTCCTTCTTCTCCATATAGGCGCTGGCCAGGTTCACGTGGAACGAGGGCTCGTCAGGTTTCAGGCGCAGGGCCCGGCGGTAGTAGCGCATGGCGCGGCCCAGGTTACCAGCGGCGAAGTACGCGGAACCCAGGTTGTTGAGGGCGGAAGCGTATTGGTCGTTCAAGGCCACGGCCTTCCTGAGTTGCTCCAGGGCTTTCTGGGGAAAGTTCAGGTAGAGGTAAGCGATCCCGATCTTGTTCAGGATCACTTCGTTGCTGGGGTCCAACTTCCCGGCGTCCAGGTACTTGATCAGCGCCGCGTAAAAGTCCTTCTTCGCCGCCAGCAGGTCTCCCTCCCGCACCAGCTGGAACGCCCTCTCTCGGTCCGCCTGCGCCACCGGCAACCGCACCACTTTGGGCAGGGATTCGCATCCGATCAGGAGCAGCACTGCGAGCAGCCAGGACTTGGGAAGCATAGGCAAGCTCAGGCGGCAGGCCTCACGTTCACGCCTCTTCCAGGGTAGAGACTCGGATCCGAGGCGTAAGACCTGAAATCGTTTTACAAGGTTCCGACCAGGCTCTTCGCGGACGGGCGGAAATCCAACTGGAGAGTGTAACCCGGGAGGATCTCCACAGGAATGGAGTAATACACCGAGATGGAGATCTGCCCTCCGGTGCGCCGTACGTCGATCTGCTGGCGCGTAATGGGGATGCCGTTTCCCTGGGCCAGGCCCAGCAGTTCCTGGATGACCTGCTCCTCGCCCCAGTAGTGGGCGCCGGCTCTGCTTGCCGTGAGTCGGACGTCGTCCTCGAATTCACTGGCCCGGTAGTAGATGGGGATCGCTTTGTAGCCCGCGTAACCGGCGGCGATGGACAGCAGCAGGATGAGAACGCATCCGATGCGTCCGGCGCCTCGCATGAAATGGGCTGGACTGGCTGGGACTCCTCTCGTCATTCCACCTTCAGCACCGCCAAGAATGCTTCTTGAGGCAGGTCCACGTGTCCGACTCGCTTCATCCGCTTCTTACCTTCCTTCTGTCTCTCCAGCAGCTTTCGCTTGCGGGTGATGTCTCCGCCGTAACACTTGGCGAGCACATTCTTCCGAAGGGCCTTGACGCTCTCCCGGGCGATCACCTTGCTCCCGACGGCGGCCTGGATCACTACCTCGAAGAGCTGTCGCGGAATGATCTCGCGCATCTTCTCGACCAGCGCACGGCCTTTATGGTACGCCTGGTCGCGGTGCACAATCAAGGAGAGGGCGTCCACCGGCTCGCCGTTCACCAGGATGTCCAGCTTCACCAGGTTCGACTCCCAGTACCCCGACAGGTGGTAGTCCAGGGACGCATAGCCCCGGGAGACGGACTTGAGCCGGTCGTAGAAATCCAGCACCACCTCGTTGAGGGGTAGTTCGTAGGTGATCAGGACGCGGCCGGGGCCCACGTACTCGAACCCCTTCTGAATCCCCCGCTTCTCCTCCACCAGCTTGAGGATGCTGCCGACGTATTCGTCCGGCGAGAGAATGATAGCGGTGAGGATGGGCTCGTCGAATTTTTGGATCTCGTTGGCCGGAGGCAACTTGGCGGGGCTGTCGATCTCCACGACGTCGCCGTTCTTCCCGGTCACCCGGTACCGAACGCTGGGAGCAGTGGTGATCAGGGCCAGGTCGAACTCGCGCTCCAGGCGCTCCTGCACGATCTCCATGTGGAGCAAGCCCAGGAATCCGCACCGGAAGCCAAAGCCCAAGGCCATTGAGGTCTCCGGCTCGTAGAAAAACGAGGAGTCGTTCAACTGGAGCTTCTGCAAGGCGTCCCTCAGGCTCTCGTACTGGCCGCTGTCCACGGGGTAGAGTCCGCAGAAGACCATGGGTTTGATCTCCTTGAACCCCGGGAAGGCGTGAGGCGTGGGGCGCGCGTCCTCGGTGAGGGTATCCCCGATCCTGGTGTCCGCCACTCCCCTGATGCCGGCAATCACGAATCCGACCTCTCCGACGGACAGCTCCTGGATGGGGAGAAACTTGGGCGTGAGGACCCCCACTTCTTCGACCGCGTAGGTCTGGCCGTTGGACATGAGCCGGACCCGCATTCCAGGGCGAATCGTCCCCTCCATCACCCGGATGAGGACGACGACGCCGCGGTAGGAGTCGAACCAGGAGTCGAAGATGAGGGCTTTCAGAGGCGCCTCGGGGCTTCCCTGGGGAGGTGGGATGCGATGGACGATGGCCTCCAGAATCTCCTCCACGCCGGTACCTTCCTTGGCGCTGGCCAGCAGGCAGTCCTGGGCGTCCAGCCCGATGATGTTTTCAACTTGCTCCGTGACTCGTCCGGGGTTGGCCGCCGGCAGATCAATCTTGTTGATGACGGGAATCAGGTGAAGGTCGTGATCAATGGCCAGGTACGCATTGGCCAGGGTCTGGGCCTCTACTCCCTGAGAGGCGTCCACCACCAGGAGGGCGCCTTCGCAGGCCGAGAGACTCCGGGAGACTTCATAGGAAAAGTCCACGTGGCCCGGAGTGTCAATCAGGTTCAAGAGATAGTCTTGCCCATCTCGGGCCCCATAGTGCAGCCGCACGGTGTGGGCCTTGATGGTGATCCCGCGCTCCCGCTCCAGGTCCATGGAGTCCAGGACCTGCTCCGCCATCTCCCGCGCCGTCAGCGCACCCGTTCGCTCCAGGATGCGGTCCGCCAGCGTGGACTTGCCGTGGTCAATGTGGGCAATGATGGAGAAGTTGCGTATCAATTGGGGTTTTGCCATGCGCAGATCCTGACGAGTTTATCACAAGAGCGCATGGGGCTGGGGAGCTCTCCCGACCGCCCAAGTTCCATTGGCCTCTCGGGTGTCGCCCGACGAACTGGAGCCGCGGATATCAGGACCGCGTTTTCCGGGTCCGTTCACCCCTTCCGCTGGAAAAGATAGGCCGAGTCCACGCGCCGATTTCCCCTTTCATCGAAGACGGCGTACTGCACAGGGGACTCGGGCGTCCCGCTCCACAGGGCAGCGGCCGCATGCTCGCCTCGTTTGTTGACCGCGTAGAAGTGGAGCTGGAAGTTGGGCCGCCCGTCGTCATCCAGCAGGCGCTTTTCTCTGGTGGCCTTTACCGCTCGCTCCAGCGCTTCCAGGCAGGCCTGCTGCGGCGATTTGCCCTGGCGCATGAGCTCTACGATGGTGTGGGCGCCGCAAATCTTGATGTTGGCCTCCCCTCGCCCCGTGGCCCCCGCGGCGCCCACCTGGTTGTCCACGTACAGCCCCGCCCCGATGATCGGGGAATCTCCCACTCGGCCGGGTATTTTGTAGGCCAGGCCGCTGGTGCTGGTGACCCCGGCCAGATTTCCGCGGCTGTCCAAGGCGGAGCAGTGGATGGTGCCGTGGTGGCGTTCGTATTCCGCCAGTTGTTTCTTTTCCTCCACGGTCAAGCCTTCTTCAGCCGTGAGCCAGTCGTCCTTGTCGCTGTGGGATTGCCTCCAGGCCAGCCACAACTTGCGAGACTTTTCCGTGAGGAGTTCCTCCTTCTTAAATCCCATGGCCAGGGCAAACTGCAGGGCACCCTCGCCTGCCAGCAGAATGTGATCCGTCTGCTCCATGACGAGGCGGGCCACCTTGGAGGGATTCTTGACGTTCCGGAGCGCGGCCACAGCGCCTGCCCGGGAAGTGAGCCCGTCCATCACGGAGGCATCCAGCTCCACGTCTCCCTCTTCGTTGGGAAGCCCTCCGTATCCCACGGTGAGGTCTTCGGGATCATCCTCCACCAGATTCACGCCGGCGATGACCCCGTTCAGCGGCCCGCTGCCCGCACGAAGCATCTCCATGGCCCTGACGGTGGCCCCGAGCCCGTTGCGGCTGGCGATCACCACGGGCCGCGCGGGAAGAAGCTGTTCCTGGGACGAAAGCCTCGGAAGGGCTGAGATCCAGGCGGCGGAAACGGTGGATCCCAAAAACCCGCGACGCGTCAGTTTCATACAGTCCTCCGTGATCGTCTTAGACGTTGCCAGTGATTGTCGAAGAAGCTCTTGAGCATCCTCGGCATTCGAGCCTCATGGTGCGTGCTCGCGTCCGGAGTTGGACGGCGCTGATGGGGCTGCTGTTCACACTGCCTACTTCATCGCGAGGATCAAGGGCGATGGAGCCGAGAGCTGCAGCGTCTCCACCTGCGAAAAACCGCTCGCCTGCAGCCAGCGCCGGAATTCCGCCGCCGTGAAAGTGTTTCCCTCGGTGGTGTGTATCAACATGTTGGCGGCGAAGATCAACGGAAAGGGCGGCCCATCTCGCCGGTCGTTCGGGAGGATCTCCGCAATCACTACGCGGCCGTCCTTTTTGAGGGCGCGATAGCTCTTAGAAAGCAGGTCCTGGGTGCGTGCCACGCCCTCCGAATGGCAAATGTGTCCCAGGACGACCAGGTCATAGGCCCCCTCCCCGAAATCCACCTCCCGTAAGTTGCCCGCCACGAACGCGTACTGGGCTTCCACCTTGTGCCGTTGGACAAAAGTTCGGGTGATCTCCAGGACTTCGGGAAAGTCCAGCGCCGTAACATGGGTGCCGGGATCCGCCTGGGCAAAGGGGATGCTCCAGGCTCCCGAGCCGGCGGCCACGTCCAGAATGCGAAGGTCTTTCATTTGGGTGCCGACGCGCCAGCGTTGCCCCAGTTCCCGAGCCACCGGGTAGTTGTTCGGAAAGAGCGCCTCAACCAGATGAGGGAAAAACTCCCTGCCTTTTTCTTCCACGTCCACGGCCTCGAACGGCTTCCCCCGGCGGACCACGTTCGCCAGATCTTTCCAGCGCTCCATCTGTGTCGCCATGATCTCCGCCATCTTTCCCAGATAGCGCGGGCTGCCCCTCACCAGGTACGCTTCAGAATCAGGCGTGAGGTGGTAGCTGGAGTTATGCTTTTGGAGAAAACCGAGGCCGGTGAGGGCGTTGAGCAAAATCTCGAGACCCCGGCGGTCAGCCCCGACCGCCGAGGCGAGCTCCTCCAGGTTCCGAATTCCCTGGCTCAGGAAACTGAAAACGTCCAGCTCCAGCGCGGCGATCAGGATCTGGGTATGGGTGTGGGCCCAGAGGGCGTCCAGGACCTTTTCCGGACGACCCACGCCTCCGTTGCTCATGTTGTCTTGAATTTTAACAAAATCGGTCCGATTCCGTTTTTGAAAAGGTAAAATAGCCTGCATGATGGAAGAACGATACCGACGGATGGGCTATCGGGAGCTCCGGCCGGCCCCGGAAGCTCAACGCTGTTTTGATGATTTTCTGGAACGACTGGATCGAGCCTTGGGGGACCCGGAGGGGGATCCGAACCTGGCATGCAAGGCCCTGCTGGAAGAAATCTACTTCATTGATCCCAGTGCGGTGTCCGAGGTCCTGATCCAGACCTTCGACCCGCGGAACATCACGCTGGAGCCCGAGTACTATGAAGAAGTGGATCCGAAGAAGTATTACGACCGCAAGCCGTGGATCTGGTTCTGGATCCTGTTCGATCGTTCGCCGCTGGGCATGAACTGTTACCTGGGATTCGAAGTGCGGCAGCGCCTTGCCCGGAGGATCTTTAAATCCTGCGGACAGAGGGTGAAGATTTTCCACGGGGTGGAATTCACGTTTGGTTACAACCTGTCCGTGGGCGACAACGTCATCCTGCACAAGTACGTGTTCATCGATGATCGAGGAGAGGTGGTCATTCATGACGGGACCAGCCTCTCGGATTTCGTCAACGTCTATTCCCATTCTCATCACATGGAGGATATCCAGCGGGTGGCTCTGGGGCGCACGGAATTGGGACCCCGGGCGCGGCTGACGTATCATTCCACCGTGCTTTCAGGGGTGCGGATGGAGGAGAACTCTCTGCTGGGCGCCATGGCCCTGGCGACGCGGGACATCCCAGCGCACCACGTCAACGTGGGGATTCCGGCCAAGACGGTCGTGGTGAAAGAGCCAGGAAAGCAGTCCAGCAAAGAGACCACGCGCCTGCCCTGAGGGGGGTGTGCTGGGCTTCTTGTGCCAGCCAGCGACGGGGTCGAGCACAGGGGCTTACTTGAGAAGCCAATTTCCCAGGACCTGCTCGAACTTGAGGCCCACCCTGAAATAACCGTTCTGCTCGTCGTGGGGAGCGATGCTGCAGACCGTGGCGAGGGCAGCGACCTGCTCATAGGCCGTCAGCCAAACGGTGGCGCCGGCCTTCAATTCCTCCTTGCAGCGGACCAGAGCGCCTCTCCGGCTAATATTCTCGGTCACCACCTCTTCCTCGAATTCCCCTCCCTGGGCGTTTTTCCCCGTCATTTTCAGGTGGAGTTTGAAGGGGACCCGTTTTTCCCCTCGTTTCTGTACCCAATAAAACTCTTTCTCTTTGGTCATGCTTACGGGGATAAGGGGTGTGAACGGGGAGAAGGATAATGGAAAAGCGGTCAAAAATCAATCTCCCGTATCAAATCATGTAGTTTCTAACTTTAGAGCTATCGTCGCGTCACTTAAGAATCTTACCCTACCGGGGAGGTCACTTGTTCCGGGAGGGTACAATCGTGAGCTACCAGTCGAAATGGGAGTACCTCAGAGCCATCTACGAGCGCTACACCGAGGTGGACTTGGTGTCCCATTCCGGACCGTCGGCCGAGGCGGAGTTCATCCATTCTCTCAACCTCACCGACATCCACACCACGTGGGTGGAAACGAGAGCCGTCCTGGGGAAGGGCTAGGTCCGGGTCTGTGAGGCCTTCGACGACATGCGCACCGCTCTGCCGTTCGTCGTTCGGGCATTGATTCGGACAACGGCTCGGAGTGAATCGTCGACCACCTCTACCGATACGGTCGAGAGGGGCAGACCCAGTTCACCCGGGGCCGACCCTACAAGAAGGATGACATCACCTCGCGGTAGGGCAGATCCGGAAACTCAGGTAAAACTCGGCCTGAGTCGGGAAAACGTTTGAGTCTCTTTAGAACTCGTTCCGCTCGCTTACGGAACTCTTTGGCCGCCACGGGATTCTCTCGTCGAATATAGCTCAAGGCTCCGAGGAATTGGGAGCGGCCGGTTGGTGTAAAGTAGACTCGCACGCCTACTTCGACAGCAATGCGTCAGCTTCCGAGAGAACTTGGTCCAGATCGAATCCTTCGCCGACCGCGATTTCTTTCTCGCCTCGGGCTAGGAGCCTCAGGATCTCCCGTTCTTGCTCGCCTTTTTCATACGCGGGACCTTGAATTGGCGAGGATCCGTCTGCGCGAGGTGATCAAGAAACATCGGGCTTGAGTGCTCGTATAGAGGATAGCCTGCCATGAAAATGAAAATCGTTCCTTCGAGCGGCAACGTGTTCCGCGACCTTGGCTTTTCCCCCGAGGAGGCCGAGCACCTCCGAGTTCGTTCCATCCTGATGCTCCATGTCCAGGAAATTGTGCGCGGACGCCGTCTGCGGCAAGCGCAGGCGGCCAAGATCCTCGGCGTGACCCAGCCCCGGGTGAGCGATCTGCTCCGAGGCCGGATTGATCTGTTCAGCACGGACACCCTGATTGACATGTTGACCCGCCTCGGCGGGCAGGTGAAACTCGTCGTCAAGAAGCCACGCAAGAAGCTCAAAGTCGCCTAACGCCTCGGCGTCAGCCGCGGCGGGCGAAGAGTACGCCGCACCGCACCCCGAACCTCCACGGCCGCCGCCGGCTGCACGCCGGAGTTAGGCAGGCACCTCGACATACGTGGAGTAACTTTTCGGAGGAGGCACGTCGTAGCCGTCCTCACGAAGCCCGTCGATGTGAAACTCGATCGCCTCCCTCATCTGTTGTTCTACCTCCTCTCGGGTACGACCCGTGGCCACGCACCCCGGTAGATCGGGTGAGTACGCCGAAAAGCCCGTAGAAGTGGGTTCTACAACAATCAGATAACGCATTCTTCTACTCCTTCTTCTTGATGCCCGCTTGCTTGAGGACACTGTTCAGGGTGCCAGGAGCCAACTCGTCCCAGGGTTTGCCGGGGAGGGTCACCAAGCCTGGCTTGCTGGAATGCTTGTACTGGCGATGACTGCCACGCGTGCGGACCAGTGCCCAGCCGTCGCGCTCCAGGATGGCGAT
>JACQTF010000053.1 GCA_016210925.1 Acidobacteriota bacterium | reverse complement strand
GGCCTCAGGGGCTAAAGCCCACCCCTACTCATTTAACGTTCGGCACGGCTGAAAGCCGTGCCCTTCCCACTGCTGTACCCCGTGTTACTGAGGCATTACCGCCTGCGTCACCTGCGTCAACGTTTGCTTGACAGGGCTGGCTTCTATAGGTTAAGTTCAAAAATTACCCTTATTTCAATTTCGAGAATTGGATGGCGCCGGATGAAGACTTATGTACCCGACGGAGAGAGGCTCCGGGAGGGGCGAAAGTGGTACATGGTGGACGCGGACGGGCAGGTGCTGGGCCGCCTGGCGTCCAGGGTTGCCAGGATCCTGATGGGGAAGCACAAGTCCCAGTACACGCCCTTTCTGGATGGCGGCGATTTCGTCATCGTGGTCAATGCCGAGAAAGTGCGTCTGACCGGAAACAAAGGGAAGGGCAAGGTCTATCGCCGGCACACGGGCTATCCCGGCGGTCTCAAGGAAGTTCGCGCGGAGGACTATCTCCGGAAGCATCCGGACCGAATGGTAGCGGAGGCCGTGGTGGGCATGCTCCCCAAGACGAAGCTGGGGCGGGCCATGTTCAGGAAACTGAAAGTGTACAAGGGTTCCCAGCATCCCCATGTGGCTCAGCGTCCCCAGGCTTTGGTTCTGTGAACCCTTCTCGCGCGGTTCGGGGAGCCGTGGAAGATTGCCAGAGGGCGTGGTTTCGACTAAAATGAAGAAGATCCTGGAAGGAGCATTGAAGTGGTAGAGCTGGTTCAGTATTACGGGACGGGGAAGCGGAAGTCCTCGACTGCCCGGGTCTTTTTGAGGCTGGGGTCGGGAAAGATCACGGTGAACGAACGGGAGTTTGCCGACTATTTCAAGAACGAGACCCTGCGGATGGTGATTCGCCAGCCCCTGGCCCTGACCGACACTTCGGAGAAATTCGACATCTATGTCAACGTGGGTGGGGGTGGAATCGCGGGGCAGGCCGGGGCCGTGAAGCTGGGCATTTCCCGGGCGCTCCTGCAGTTCAACGTTGAGCTGCGTCCCCGTCTGCGAAAGACCGGGTTTCTGACGCGAGACCCGCGGACCAAGGAGCGAAAGAAGTACGGTCAACCCGGAGCTCGAAAGAGATTCCAATTTTCCAAGCGTTAGTCGTCCAAGCGGGTGCGTCCTGGACGAAGGATCGGTTGCGACGATCTGAAGGGAGAGAGGACTTGACAGCCATTTCCATGAAGCAACTGCTTGAAGCCGGCGTCCATTTCGGTCACCAGACGAAGCGGTGGAACCCCAAGATGAAACCTTACATCTTCGGGGAACGAAACGGCATTTATATCATCGATCTGCAAAAGACCCTCCGACTGTTCAAGGAAGCGGTGACCTTTGTGACCGAGCTGGCGGCGCAGGGCAAGAAGGTCCTGTTTGTGGGCACCAAGCGCCAGGCGCAGGAAGCGATCGTGGAAGAGGCCAAGCGAGCCAACATGTATTACGTGAACCAGCGGTGGCTGGGCGGCCTGCTCACCAACTTCACGACGCTTCAAAAGAGCCTGAAGCGGTTGAAAACGTTGGAAGCGATGAAGGAGTCCGGCCACTATGACCTTCTCAGTAAGAAGGAAGTGGCCCGCCTGGAGCGGGAGCGCAAGAAGCTGGAAAAGAACCTCATTGGGATCAAGGAGATGACGTCGCTGCCCGACGCCCTTTTTGTCATCGACTCGAAGAAGGAGAGCATTGCGGTGAAGGAAGCCCGAAAGCTGGGGATTCCCATCGTGGCGGTGGTGGACACCAACGGGGATCCGGACGAGGTGGATCACATCATCCCGGGAAACGACGATGCCCTTCGGGCGGTCAAGCTTTTTGCCTCCACGGTGGCGGACGCCATCATCGCGGGCCAGGGCATGTACCAGGCTGTGCAGCCGGAGCGCGGGCAAGCCCCAGCCAGGCAGGAAGTGGTGAACCAGACGGTTCTGGCCGAGGAACCGGAGACTCCCATGGAGGCCGTTCTTCAGTCCGAGACCACGGCCCCCGTGGCCACCGAGCCCGGCATCCAGGAGGTGCGTCCTCGAGAGGGCAGGCCTCGGCCCAGGCGGACTCAGAGACCGCGGACCGCTCCACCGGAAGTGCCGCCTGCCCAGGCGCCTGTGGCGCAAGGGCCGTCCCCGCAAGTTGCCTTCCCGCCGGCGCAACCGGAGAGCGAGCGTCGGCTGGAGGCAGCCATCGAGCCCGGAAGCGAAGAGCCTGGCAAGCTGGCCACCGAGTAAGACTTCTTGTCTGCGGATCCTGGGCAAGAAGGCCATTCCAGACGCAAAGAGAGAAATCCTTAAGGTGTCGTCCATCAGCGCAGATCGGGTCAAAGAGCTCCGGCAGCTCACCGGGGCCGGCTTCATGGAGTGCAAAGTGGCACTGCAGGAGGCGGGCGGAGACCTGGAGCAGGCCGTCACCATTCTGAGAAAAAAGGGCCTGTCGGCGGCGGCCAAAAGGGCCGGGCGGCAAACCTCCGAAGGGCTGGTGGGCAGCTACCTCCACGCGGGCGGAAAAATAGGCGTGCTGGTCGAGGTCAACTGCGAGACGGATTTCGTGGCCCGGACGGAAGAGTTTAAGGAGCTGGTCCGGGCCGTGGCCATGCACATCGCTGCCATGGATCCCGCCTACTTGAGCCGGGATCAAGTGCCTGCAGAGGTCCTGAACCAAGAGCGGGAAATCTACGGTGAGCAGGCCCGGGCCGCCGGGAAGCCCGATGCGGTCGTGGAGAAGATCGTAGAGAACCGGCTCTCGAAGTTCTTTTCGGAGAACTGTCTCCTGGAGCAACCCTTCATCAAGGATCCGAACCTGACGCTCCATCAATTAATCGCTTCCAAAATTTCCAAAATCGGCGAGAATATCCGCATCAAGCGTTACGCTCGTTTCAAAGTGGGAGATTGAGATGGCGCATCAACCCGCCGAGCGGCCTCTGAAAGGCCCGGCCCCCGCCGAGACTCCAGCCTACAACAGGGTCCTTCTTAAGCTCAGCGGCGAAGTCCTGGTGGGCGAACAGCACTTCGGGATCGACGGTAAGGTGATCAGCGACATTGCCGACGAGATCAAGGAAGTGGCAGCGATGGGCGTGGAAGTCGCAGTGGTGATCGGCGGGGGAAACATCTTCCGCGGGATCTCCGGCACCGAGGCGGGCATGGACCGCGTCTCCGGCGACTACATGGGGATGCTGGCGACAGTGATCAATGGGCTGGCCCTGCAGAACGCCCTGGAGGGGAAGGGGGTATACACACGGGTGCTTTCGGCCATCGAGATGCGTGAGGTCTGCGAACCTTACATCCGCCGCCGTGCGATCCGCCACCTGGAGAAGAAACGGGTGGTCATTTTCGCCGCCGGGACCGGGAACCCTTACTTTTCCACCGATACGGCTGCGGCGCTGCGGGCCATCGAGATCAGAGCCGAAGCCATCCTGAAGGCCACCAAGGTGGAGGGCATTTATGACAAGGATCCGGAACGGCACGGCGACGCGCAGCTTCTGCGGAAGCTGTCGTATATGAACGTGCTGGAAAAGGGACTTCGCGTCATGGATACCACTGCCATCTCGCTGTGCATGGAAAACCACCTGCCCATCGTGGTCTTCAATCTCCGAGTCCCCGGGAACATCAAACGCGTGATCCTGGGAAAGGAAGTGGGCTCCCTGGTCCGGTGACGGTGCCTGGGTGAAGTGCCATGGTGAAACCGGTCCTCGAGGAGCTGCGGGCGCGCATGGACAAGACGCTGGGGGATCTGCGCCGGGAGCTGGCAGCCATCCGCACCGGTCGCGCCTCCGTGAGCTTGCTGGACCACGTCACGGTGGACTACTACGGCAACCCCACCCCGGTGAACCAGGTGGCCACTCTCTCGGTGCCCGAACCCAGCCTCATCGTGATCCAACCCTGGGATCCGTCCGTCGTCGGGAACATCGAGAAGGCGCTGCGGCTCTCCGACCTGGGGGTCAATCCGTCCAACGACGGGAAGGTCATCCGGGTTCCCATCCCTCCCTTGACGGAGGAGCGGCGCAAGCAACTGGCTAAAGTGGTCGGGAAGGTTGCCGAGGACCACCGGACCGCCATCCGCCAGATCCGCCGGGACGGCAACGAGAGAGTCAAAAAGTTGTGCAAGGATAAGCAAATTTCCGAAGACGACGAGCACAAGGCGTTGGACCACATCCAAAAGTTGACCGATCAGTACATCGAACAGATCGACAAGATTGCCCGCTCCAAAGAAGACGAGATCATGAAGGTGTAGCGGCAGGTTCTCCGGGTTCCGCGGGGCCGGTTCTTTCGCTCGCACCGCTTCTTCGCCTCTGACCCACTGAGTCCGCACCGTGAAGCTCAGTCGGTCCACCGGTCGGGCAGGGCAGAAGGGGCAGGGTCGTAAGAAGGAGCTTGGTGCCGCGGATCGCGCTCTTCAGCTCCCATGCCTCTTCCCCGGCGACAATTCCTTTTTTCCAGCCTCCTGGCGGCTCTGGGGTGGTCCTGGGGTTGCCGGGTCGATCGGCCCGCGGCGGAGAAGCCTCCCGTGCCTCCTCCCCGATCGGCGGAAAAGTATCCCGAACCCATCCGCAGCGAGCCGCTCCCCCGTTCGGAATTTCAGGAGCGCATGGACCGAGCCCAGGGCGAGATGCGGCATCTGGGTATGGTGGGGCTCTTCGTCACACCCGGCACCAACCTTTACTACCTCTCGGGAATTTCCGTGGGACGCAGCGAGCGGCTCATCGCCCTGCTTCTTCCCTCCCGGGGGAAGCCCGTGGTGGTGTGTCCTCTGTTCGAGGAAGAGCGAATCCGATCTCAGAGCGTCGTGGAAGAGGTCCTGACGTGGCAGGAGCATGAAGCGCCTTTTCGCCTGGTCCAACGGGCAGCTCGGAGGGCCGGACTGGCTGCCGGTACCATCGGAGTTGAACCCACCACCCACTACGACACCTTTCTGGAGTTGCGGCGCCACCTCGCGGGTTACGACTTCACCGACGGGAACAGGGTGCTCCAGCCCTTGCGGATGGTCAAATCGGAAGGGGAGCTGGCGTATCTGCGACTGGCGGCGCAGGGAACTCAAAGGGCCATTCAAAAGGTGTGGAGCACGCTGGTGCCCGGGCTCCGGGAGTCAGATCTGGCCCGGGAGATCTCCGAGGAGATGCGAAAGATCGGCGGCCCCGGAGGCGGCCTGGTTCAATTCGGTCCTGGTTCCGCCATTCCTCACGGAGCGCCGGGCGACCGCCCGCTGGATCGAGGCCAGGCCGTGCTCATCGACGTCGGCATGCGGGTCCAGGGCTACACTTCGGACTTGACCCGGACCGGCGCGTTCAAGGAGGCAAGCGACGAACTCCGAAGAGTCTTCGACTTGGTTCTGCGAGCGCAGCGTGCCGGCCAGCAAGCGGCTCGTTCCGGCGCGACCTGCGAGTCGGTGGATGCGGCTGCCCGCAAAGTCATCCAGGACGGAGGCTACGGCCCTCATTTCACCCACCGCCTGGGCCATGGCCTGGGACTGGACGGTCATGAGCATCCCTACCTGGTCAGGGGCAACCGCTTGAGGCTGCTGCCCGGTATGACGGTCACCATCGAACCCGGGATCTATTTGCCGGGAAAATTCGGAATTCGAATCGAGGATGATTTTGTCATTGCCTCGGAGGGAGCCCTGCCGCTGTCCGAACTCATGGAAGCCCTCCCCATCCTGTAGCTGAACCACAAAACCTGAAACTCTGAAACCTAAAACTCTGAAACCTGGAGCCCCGGCCCGGGTTTTAGGTTTCAGAGTTTTCCAGTTTTTGGGTTTCCTGAGAAGTGGCTCGTCCCGGAAGTCCCGGGCGCGATGTGTTATGATGATTTCAGTCCTGGGACCAGGGAAGTCTCCATGCTGAGAATCAAAGAGACAGGCCTCATCTATGATTGGAATGAGGCGGGGGAAGGATCGCCCCCTCGCCGGGACATACGGTTCGACGATGAGACGCTGCGGGATGGGCTCCAGTCTCCTTCGGTGCGGGATCCCCGGATCGAGGAGAAGATTGAGCTTCTGCACCTGATGGAGTCTCTGGCGATCGACACGGCGGACATCGGGCTTCCCGGGGCAGGCCCCCGCGCTGTGGAAGATGTCACGCGCCTCGCTCAGGAAATCGTCGGGAGCCGGCTGAGGATCCGCCCCAATTGTGCCGCACGGACCGTCGTGACCGACATCCAGCCCATCGTGGACATCTCCCAGAAGGTGGGTATCCCCGTCGAGGCATGCACGTTCATCGGGTCCAGCCCCATCCGCCAGTACGCTGAGGACTGGACATTGGACGAGATGCTGAAGTGTTCTGAGGAAGCCGTCACCTTCGCGGTGCGGCACGGGCTGCCCGTGATGTTCGTCACCGAGGACACCACCCGGGCGAATCCCGGGGTGTTGAAGAAGCTCTATGCAGCGGCCATCGACTGGGGGGCTCGGGCCATCTGTGCCAGCGACACCGTGGGACACGCCACGCCCGACGGGGCCCGGAACCTGATCCGGTTCCTCAAGAAGGAAGTGGTCGGCCCGTCTCGGGAAACCGTGCGGTTGGATTGGCACGGACACAACGACCGGGGCCTGGCCGTTGCCAATACCATCGCGGCGCTTGAGGCAGGAGCGGACCAGGTGCATGGCTGCGCGCTGGCGCTGGGCGAGCGAGTGGGGAATACCCCCATGGACCAGCTCCTCGTCAACCTTCAGTTGATGGGGTATGTGGACCGGGACCTCTCCCGGTTGAATGATTACTGCCAGGCCGCCTCCCGGGCCTGCGCCGTTTCCATTCCTCCGAACTACCCCGTTATGGGCCGGGACGCCTTCCGCACCGCCACCGGGGTCCACGCCGCAGCCGTGATCAAAGCGATCCGGAAAGGCGACGTGGAGCTGGCCAACATGGTCTACTCCGGCGTGCCCTCCCACTGGTTCGGCCAGGAGCAGATCATCGAAATCGGTTACATGAGCGGGAGGTCCAATATCGTCTACTGGCTGGAGAAGCATGGCATTCCCGCCGACGCGGCCCTGGTGGAGCGCATCTTCCAGGCCGCGAAACAGTCCACCCGCCTGCTCACCGACCAGGAGATCAGCGCACTGGTCGGTCGAGCTATTCCGGTGGTAAAATAAAAATGTGAGTGCTTGCCGCGGAGGCGTGCTCCGTCGGCTTTTGAGTTCAGGAGAGGCGAATCGAGCCTATGATTTCAGCAACGCAGTTGCGCCGTGGCATGACCATCAAACTGAACGGCGAGCTTTACAAGGTATTCGACTTCCAGCATGTCACCCCCGGAAACTGGCGGGGCATGGTCCAGACCAAGTTGAAGAACCTCAAGAGCGGTTCCATCATCGAGCACCGGTTCCGCTCCGAGGACAAAGTGGAGCGCGCCACCACCGAGCAGGCGGAGATGGAATTTCTGTACCAGAGCGGCCAGGAATACTACTTTATGAACACGGAGTCCTACGAGCAGATCCACATCCCCCGGGAGCTCCTGGGCGATTCCGCCCGTTTCCTCCGGGCCAACATGGTGATCCAGGTGGAGTACGTGGAGGGGGAGCCCGTCGGGATTCAGCTCCCCGCATCGGTGGAACTCAAAGTGGTCCAAACGGAACCGGCGCTGAGGGGAGCCACGGTGAGCAACGTGAACAAACCGGCCACGCTGGAGAATGGCATGACCGTTCAGGTTCCACCTTTCATCAACGTGGGTGACGTGGTTCGCGTGGACACGACGGGAGGGAAATATCTGGAGCGTGCCTGAAGACCGGAAGATTGGACACCCACCCTTCCAGTCTTCCAGTCTTTCAAAATCCTATTTCAGATCCCTAAAAGCTGGAATCCCTCTCACTCCTTTTGCCAGGCGGACGGCGCGGCCGACGGCTTCGCCCACGGCCACCTCCGCCAGGTAGCCCACCTGATTCAGATCCGACGTCTTGTCGCCGTAGGAGAGGGCGAACAGGATGTCCCCATCATAGACCGTGAGGGAGGGGGAGGTGGTCTTGATGATGCCGCTCATGGCCATCTGGGCCACCTTGGTGGCCTGAACTTTGGTCAGCATCACATCGGTCACCACCGCTGCCAGTGTGGTGTTCTGAAAGAGAGCCGGCGCGGGCTTCAGGCCCTGTTGCAGCACTCGGGCGGAAGGGTACAGCTTCCTGCCCCGGGGGCTGGCCCGGGTCCCGGCCAGCAGTTCGCCGGTCCGGTAGTCCTTCACGTCCCCGAAGGCGTTGACCGCCGCGGCCGCAACGACGCTGAATCCCGACGGATGCGTCAGGCTGGACAGGCCGAAACCGCCCTTCATGGCCCGTTCGAAACCCAGGATCTTCCCCACCGTGGCACCGGTGCCCACCCCCACGCTTCCTTCCGGAATGCGGTCCGGGCGGGCCCGGACGCACGCTTCGTATCCCATGTCGACCGTGGGACGGGCGCTCCAGTCGCCGACGGCGAGATCGAACAAGATCGCCGTTGGGACGATGGGGACCACCCCCACCGTCACATCGAACCCTTTGCCTCGTTCCTCCAGGTACCGCAGGACTCCATCGGTGGCCCGGAGGCCGTAGATGCTGCCGCCGCACAGCAGCAAAGCCTGTACCTTGGTCACCAGGTGCAGCGGGTTGAGGGAATCCAGTTGACGGCTTCCGGACGCAGTGCCGCGCACGTCCATCCCTGCCACAGCCCCGTCCTCGCAGAGAAGCACCGTGCACCCGGTCAGTCCCCGAAAATCCGAGCTGTGACCGATGCGAACGCCGGGGATCGGGAGAGCCTTCGACTTCATCGGGTTCGATCTCAGCAGAGCGAGTCCGGGCGTCAGGCGTCCCGGGTTTTGTACACCTGCCCGGCCTGGTCCAGGGCGTCCCGGGCAGAGCAGGGAAAGCCTTCCGCCTGGAGAGAAGCTGCGAAGGCCTCCACGAAGCGTTGCACGTTCTCCCGGACGCAAGACGTTCCCATGAGCCCGATTCTCCAGATCTTTCCACGGAGGATTCCCAGACCACCGCCGATCTCGATGTCGTGCTGGCGCAGGAGCCGCTGTCGGACCCGCTCTTCCTCAACGGCCGGCGGCACCTTCACTGTGTTGAGGCTCCAGAGTCGATATTCAGGATCCACGAGCATCTCCAGGCCAAGGGCGGATAGGCCCACCACCAGGGCCCGGTGATTCTCCTCGTGACGACTCCAGCGCGCTTCCAGGGTCTCCTCGTGGACGATGCGCAACGCCTCCAGGAGAGCGTAGTTCATGGAGATGGGTGCCGTGTGGTGGTAGGTTCGTTCCGCGCCCCAGTATTTCTGCACCAGGGTCAGGTCCAGGTACCAGCTCTGGACCGGAAGGCGCCGGCTGCGCAGGACCTCCGCGCCCCGGTCCGAGACAGTGAGCGGGGACAGCCCCGGCGGGCAACTCAAGCACTTCTGGGTGCCGCTGTAGCAAAGGTCGATCTGCCACCGGTCCACCTCCAGGGGAACGCCTCCCAGGGTGGTGACCGCGTCTACCAGAAACAGGCTGTCCTGTTCCCGAGTGACGCGGGAAAGCTCTTCCAGGGGCTGGCGAACTCCCGTGCTGGTCTCGCCGTGGACCACGGCCACGATCCTCGGGCGGTGGGTCCGGATGGCGCGCTCCATGCTATCCAGCGGCAGGGGATGCCCCCAGTCCGCATCCACCCGGGCCAGGCGTCCGCCGCACCGTTGGACGATGTCGCACATCCGCTCCCCGAACAGGCCGGCCACCCCCACCAATACCGGGTCCCCCTTCTGAACAAAGTTCACCAAGGCCGCCTCCATTCCCGCGGAGCCTGTGCCCGAAAGGGGAATGGCCAGGCGATTTTGGGTGCGGAAGGTGTACCGCAGGAGGTGTTGGATCTCGTTCATCACCTCCAAGAACTCGGGATCCAGGTGGCCGACCAGCGGCCGGGAGAGGGCCTCGTACACGCGACGGTCCACGTTGCTGGGTCCGGGCCCGAGGAGCAGCTTCATAGGGTTTGGGGGAACGGGTTTTGAAAAGAGGTCCGTCAAAAGATCGAAGCGACCCGTTCGGCGTCGAGAAACCTACTGGAACGGCGAACGATCAGCCTGCGTCCCAGGAGAATTTCAACTCTCGCTGGCCCAACTCGAACCGGGGTTTCTTCCTGCGGGCGATAAGCTCCTTGGCACCGTGGGCCAGAGCGGTGACCAGCGTAGGGAACCCGATGGTGGCGTCACAGTGAACGGTCACCCGCTGAGCATCCTTGGCGATCTTGCCCCAGCTTTGGGCCTCTTCGAACGTGCAGCCTGAGAGACCACCCCACTGGGGCGAGTCGGTGATGACCTGGATCGCGTGCTGGTGCCCCGCGATCCGGGAGTTCACCATCGATGCCGTGACCTCCGTCTGATTGATGAAGTTTTTCGGGGTTCCTCCGCCGCAGAAAACGACTCCCGTCGTGGGGGACTTCCCAGCCAGCTCCGCGGTCTCGATCACGTCCTGGATGATGTCGAACAGGAGGCGGTTGCCCTTTTCTTTTTTCAGGTAGCGGTGGGTGGCGATGCCGATGCCAATGGAGGAATCGCCGATGGCCGGGCAGTAAACCGGCACTCTGGCCTTGTAGGCGGACGTAATGATCCCGTCCTCCTTGGAGTTCTTGGCCACCTCTCCGCCCAGCAGGTAGAGGAACTCTCGCGTGGAGTACGGTCGGTCTTCCAACCGCAGGGCGAACTCCCCGATCCATTCGTCGATCTTACGAAACTCCGATTCGTCGGCGTACGTGTCGTAGATCCGGTCGATCATCAAATCCTGGAGGATGGTATCGTCCACGCTGGGCGTGCCCATCCAGTGGCACCGTCCCCAGCTCTCGTAGATGTCGTGAAAGAGGTTGGCTCCGGTGGAGACCAGGCAATCGATCAGACGGTTCTGGAGCAGGTAGGCAACCAGCCGCCGCATTCCCCCTGCCGTCATGGCGCCCGCCAAGCCCATGAAGATGGTGGTCTGGCCCGACAACATCTGCTTCCAGATCTCGTAGGCCTGCCCCAGGTTCCTTCCCTGGAAGGAGGTCTGGGCCATCTTTTCCAGCATCCCCGCCACCGTGGGATCGTCATCAATGGGAAACGGGCGGGTAGGGACCCGGAAAAACTCCTCCTTCCCGGGGCGTTTTTTGGACACGATCAGTAATCCGTGATGGAGATCGCCGCCGCTACCACCGACGTCCACAGCCCCGACTTGTCGCCCACGGCCGATTGGGTGATGTTGGCGGTCTTCACAATCTTGTCTGACAACTTGTAGATCTCTTTCTTCTCGTCCCAGCTTTTGTCGGGGTCAAATGCCACTCCCAGGGTGGTGGCCAGCATTTCCGCCGCCAGTTCTTCCGCGTATTCGCCGGCGGCGTCGTCCGTCTGTCCGAAGCTATGGTGTTCGCTGATGTAGCCGAATTCGTTCCTCTCCTTGGGAAGCGCCAGCCCGATGGAAGCGGCGATCAGGCGATGGGGCTCGTTGGTGGAATTTTCGCTCATCACGCAGAAGACGATCTGTCCCGAGCGCAGGTGCTTGAGGCCTTCGGCCCGGGTGATGAGCTTGCACTTGGCGGGAAAGATGCTGGAAACGCGGCAGAGGTTGAACTGGGCGATGCCCGCCTGCCGGAGGGCCATCTCGAAGCTGGTGAGTTTCTCCTTGTGCTTCCCCACGCCTTTCGTGAGGAAGATCTTTTTTGCCACCAACATCCCGCGCCTCCAGCCACAGAATCGAAAACGGCACGTTAACAAAAAAGAAAAACCATGTCAACGAACGAAACATCACCCACATCAACAGAACATCAATCATTTATGGATTTGCTGGCTCAGATCCGCAGACGGCGTTTCCACCGGCTCAGCTGGCGCCGCACCTGGGCGGGAGCCGTGCCACCCGGCACGTTCCTGCGGGCCACGCTGGCCTCCGGGTCCAACAGCCGTCCCATCCGCCGAACCAGGAGTGGCGAAATCGCCCGAAGTTCCCGCGACGGAAGATCGCGGAGTGGGACGTTTTTTTCTCGGGCGCGGCGCACCAGCTTGCCGACCTGCTCGTGGGCGGTCCGGAAAGGGACGCCGCGTCGAACCAGCTCTTCGGCCAGGTCTGTGGCCATCAACTCGCCATCGGAGGAGGCCTGGCGCATCCGGTCCTCCCGCACCCGGGTGTGCTTCAGGACCAGTTCCATCATGTTGAGGCAATCCGCGGTCGTCCGGACGGCATCCAGGAGGGGCGGTTTGTCCTCCTGCAGGTCCTTGTTGTACCCGAACGGGATTCCCTTCAGCAAGGTGAGGAGGGCGACGAGGGATCCCGTGACGCGGCCGCACTTGCCCCGGATCAGCTCCAGGGCGTCGGGATTCTTCTTTTGAGGCATCAGGCTGCTGCCGGCGCTGACGGCATCGGAGAGCTCCAGAAAACCGAACTCGGAGGTAGTGAACAGGATGAAGTCCTCGGCCCAGCGGCTCAGGTGGACCATTAGCAGGGAAAGGTCAAAGATGAATTCCACCAGGAAGTCCCGGTCCGAGACCGCGTCGAGGCTGTTCTGGCTTGTTTCTCGGAGGCCCAGGTCCTGCGCCGCGGCCCGCCGGTGGACGGGGAAACTGGTTCCGGCCAGTGCTCCTGACCCCAGCGGGCTGACGGAAGTGCGTTTCCGGCAGTCTGCGAGGCGGCCATGGTCCCGCTCCAGCATTTCGCAGTAGGCCAGCAGGTAGTGGGCCAGCAGGAGGGGCTGCGCGCGCTGCAGGTGCGTGTAGCCGGGCATGAGCGCTCGCTGGTGGTTCTCGGCCAGGCGCACCAGGGCCCGCTGCGCCTGGCGGATCTCGCTCTGGATCTGGCCCGCGGTGTGCTGAACGAACAGGCGAAGGTCCAGCGCGACCTGCTCGTTCCGGCTCCGCCCGGTGTGGATTTTCCGGCCCAGGTCCCCCAGCTGCTCCGTCAAATGATGTTCCACAAACGCGTGGACGTCCTCGAAGCGTTTGCCATCCGGCAAAGGGCCCTTCCGGGTGCGCTGCAAGAGGCGGCGAAGTTCCCGAGCGATCCTGGAGGCTTCCCCGGGCTTCAGCACGCCAGCTCGGGCCAGGGCTCGAGCATGGGCAAGGGTGCCCTGGATCTCATACTCGACCAGGCATGCATCGAAGGGGAAGGACGCGTTGAACTCCTCGAAGAAAGGGTCTTGCGCCGTGCGAAACCTGCCCCCCCAAATTTTCTTCATCGTGGGTCAACCCGCTCCGTGTTCTTCCCAGGCTCAGTAACGACCCTGCGCTCCCCGCAACACCTTGTCAGCGAGTGCCTCAATTTGACTTGCGTACTTCCGGGCTTGTCTTCGTTTTTCTGACTCCTTGAGCTTAGGGTTGGCCAGGGCCTTGTACAGCTTTTGGGAGACCAGCAGGATACGCTGGCTGTTGGGTCGCATCTCCCGCACGTTTTTCAAGGCGGCCTCCCGGCTGGCCGCGCGGATGTTGTCAAGCCCATCGCTGGGTCGAGACATCCGGGGCCTTTGAGCTCCCAGTAGAGGAGCGCCCAGGAGGAGCAGAGCCAGCGTCCAAAGTGCTTGTCTCAACGCTCTCCCTCCTGGGCTTCTTGCTTGATCCTTCTGGCCAGGTCCCGAATCTCCAACGCGCGGGTGGAAACCGTGGCCGGCAGGGTGTGCTCCGGTGCCGACTGCATGAGGTTGCTCAGCTCGAGAGCTTTGCTGTGGAGTTGGACGGACCATTGATGCAGCCGTTCGATCTGGGCCGGTGCACCCGGCGCGGGAGCGAGGACCACGAAGATCAAACAGCTCACAAGCCAGAATTCTGGCGGGACCAGGAACCTTCGACCCCCCTGCAGCTTGGCGGCCTTTTTCATGATGCTTCATCATACAATGTCTTTCGGATGGCGCTCAACCGGGGTCGCCTGGGCGGGAGTGAAGAGAAAAGCCCCGGCTCGGGTGATTCTGTGAAACGGGACGATGCTGAACACGACCCACACACTGGTAGGCTTGGCCCTCTCCCGGTCGGGATTGGGGCGCGGGGTTCCGCGCGCCGGTTGGATCGTGGTGGTGGCAGCAAATTTCCCGGACATTGACATCCTGATAGGCAGGGGCGACGGAGCTCGGTACCTGGACTACCACCGGGGCTTTACCCACTCCTTGCTGGGCGTCCTCCTGGGGTCCTTCGCTTTGTCGCTCGCCCTCTGGGCCGTCCCCGCGTATCGCCGAGCCTGTGCTCGGACGGGCACCCGCTTTCATACGCTCTCGGTGACGGTGTGGCTCGTGATGCTCACCCATCCGTTGCTGGACTTCACCAACGCCTATGGCCTTCGGCCCTTCATCCCCTTCAGCTACCGTTGGTACGCCTGGAACACCGTGTCGGTCGTAAACCTTCACCTGGACCTGGCCCTCCTGTTCTTTCTGTTGCTGGGCCTGGTGAGGAAATCCAGCCGCTGGCCCCGGGCAGCCCTGGTCTGGGTGCTGGCGTATTGGACAGCGCTCCACGTGATGCACCAGCGGGCTGAGGGCGTGCTGGCCCGCAGTACCGTTTCGGGGCAGCGTCCGCAAGATTGGGCGGCGTTCCCGCCGCTCCTCCAACTGGACCCTGGCCGATGGGAGGGCGTGTTCGAAACGCAGGAAAAAATCTACGGAATTCGGGTCAGCAGCCACCAGGAGGCCGGAGAGTTGGAACCGCGCTGGCGGTTCCACAAAGGGCTTGACCACGCCGCCGTGCCGGCCTCCAGAAGGGCATACACCGTTCGGGTGTTCCTGGATTTTGCCCGGTTTCCCGTGCCGTTGGTGGAGGAATCTCCAGACGGTTACGTGGTCACGTGGATTGACCTGAGAGGGTACCAGCCGGAAGTGGGGCGAGCCTTTTCGGCTCAGGTGCAGTTTTCCAAGGATCTGAGAATCGTGGCCCAGGATTTTCGTTTCCGGCGCGAAACTCGCCGCAACTCCGCCGTGGGGACCGGCGGAAAACGGTGACCGGATCGTCCGGTGGTTCAGCCAGTGGACCCGTTGATGCAGCCTCATCTCGGATAGCGTCACAGGGTTCACCTCGCTCACTCGCTCACACAGCCGATTGTCTTGCGAACGCGCGTGTGATATAAGAACAAATTTACATCCGAGGGACTCTTGCACGGTGCAGCATCCCACCAGGAAAGTTACGTGAACGGCTGCAGCCCCGCGCCGCACCCGAGGCGGGTGTGAGGTGACTTACCCGGCTGAGACAACAAAGGAGGCGAATGGAGCAACCTTCCACAGCAGCAGGTGACGCCACAGTGGCCGATCACCCACCTGCGGTCGGTCATGGGCGAAGGCTCCTGGGGGAACTGAAAACCTGGATCCGCGATGTCGTGTTTGCCGGGTTCGCCGCGATCCTGATCGTGGTGTTCATCGTCCAGCCGGTGAAAGTGGAAGGCACCAGCATGTTCCCCGAGTTGGTGAACCAGGAGCGGATCTTCGTCAACAAGTTTGTCTACCGTTTCACGGAGATCCACCGGGGCGACATCGTGGTCTTCTGGTACCCCCTGGACCATCGGAAGTCGTTCATCAAGCGGGTGATCGGGTTACCAGGGGACGTCGTGCAGCTCAAGGGCGGAAAGGTGTACATCAACGATCGCCTCCTCGAGGAACCCTACCTGCAGAGGGAATTTGCGGACCAGGAGTCCTATTTGCCGGTGGCGGTGCAGGAAGGACACTACTACGTTCTGGGAGACAACCGGGGCTCCTCGAATGACAGCCGGAGCTGGGGGCTGGTGCCCCAGGAGAACGTTTTCGGCAAAGCGGTCTTTCGCTACTGGCCCCTGTCCCGCTTGGGTACCATTGAATAAGCACTCTCAACCCCGATCCGAAAAAAAGCCGAGCCAAATCATCATGCCACCTTGGGAGGAGACGATGGGTTCGCAGATTCGGATAGGCCCCTATTAGAGGCTACGAGAAATGCTCCACAGTTTGTGCCCTAAGCCGTTCCCAAAAATCTTGGGACATCCGGGCCTGTGTCTAAAAGTTTCGGATCGGGGTCAACCCTCTACTGTTCAACGCCGGGTGTCGTTGAGGGTTGGGGGGCCGAGAGTTTGATGAGAGCCATTCTCGCACTGGAAGACGGATACACTTGCGAAGGCGAGTCCTTCGGGTGCCCCGGTGAGACTTCGGGGGAAGTCGTCTTCAATACCTGCCTGTCAGGATACCAGGAAGTCCTCACGGATCCCTCCTACGCCGGCCAGATCGTGGTGATGACGTATCCCCATATCGGCAACTACGGCGTCAACGCCGAGGACGTGGAATCGCGGAAACCTTTCGTGGAAGGTTTCGCGGTGAGGGAGTCGAGCCGGGTGTTCAGCAACTGGCGGGCTGAGGGGAGCCTCAACCAGTATCTCCGGGATCATGGCATCGCGGGGATCGGCGAGATTGACACCCGGGCCCTGGTGCGACACATCCGCAACCAGGGGGCCATGCGGGGCGTCATCTCCTCCGAGGATCTGGCCGCCGCCAGCCTGGTGGACAAAGCCCGGCGTGCCCCCAGCATGGTGGGTTGCGACCTGGCCCGCCGGGTGACCTGCGCTCAGCCGTACGAATGGAACCCCGGGGAACAGAAGCCCTATCGGGTGGCCGCGTTCGACTTCGGGATCAAGTGGAACATCCTGCGGCTGCTGGAAGATTCCGGCTGTGGGATCACCGTGGTTCCGGCCACCGCCACGGCGGAAGAGGTCCTGGCGATGGATCCGGACGGGATCTTCTTGAGCAACGGCCCCGGGGATCCTGAACCGGTCACCTACGCCGTCGAGACCCTTCGGCAGTTGCTGGGGCGCAAGCCGGTCTTCGGCATCTGTTTGGGCCACCAGCTCCTCGGTCTCGCCCTGGGCGGCCGGACCTTCAAGTTGAAATTCGGCCACCGGGGAGGCAACCAACCCGTGAAAAACCTCCTGACGGGGAAGGTGGAGATCACCTCCCACAATCATGGATTCGCCGTGGACCCGGATTCCATGGATCCTAGTCAGGTGGAGCTCACCCACATGAATTTGAATGATCAGACTCTCGAGGGGCTCCGGCACCGGTCACTTCCCGCATTTTCCGTGCAGTACCATCCGGAGGCTTCGCCGGGGCCCCACGATTCGCGCTACCTCTTCCAGCGCTTTGTGGAGTCGATGAGGGAATTCCGGTCAGAGAAGTCTGGGTGAGGTGTGCCCAAGAGAACGGATATCCATCGAGTCCTGATCATCGGTTCGGGCCCCATTATCATCGGACAGGCTTGCGAGTTCGACTATTCGGGGACCCAGGCCTGCAAGGCCCTGGCCAGCGAGGGCATCCAGGTGGTGCTGGTGAATTCCAATCCGGCGACCATCATGACGGACCCGGAGCTGGCGTACCGCACCTACATCGAGCCCCTCACCGTAGAATCACTCGCCGACATCATCGAACGGGAGCGCCCGGACGCTTTGCTTCCCACCGTGGGAGGACAGACAGGATTGAACCTGGCGGTCGCTCTGGCGGAACAAGGAGTCCTGGATCGCTGGGGTGTGGAGCTGATCGGCGCCAAGCTCATGGCGGTCAAGATCGCGGAGGACCGCCAGCTTTTCAAGAACGCCATGCTGGAGATCGGGTTGGAGATCCCCCAGTCCGGTTTTGCCAGTAGCCCCAAGGAGGCCCAGGCCCTGCTGGAGGTGGTGGGTCTCCCGGCCATCATCCGTCCTTCCTTCACCCTGGGCGGCACCGGCGCCGGCATCGCCTACAACGCCGAGGAGTTCGTCGAGATCGTACAGCGGGGCCTGGACGCCAGCCCCATCCGGGAGATTCTGGTGGAGGAGTCGCTGATCGGGTGGAAGGAGTTCGAGCTGGAGGTGATGCGGGACCTGGCCGACAATGTGGTCATCATCTGCTCCATCGAAAACTTTGACCCCATGGGGGTCCACACCGGCGACTCCATCACGGTGGCGCCTGCCCAGACCCTCACGGACCGGGAATACCAGCGCATGCGGGACGCGGCCATCCGGGTCATTCGCAAGGTGGGGGTGGAAACAGGTGGATCGAACATCCAGTTTGCGGTCCACCCCCGCACGGGCCGTCTGGTGGTCATCGAGATGAACCCCCGGGTCTCCCGCAGTTCTGCCCTGGCCTCGAAGGCCACAGGCTTTCCCATCGCGAAGATCGCGGCCAGGCTGGCCCTGGGATACACCCTGGACGAGATCCCCAACGACATCACCAAGAAAACGCCAGCTTCCTTCGAGCCTTCCATCGATTACGTGGTGGTCAAGATCCCGAAGTGGAATTTCGAGAAGTTCCCCGATGCGGACCCCGCCCTGGGGACGCAGATGAAATCCGTGGGAGAGGTAATGGCGATCGGGCGAAACTTCAAAGAAGCCCTCCAGAAGGGGCTGCGCTCCTTGGAAACGGGCCGGACCCTGGCCAGCGAAAAGGTGGAACCGGAAAGGCTGCACGAGCGCCTGGTGCAGCCCAACCCGCACCGGCTGGCCTACCTGCGCTACGCTCTCCAACATGGCTATTCGATAGAGGAGCTGGCCGAGCTGACCCGCATCGATCCCTGGTTCATTGATCAAATCCAACAGATCTTGGAAATCTCCCGCGAGCTGGGCAAGCACACCCTGGAGTCGGCGCCCGCGGATCTCCTGCGAGAGGCCAAGCGCGCCGGCTTCTCCGACCTGCGCCTGGCCCAGATCTTCCAGGGGAACGGAGCCGGGGCCAGCGAGGACGACGTGCGGCGGCGGCGCAAGGAGCTGGGCATCGTCCCGGTGTTCAAGCGGGTGGACACCTGCGCCGCCGAGTTCGAATCCTACACCCCCTACCTGTACTCCAGCTACGAAACCGAGGATGAGACCCTCCCCACGAAACGGAAGAAAATCATGATCCTGGGCAGCGGGCCCAACCGCATTGGCCAGGGAATCGAGTTCGATTATTGCTGCTGTCACGCCTCCTTTGCCCTCAAGGAGGCCGGGTACGAGACCCTGATGGTGAACTGTAACCCGGAGACGGTCTCCACCGATTATGACACCTCCGACCGCCTGTACTTTGAGCCCCTCACCTTCGAGGATGTGATGAACATCGTGGAGGCGGAAAAACCGGACGGGGTCATCGTGCAGTTCGGCGGCCAAACGCCCTTGAACCTGGCCATGCGGTTGCATCGGGCCGGAGTCCCCATCATCGGCACCTCTCCTGAATCCATTGACCTGGCCGAGGACCGGGAGCGCTTCAGCGGGCTGCTGAGCGCCCTGCAGATCCCTCAGCCCGACCACGGCATCGCCTGGTCGGCGCAGGAGGCCCAGCAAGTGGCGGGTCGGATCGGGTATCCGCTGCTGGTGCGCCCTTCGTACGTCCTGGGTGGCCGCGCCATGGTCATCGTCTACGACGGGCGGAGCCTGGACAACTACGTCGCTTCCGCCATCGAGGCCTCCCCCGGCCACCCCATCCTCATTGATAAGTTCCTGGAAGACGCGTTCGAGTACGACGTGGATGCCCTGGCGGACGGGACCCGGGTCATCATTGGCGGCATCATGGAGCACATCGAGGAGGCGGGCATCCACTCCGGCGACTCGTCGTGCGTGCTGCCCCCCATCATGGTGAAAGAGGACCATCTGAACCGCATGCGGCGATTCACCGAAGAGATCGCCCGGGCTCTGAACGTGGTAGGCCTGATGAACATCCAGTTCGCGATCCAGAACAACGATGTCTATGTCCTGGAGGTCAACCCCCGGGCGTCGCGCACGGTGCCCTTCGTCTCCAAGGCCACCGGCGTGCCCTTGGCGAAGATCGCCGCGCGCTTGATGGTGGGAGAGAAGCTGGCGGATCTGGGACTGACGGAGGAGTTGAGGGTGCCTCAGTGTTTCGTCAAGGTGCCTGTCTTTCCCTTCGTGAAGTTCCCGGGCGTGGACACCATCCTGGGACCGGAGATGAAATCCACGGGGGAAGTCATGGGGGTGGGGCCCAGCTTCGGAGTGGCCTTCTCCAAGGGCCAGGTCAGCGCCGGAGTGATGCTGCCCACCTCGGGCACGGTCTTTCTCAGCGTCAACCGCCACGACAAGCGAGGGATCGTGTCCATTGCCCGGGAGTTCCACGAGATGGAGTTCAAGATTGTGGCCACCCACGGGACCGCCGAGGTCCTCCAGAACTCAGGGCTCCCCGCGCAAAAGGTCTTCAAGGTCAACCAGGGCCGGCCCCACGTGGTGGACCTGATCCGCTCGGACTTGATCGATCTCATCGTCAACACCCCCTTGGGGCGCGAGTCCTTTTTTGACGAGCGGGCCATTCGCCGGGCCGCCATCCGGCATTCGGTACCGTGCATCACCACCCTGTCGGCTGCCCGGGCCGCTGCCAGCGCTGTGCGGGCCATGCGCCAGGAAAAAGTCGCCGTCCGCAGCCTCCAGGAGTACCACGTCAGTGCTCCCACCCTGGTGGCCCCCCGGTAAAATGGAGTGAGAATCGAGGGTCGAGGATCGAAGATCGCGATCTTCCATCCTCAATCCTCGATCCTCCATCTTCCAGTCTTCTAGACGTGGGAGGTAAATGCGATCACCAGCAGCACCAGCAGGCCCAAGGCCATGCTCAAGCTGAACACCCGCCCTGCCAGCTTGATCAGGTAATCGAACCTGTGACGGAGTTGCTGCTCCTGCTGGCTGTCCTGCGCCTGCTGAATCTGTTCTCGCAGACGAACGATCTCCGGAGAAAGTCCCTTGTCCAGATAGATGCCGGCCAGCACCATCAGCAGCAGGAGCACGGCCTTGCTCAGGAAGACCTGGCGGTTCCCGGTGGTGGCGTAGTACCCTTCCAGGGCCACGGCCGGGCCGATCACCGCCGAGCTCAGATAAATCACCAGGCTGAATTTTCGAAAGATGACCCCCATGAAACGCCCCACGCCCTGGGCCCCCAAGAACTGGCTGGCTGTGGGCGCCACGATGTAACTGATGGCGATGGATCCTCCGACCCACGCGCTGACCGCCGCCAGCAGGAGCCAACGAAACAAAGGGACCAGTATTTCCATTGCATCCACCCCTTCTTCAAGAAAACCTGAAACTCCAAAACCCAAAACCTAAAACTCTAAGATCTTTGTTCTTCGGCTGTTTGGGCTTTAGTTCTTAAAGTTTTTAGGTTTTGGGCTTCAGAGTTTCAGGTTTTCTTAATGGGATCCTGCGGGAACAGGTCAAAGACCATCCCCTGGTGGATGAGATGTACGCCCTCCCGCTTCAGGCGGTTCCAGTGGGTACAAGAAGTCCTGAGCTCGCCGCCGTGGCATTGGTCCACGCAATACAGGTCCGTGTCGGTACAGTTGACGCACTCCCCCAGGCTGAGGCATACCCTGGGCACCACCTGAGTGCATGTGGCGCACAGGCCGAAAGGGTGCTGGGTCTTCTTGTAATCAGGGCAGCTCTCGGGCCACCGGGTGATGTTGCCGTAGATCTCGCAGCCATAAAAAAGTCGCGAGGGGTCCTCCACCTTCATCTCGCGCAGGTCCTGGTCCACCCAATGCAGGCACAGCCTGCAGTCAATCATCTGCCCTCCGTGCCCTTCCCGTAGGGCTTCGCCTTCTTTCGCTTTTCGACCCAGTCTTGCTTGATCACCTGGCGGCCCCGGGCGATCGCCAGGGCATTCGGGGGAACGTCTTCGGTGACAGTGGAGCCGGCGGCCACATAGGCTCCCCGGCCGATGCGTACCGGCGCGACGAGCTGGCTGTCGCTGCCGATGAACACTTCGTCCTCGATGATGGTCTGGTTCTTCTGATAGCCGTCGTAGTTGCACGTGATGGTGCCGGCGCCGATGTTCACCCGGTCGCCGATGATGGCGTCTCCCAGGTAGGCCAGGTGCGCGGCCTTGGTCCCATTGCCAAGCCTGGACTTCTTCACCTCAACGAAATTGCCAATCCGGGCGTTTTCCCCGATCTCAGAGTGTTCCCGCACATGAGCAAACGGACCCACGGTGGTTCCGTTCCCTACCCGGCTGGCAACGATGATGGAGGAATCCAGCACCTTCACCTCGTTTCCTAGGACCGAGTCCGAGATGCGCACGCCGGGGTAGATCCGGCACCCTTCGCCGATGGCCGTTTGCCCGGTGATCACCACGCCGGGGAAGATTTCTGTGTCCCGGCCGATCCGTACCGTGTCATCGACGAAGGTGGAATCCGGATCCCGGATCGTGATCCCTTCTTTCATCAAGGCATCCAACTTCCTCGAACGCAATTCCTTTTCCAGCATGACCAGGTCCATCCGGGAGTTGATGCCGGCGTACTCGTACCGATCCTCCGTCGCCATGGACTCGATGCGCAACCCGGCGGCAGCCTCGAGCCCAATGACGTCGGTCAGGTAATATTCCCCCTGGGAGTTGTTGCTGGAGATCCTCCGGATCGCATCAAAGAGCGGAGCGGTTTGGAAACAGTAGATGCCCGTGTTGATTTCCCGGATCTGCTTCTGGTCCGTTGAGGCATCTCGCTCCTCGACGATCGCCTGTATTCTACCAGAGCCGTCGCGGAGGATTCTACCGTACCCGAGGGGGTTTTCCACCCGGGCCGTGAGCAGCGTGGCATGGGCGCCGGTGGCGCGGTGGTGATCCACCAGCCGGCGGAGGGTCTCCGTCCGGATCAACGGGGTATCACCGTAGAGCAGAAGCAGATCGCCGCTGGCCCCCGGGTGGGCTTCTTGGAAGCAGAGCACCGCATGTCCGGTGCCCTTCTGGTCCCTCTGCCAGAGCCAGCGCACCGAAGGACCGTCGAGGGCCTTTTGGACCTGCTCGCCCTGGTGTCCAATGACCAGGTACATGTGGCGAGGGTGGAGAGGCTCTGCGGCATCGCACACGTACTGCACCATGGGGCGTCCCGCCAGGGTGTGCAATACCTTGGCATGATTCGACTTCATCCGCGTGCCCTTGCCCGCCGCCAGGATCAGCACGGAGAGGTCGATGGAGTCCATGGGTCGTTCGCTTCCGCAGTCTCTATCCGGCGATTATAGGGTGCCGGAAGGGATTCCGCAAGGCGGGGAGGACCGGGGAGGGCCGTGCCGGCGCGCTGGAACACCGAACGGCACTAGCCCTGGATCAGCTTCCTGAACTCCTCGTCCTGGAGCAGGGGCGCGAAGTCTTCGTCGTTTCGGGCGTAATAGCGGTTCACGGGGTTGTATTTGATGGCGCGCTCCAGGCTCCGCATCGCGGACCGGAAGTCGTTGAGTTTCGCATACGAGGCGGCCAGGGCGTAATGGATATGTTCGGCCTTGCCGTTCTCCTCGAGGCCGGACTCGAATTGCTCCACAGCCTTGTGGTACTGGGCCTCGTTGTGGTGGAAGACCCCCAGGTCGAAATGGTCGTCGGCCGTCCGGGGTACGAAACGCTTCCGATTCAGTTGCCGGTCGCACACCCGCATCATTTCCCTTGCCCGGCTCACCACCTCGGTTTCCGTAGGGAACTTTTCCACCAGCTTTTCGAAGGCCTCCCGGGCTTCCGCATGCTTCTTCCCATACAGCAGCTTGAGAGCCTTCTCGTAGACGGATACTGACTGGATATACTCGGCTCGCTCCCGGGGTTTTTCTTTCCTGGTTTTTTCCCCTGCTTTTGCCGCCATTCTCCCTCCTGAGGGTTTCGCTGCCGGGCCGGAGACGTGACTTCACCGCCCTCGGAGCCAGATCGTTGTGACTACAGATTGCTATTATTGAAGATGGCGAGTCCCGAGTCAAGGCTGCGTCCAGGCCGTCCAGGCGAAATGCTTTGCGGACGCAGGGCTTTTGTGCTATAAACAGGCGCACTTCGCGAGGCTTTTCGCCATGGGTTTCGACATCCTCCTCTACGATGAGGAGTATCAACAAATCAAGTCCATCATCGGACGCCTGCACGCCGAGGCCGTGGCCCGGGTGGTGTTCCTGGTGGACAAGAACGGTGCCCAGCTGGCCGCCTGGGGCGAGGTGGAAAAACTGGATACCACGTCCCTGGCCAGCCTCACCGCGGGCAACGTGGCCGCCACGGATGGACTGGCCCGCCTGGTGGGAGAGAAGGAGTTCTCCATCCTCTTCCACGAGGGCGAGCACGACAACATTCACATCTCCGTGGTGGGCGGCCGGCTGATCCTGGTCATCATCTTCGATGATCGCTCCTCCCTGGGCCTGGTGCGCCTGCGGGTCAAGAAGGCCGCCGCCGACCTGGAAGCGGTCCTGGGGCGCATCCAGGATAAGATCCGCCTGGCGGAAGAGGAGCACCGTCCCGCGTCGCCGCTGGCAGAAATCACCGACGAGGACATCGACAAGCTGTTTCGGACGGAGACGTAGCCGGGTCCCAGGATCGAGAACTGAGATCGTTCTTCCATGACTTTCATCAACTATGCTGCGCGAGAGATCAACTGCAAGATCGTGTACTACGGCCCCGGTCTGGGGGGCAAGACCACCAACATTCAGTACATCCATGAGGTGACCAACTCCAACCAGAAGGGTAAGCTCATCTCTCTGGCCACGGAAACGGAACGCACGCTCTTCTTCGACTTTCTCCCGCTGGACTTGGGGTCCATCAAAGGCTTCCGGATTCGCCTCCACCTGTACACCGTACCGGGGCAAATCTTTTACGATGCCAGCCGCAAGCTGATCCTCAAGGGCGTAGACGCTGTGGTATTCGTGGCCGACTCCCAGGAGGAGCGCAGGGACGCCAACCTGGAGAGCCTCTCCAACCTCCAGGCCAACCTCCAGGAGCACGGACACGACTTCCAGAAGATACCCTACGTCCTCCAGCTCAACAAGCGGGACCTGCCAACGGTGGCCCCCGTGGAGGCCCTCACCGGAGAGCTCCGGGTGAAGGGGGAGCCGGTGTTCGAGTCGGTAGCCACCCAAGGCATCGGCGTCGTGGAAACCCTCAAGTCCGTCTCCAAGCGAATGCTTCAGGTCTTGAAAAACAGCTAATTCCAGCGGGATGGTTCTCTGGATGGCACGTGGCTAGCCCTTCCCCCAAGGGCGGAGCAGGAGGTCCTTTTTCCGGGGGCTTGAGAGCAGGATCAACACCATGAAAAACGGAGCAGCGTGGATTTGTGTGGTCTGCCTTTGGGGATTCTTGCCCATTTCGGCGGAGACCGTATCGAAGGACGAGATCCGCGCGCACCTGCGTTTTCTGTCCGACGATCTTCTGGAAGGCCGAGGCATGGGCGCCCGTGGAGGGGAGCTGGCTGCCCGGTACATCGCAGCCCAGTTCGAGGCCATGGGCTTGAGGCCTGCCGGCGAGAGAGGCACCTATTTTCAGCGTGTCCCCATCGTGGGCATCACGGCGGATCCGTCCTTGAAGCTGGAGGTGGCCCGGGGCGAACGGAGGATCGAGCTGGCGTTTCCGGGCCAGTTCGTCGGAGGCAGCCAGTTGCAGGAGCCGGCGGTAGACCTCGATGGGGAGATGGTTTTCGTCGGCTACGGGATCCATGCACCAGAGTTCCAGTGGGATGACTACAAAGGCGCGGATCTGAGGGGCAAGGTCTTGCTCATGCTGGTCAACGACCCGCCCGCGGAGGATCCCCGTTTCTTCGGCGGAAAGGCCCTGACGTACTACGGTCGCTGGACGTACAAGTATGAGGAAGCGGCCCGGAGGGGGGCGGCCGGCGCCGTCCTGATCCACACGCCTGAGTCGGCCGGTTACGGATGGCAGGTGGTGGAGAACTCGTGGGGCAAAGAGCGTTTCGCCCTGGAACGGCGAGCCGGCGAGCCGGCGTTGAAGCTGGCGTCCTGGATTCACCTGGACGCCGCCCGGAGCGTCCTGGATTTGGCCAGCCAGACCTTCGAGGATCTGAAAAAGCAGGCGGAGCAACGGGATTTCCGCCCTGTGGAACTGGGGCTGCGGGTTCGGGCCCGCGTTCGCAACCAGATCCGCAAGTTCGAGGGGGACAACGTGCTGGGCCTGCTCCCGGGCAGCGATCCCGTCCTGTCGAAGGAATACGTCCTCTATACTGCGCACTACGATCACCTGGGCGTGGGCAAGCCGGTGGACGGCGACGCCATCTACAATGGCGCCGCGGACAACGGATCTGGCGTCGCGGCCATGCTGGCCATTGCCCACGCGTTCTCCCGGATTCGCCCGGCCCCGCGGCGGTCGCTGCTCTTCCTGGGCGTCGCGGCGGAGGAATCGGGGTTGCTGGGAAGCGAGTACTATGCTGCGCATCCACTTTTCCCTCTGGAGAGGACCGCGGCCAACATCAACCTGGACGAGATCAACCGCCGGGGCCGGACGATGAGCCTGGTGGCGCTGGGCGCCGACAAATCCAGCCTGGAGTCTAATTTTCAAAAAGTGGCCGAGCGCCTGGGCGTCCGCCTCTCTCCGGATCCAAACCCGGAACAAGGGTTCTACTTCCGGAGCGATCAGTTCAACCTGGCCAAGGTCGGTGTGCCCGCCGTGTACCTGGATGCCGGGTTGGATTATGTGGGCAAACCCGAGGGTTGGGGACAGAAAGAGTTCGAGGAGTACAACGCCAAGCGCTACCACCAGCCCAGCGACCAGTTCGACCCTTCCTGGGAACTGGAGGGAACCGTCCAGATTGCGGAGATGGCCCTGAGGGTGGGCCTGGATGTGGCCAACCAGGCGCGGAAGCCACAGTGGAAGCAGGGCTCGGAGTTTCAGCGGAAGTAACCGTCAGGGGCGGCCGAAAGATGTTTGTTCTTCGCCGCCGGACCCGGTTACTATAGGAATTTGTCTTCTGGGTGGGCACCTCTCATGCAAAAGCGCCCGACCGCCAAGATCGTCGCCCTGGGTCGTTGCGTCCCGCCTCGGGTGTTATCCAACGCCGATCTGGAGAAGCTCGTGGAGACCTCCGACAGTTGGATCGTGGAGCGGACCGGCATCCGGGAACGCCACATCGCCGACCCCGGCGTGGCCACCTCGGACCTGGCCGCCCAGGCGGCCCGGGAGGCCCTCTCGAAGTGCGGTACCCGCGCCGACGAGATCGACCTGATCATCGTCTGCACGGTCACCCCTGACATGCTGTTTCCTTCCACAGCCTGCCTGGTCCAGGACAAGATCGGAGCTTCCCGGGCGTGGGGTTTTGACCTGTCGGCCGCCTGTTCCGGTTTCGTCTATGGTCTCTCGGTGGCAGCCCAGTTTATCTCCACGGGGGCCCTCCAAAAAGTACTGGTCATCGGGTCCGACGTCATGTCCAGCATCGTGAACTACCAGGACCGGGCCACCTGCGTCATCTTCGGCGATGGCGCAGGAGCGGTTCTCATGGAGCCCAGCGACGACCCCGAGTTCGGCCTTCTGGATTTCTACCATGAGATTGACGGCTCGGGAGGCCAGTTCCTGTACATGCCCGGCGGCGGGAGCCTGCATCCCCCCTCCCACGAGACCGTGGACAGGAAGATGCACTACGTGCACCAGGACGGGCAGGCGGTCTTCAAGTACGCCGTGCGGAAGATGTACGAGGCCAGCCGCGTCATCCTGGCGCGGAACCGGCTGACGCCGAACGACATCCAGCTCTTCATCGCGCATCAGGCCAACTTGAGGATCGTCAACGCCACGGCGGAGCGCCTGGGCCTGGACGATGGGCGCGTCGTCAGGAACATCCAGCGGTTCGGAAACACCACTGCAGGCACCATCCCCCTGGCCATGGCCGATGCCCTGGAAGGGGGCCGCTTGAAGAAAGGGGACCTGGTGCTGTTTGCCGCTGTGGGCGCAGGCTATACCGTGGGCACCGCGCTGCTGCGCTGGGCCTACTGATAAAAAAGCAAACCTGAAACTTTGAAACCTGAAACCTGAAACCCGGAACCTGAACTTCGTGCAAAGTCTTCGAGTTTGAGGTTTCAGGTTTCAAAGTTTTAGGTTTGCTTTGTCGTGCCCACCTGGAAGCTCCGGATCGAATACGAAGGAACCCGGTACAGCGGCTGGCAGGAGCAGCGCAACGCCCGAACCGTCCAGGGTGAGCTTCGCCGGGCTGCTGAGGAGTTACTGGGCGAACCCATAGACCTGGCGGGCGCCGGGCGGACCGACTCCGGCGTTCACGCCCTGGAGCAGGTGGCCCACCTGCGGTGCCGAAAACGGCTCCAGCCCCAGGAGTTGCTTTACGGCCTGAACGACCGCTTGCCCGCCGACATCCACGTTCTCTCCCTCCAACCGGCACCGGGCAGCTTTCACGCGCGACACGCGGCCCTCCGTCGTTACTACCTGTACCAGATCTCTACCCGTCGGACAGCCCTGGCCAAGCGCTTCGTGTGGTGGGTCCGCGATCCTCTGGACCCGGTGGCCATGCAACGAGCCGCAGGGTGGTTCGTCGGGCGGCACGACTTCCGGTCCTTCGCCGCCAGCGGCGACAAGGAGGCGTCCACGCGGGTGGAGGTTTATGAATCCAGGGTGGAAAGGTGGGGTGATCTGATCCTCTACCGGATCGGGGCCTCCCATTTTCTCTGGAAGATGGTGCGCAGGATCGTCGGCGCCCTGGTGGAAGTGGGACGAGGCGCCCTGACGGACCAACAGGTCCTCCATTTTTTGTCCGGCAATGAGCGCGGGCCCGCCGCCTGGACCGCGCCCCCCTCGGGGCTCTTTCTCGAACGCGTCCTCTACGAGGGCGATCCGCCTCCTGGCGAGCTGCGTCCAGCCCTCTTTCGCGCGTAGCTCGTCTCAGATGTTATAATTTCATGCCATGGCGAAGCGATTCCTGTTGATGGTGGGTACGGAGAAAGGCGCATTTCTTTTTCGCAGCGAT
>JACQTF010000051.1 GCA_016210925.1 Acidobacteriota bacterium | reverse complement strand
CAGGAGCTGGTGGAAGAGCTAACGTAGCTCTGGGGTCCCGCGGCCTCGGAGTTTTTTGCGTTAGACCCTCCCCATCTGGATCGTATCCCGCACTCACCCACAGTTCTCCCGGCGATATTGCAAAAGCCTGCGGGGGTCTCGGGAAAGCCGACAAGAAGGGATAGACTTTACGGCTCCCCGCCGGGGTGTTACGACAAGCATCCCCAACAACATTTTCGCTGCCACGTTGAATTCACTTGGTAAAATGGCCGTCATACGGGCGCGCGAGACATAGAAAAGACGAAATGACATGCTTTGACGAGGGAGGTCACTTAATGAATCAAAAAGCAGTGCTTGGAACAGCCCTCTCTCTTTGGCTTGGGACCATACAGGCTCCGATCCTGCAGGCCCAGACAGATCCCGATTCCTATATCACGCTTTCCAGCCAGACGAAGACCTGGAGCCTGGAGAGCTCCTCGCCGCTGCCCACGACGACCGCGGCCGTACCCAGTATCCTGGTGCTGCCGAACGGCAATATCCGGCTTTTTCACTGCTCAGGCGGTGCTGGAATGCAGAGCGCCACCAGCACAGACGGCGGGAAGACGTTTACGCCGGATGCAGGGACGCGCCTCATGGGGACTTGCGATGGAACTTTTATCTATCTGGCAAACGGGCTCTTCCGCTTGCTCATCGAGGAGAGGGTCGGGGCGACGATGACCAAATCCCAGGTCGTCAGCTACATTTCCTCTGACGGTCTAACGTTCACCAAGGAGAGCGGCGTTCGCTACACGGGTAGCTCCACCGATGCAGGATTCACCGGGGTCATCAACGTCATCAAGCTTCCTGACGGAAGACACCGGATCTATTACATCGGGGACCTGACCTCGCCACCCCAAGGGGACGGCGTTCGAACGGCTGTTTCAAGCGATGAGGGCGTCACCTGGACCCCCGAGAGAACAACCAATCTTCTGCCGAGCGGCTATGTGGATCCCTACGTGGTCAAGCTCAGCAATGGGGGATACCGGATGTACTATCGAATCGCTCCCCAGGCACAGAATCCAGACAAAGGAATCGCCTACGCAGACTCGGCGGACGGCGCGAGCTTCACCCATGTCGGCCTGGTGCTCAGGGACCGCGAACTGGCGGATCCGGCCGTGGTCAAATTACCGGATGGGAGCGCGAGGATGTTTTTGGGTTACAACGACAATCGGTTACGGAGCGCGACGGCCCCTGCCGTGACCGAGTTGCATTTTGCCCAAATCGGCAATGGCCTGGGGTTCACTGCGGATACCGTTTTCACCAACCCTTCCACCACGGCGACCGCCAACGCAAGGATGGAATTTTTCGATGATAACGGCGCTGCTCTCAGCCCGGGGATTTTGGGTTCCACCAGCAAAAGCACCGTTGATTTCACGGTGCCCCCCTTGGGAACAGCCACGTTCTCCACGGATGGCGCGGGCGCGCTGGTGGTGGGCTCTGCTTTCGTTGCCTCCGAGAACTCCCTCGCGGGGGTGGTCCGATTTCGTATTCCCGAAATCGGAATCGCTGGAGTGGGGGAAAGCCAGCCCATGAGCGGCTTCATTGTTCCGGTTCGAAGAAAGGCGGGAGGGATCAACACCGGCGTCGCCGTGCGCAATCCGGAAACCAAGGCAGTGTCACTGACCCTTACGCTGCGCAACAAATCGGGGGCGGCTGTCACCAACGGGACGAAGAGCATCACGAGCTTTGCCGCCCGAGGACACTTTGCTCAATTCATTCACGAGCTCTTTCCCGGTGCCAGCACCGACGATTTTGAAGGAACCCTGGTGGTCCAGGCAACGGGCGGCAAGGTGGCGGCCACGGCGCTGGAGCTGGGTACTTCCGCTGGAGAGTTTACGACGCTGCCCGTAACGGCCCTGAAGTGAGCCGCCTCCGGGCGCGACCGGATCCCATCGGACTTTTCTGCAAGGACGAACAGGTCACCTGCAAGGACACGAGCCCGCTCTCAAGCAAGGTCCCCGGGTCGAACAACCCTTGGAGATGGAACCCGTCCTGTTTCGGGAACTGGTGGAAGAGCTGATGTAAGTGAGGGAGCGAGTCATCTCGCCTTTTTGGGGCCCACCGCCATGGCCGAAGGGTTATTCTTACCACTCGACGGGAAAGAGCGAACCCGCCTCCGCCGGCTCCATCTTTTTGCCCAGGAGTGCCGCGGCATGGGACAGCACCGGATCGCGCTGGGCAGCAACATCGGCAGCCGTCGGTAACAAAAGGACGTCCGGCGTGACACCGACTTTCTCCAGGCGCTTTCCATCGGGCGTGATCGCATCCGCATCCGTGATGGTGGCGCCGTAAAAGACGACCCGTTCCATGCCTAACTCGTGTCCGTGGTACTTGGCCCTCATCACCGCCCCGGCGGTCCGGTCGCCCGCAACGGTCCCGCGCTTTTCGAGCTGGACCACGTGCGCCAGGAACTCGGAACTGGAGCCCGACTCGCTGTCCACCAAGACCACGAGCTTGCCCTTGAAGGCACGATCCCCCCGAGTCTTGGACTTGATGGGCTTGATCTCCTTGCGTCCCTTCAAGTCCGCGATCTTCATGTCGCGATCGAAGAGATAACCCACGAGTCGCTCCAGGACGGAGACCGCGCCGCCCGGGTTGCCGCGAAGGTCCAGGATGAGGGCTTTCTTCTTGCGGGCCTTTTCCATCATCCGGTCCACGACCTGCTCGTCATCGAACTGGGGCATTTTCCAGACGATCAACTCCTCGTCCAGCTCATGGTAACGGTGACGCCGAAGACGCCCCTCGCTTTGCGCCTCCCGTAGGAGGTCCCAGATGTCGGAGTCTCCGGTCGCGCCAGTCAAGTCAACGATTCTTTTGCCCTGCTTCACCTGGGCCGGCACGTCCAATTGGCGCGGTGGGCCGCCCTCGGTCTGCACGACCAATCGCAGCCCCGGTTGGGGCCTCAGCGTGTACAAAAGATATTTCAGCTTCCGCAGATCCTGTCGCGAGGGTGCGAACCCGCCCACCGAATGCACCCGATCGCCCACCTCGAGCCGATGCACGAGGTAATCCCTCAAGTCTCGGGTGGAATCCTGTTTCAGGAGCTGGTGGAAGAGCTGATGTAGATCAGGAGCCCGGGCGCCGCAAGCCTTCCTTGGGCTCGACCCTTCCGATCTTGTTCACGCCGCTGCAGGCCAGCCAAAGGATCCCATTCTTGTCGGAGACCATGTGCCGAACCACCCCTCCTCCCGAAGGGATGGGGTGCGCCGAGAAGCGCTCGGTTCCGGGATCGAAACGGACGATGGCGTTGGGCTGGATCCCCGATTCGCAGTACCACAGGCGGTCGTTGGGGTCCGTTGCAATTCCGTAGGGCTGGGATTTCGGCCCCCCTGGCGACGGCCACTCCCGAATCTCCCCCGTGGCCGGGTCGAGACGGCCCAGGTAGCCGCGACTGAAGTCGGTGTACCAGATCCTGTCGTCGGAGGTGATAGCGATCCTGCGCGGCCGGGAGTCAGCAGAAGGAAGAACGTACTCCCGGATCTCGAAGCGGCCGGGATCAATCCGACCAATCTTGTTGCTCCCGAACTCAGTGAACCAGGGCACGCCTTTGGAGTCCACCACCATGCCATAGGGCCGCGCCTTAGCTGTGGGGACCGCGCGCAGGGTCACCTGGCCGGTGGCTGGATCCAGCCGCCCCACCCTGTTTCCTTGCTGCACCGTGAACCACAAGATCCCTTGCTGGTCGAAGATGGGGGTGTGGGGATCCCGCGCTTCCGGGTCAGGCATCGGATACTCGGTGACCTGGCCCGTGGCGGGGTTCAGTTTGCCCACGTACCCCTCGAAGTTTCCCGTGAACCAGATGTTGCCGCTGCGGTCCGCCACCAGGCCGTGGGGCCCCGACTTGGGCCGGGGCAGGGGGAATTCCCGGAACTTCTGGGTGGCGGGATCGAAGCGGCCCAGGACATTCGCGTACTGGCCCGTGTACCAGACCATTCCCCGGCCATCCACCGCAGGATCGTGGGGCCGGGAATTGGCCGTGGGAACCGTCCATTCCGAGATGACCACGTCCTCGGAAGGACCCGCCAGCATCCCGAACGCTCCGAGACTGACCAGGATCAAGAAAAGCGCCTTCTTCATGGCTACGATCCTGCTTGACGCGGGATGTGAACTCCCACTATCGTCCAACAACCCTTCGCCGAATTCAAGCCAAATCAGACCTGCGAACTGTGGGCGAGACCGGATGCTGCCGCCCCTAACGACCCACGATTGACGAATGACGTTTGACGATTGATGGTTACTGAATCGATGCTAGTTTCGCGGCGGGGATCTGGTGGTGGGTGCCGTCGAACTTCAACGCGATCTCCTCCTCCTTGACCACGGTCACCAGATAGACAGGGCGCTTCCAGAGCCAGTGGAAATACTCCAGAGTCGCGGCGGCCTTTTTCAGGTCCAGGTCCACGCCCTCGTGCAGGACGTGCCGGAGGAACAGCTCGCCCCGGTTCTTGAAATTGGCGTTCTCCACCTCCACGACGGGAGAGCCGTAGTTGGTCAGGCTGAACAGGAGCTTTCGCTTGATCTCGTCGTAGGCGCGGCTGGTGATCTTGTAGGTGTTGGACGAACGTTCGTAGCGGTAGGCGAACAGCTTCAGGTGCTGGCTGATCTCCGGGGTAAAGAACTCGTCGATGAACTGCACATCGTTGTAAATGCGTCGCACCTCGAAGATCTTCTGGCGCCCCTGTCCCAGCTTCCGATCCCAGTGGGACTTTTCCTGAAAGTCATCGCATTCCTCCCACTCCTTGCCAAACTGTCCCCTGTTCCACCGCTCCTCCAGGTCGCGCCAGATTGCCAGCCCCAGCTTGTAAGGGTTCAACCGCCGCCCCATGGCCAGGGTGCCGGAGCAGTGGTCCGCATAGTCCACGACTTCGGCCGCCTCCAGCACCGGGTCCGGCGCAGGCTGCACATACGCGTTTCCCTTGTCGGACCCCGTGAGGATCTTGCTGTGCCAAAACGAGGCCCAACCCTCGTTCATGATCTTGGTCTGAGCCTGGGGCAGGTAGTAATAGCTCTCCTGCCGGATCATGCCCAGGATGTCCCGCTGCCAGTTCTCCAGAGGCGCATGTTCGATGAGGAACAGAAGGACGTCGCGCTCGGGGGACTCGGGGATTTTCAGGAGCTCCCGTTCTCGCTTTTTCTTCTCCAGCTCTTTCCGCTGGGCCTCGACGTGCTCCCGGGGATTCAGGAAAGAGTCCATGTAGTGGCGCTCCACCGGGAGCTTGCGGACCGATTCCGGCCCCGATTCCTCCGATTGCCCTCCGTTCCGGTTTCCGTTGGGCTTCCGGCGGATGAACTGGGAGTGGATGTCGACGAGCTGTTGCAGGGACAGGCAGATGTCCAGAAACTTTTCCACTTCGGCGGCGCCGTGCTGGTCGATGTATTTCTGCACCGCGCTTCCGTGGTTGGCGAAGGTGTCCAGAGCTTTGCGGTCCGTCCTTCCAAACCAGAGGTTCTCGCCGAAGAAATCCCCGTGGCCGCAGACGTGAGCCATGACCAGCTTTTGGTCCACCAGGTTGTTGCACTTCAGCAGGTACGCATACACCGGGCGGCTGTTGACCACCATCTCGTAGATCCTGGACAGGCCGTAGCGGTACGACTTGGCGTGCTGGTCGTACTGCATCCCGAAGGACCAGTGGGGATAGCGCTGGGGAAAACCGGCGTAGGCCGCCACCCGGTTCATGGCCTCGTAGTCCAGGACTTCGTAGATGATCTCCGGAAACCGGAGGCCGTACTCCCGGGCCACGGCGTGGACCCTGTACTTGCAGCGCTTCAGCTCGGTCGGCAGCTTTTCGATCATGTCCAAAACAGTTTTCAGTTCTCAGTTTTCAGTCATCAGTTCTTTCGAACACCGAGAACTGACAACTTATTTTCCTTTGCCCAAGAACGCCTTCAAGGCCGGGAGGATCTCCTCGTCATCCCGGATGAAGGTGAAGATGAGGTTGTCCCGCTCCGGGAACTCTTCCTCCAGCACGTCGATGAACCGGTCGGAAGAGCTGCTCTTCCCCACCTGGCCGTAACAGAAGAGGTTGGCGGCGGGAAGGAGGGTCTCCTTCAGATGCTTGACGCAGCGCTGGCTGTCGTGGTCATAGTTGTCCCCGTCGGAAAACTGAAAAAAGTACACGTTGTACTCCTCGGGGGAGAACCGCTCCTCGAGCATCTTGATGGCCAGTTGGTACGCGGACGAAATGGCGGTTCCGCCGCTGGTGCGCATGCGATAGAACTGGTCCTGGTCCACCAGGAATGCCTGGGAGTCGTGGGCGATGTACCGCCGATCCACGTTCTTGTAGTGAGACTGAATCCAGATGTCGATCCAGAACGTCGCCTGCCGGGTCACCATCTTGAGGTCGTCGGTCATGGATCCGGACACATCCTGGATGTAAAAGATGACGGCGTTGTTCTCGGGCTTCAGCTCGGTCCGATCACTGAGGTAGCGCTTGTCTTTCTTGATGGGGACGATCAACGGTCTCTGGAGGCTGTACTCCCCGCCGGCCAGCTGGCGTTTCAGGGCTTCCCGGAAGGTACGCTTCCGGTGTTTGAGGACTTCGATGCCCACGTTCCGCACCACGCTGTAGTTGTCGCTCTCGCCCTCGATGTTCTTGCTTCCCCGGGGCTGGATGCGTGGCAGCTCCAGCTCCTCCGCCAGGATCTGGGCCAGCTCCTCGATGGTGAAGTCCACTTCCAGGATGTGATCGCCCGGCTGATCGCCTGCACCGTTGGGCCCTTCCAACTCTCCGAGGCCGATGACGTCTCCCTCCTCCCCCTCGCCGGCTCCTACGCCGCCCTGGTTCTCGCCGTACTGGAAACGAGGCAGCTCGATGTCGGTGATGGGGATGGAGATGACCTGGCCTCCCTGGCGGCCGATCAGCTCATTGCTTTTCAGGTACTTGCGCAGGTCCCGCCGCACCCGTCCCTTCACAATCTGGCGAAACCGGTCGTAATCCTGGCTGATCTGGATGGTGACCATAATTCAAACTCGAAACCCAAAACCTGAAACCTAAAACAAAAGATTCCGAGTTTCAGGTTTCGTATTAGTTTTCCTTGCCCTTTCCCCGTGCGAAGATGGAGGCGATGAAGGACAGCACGTCCTGGGCGCAGATCTCGCAGTAGCTGTAATCCCGGATCAAGCGGTGCTTGACCGTCTCGATCTTCTCCAACTGGTCCTTGTCCACGACGGTGTGGGACAGGATGGTGGTCAGCTTGATGGAGTCCTTGGAGTCCTCGAACAGCTTGGCTTCCAGCGCCTTGTACAACCGCTCGTTAGCCCGGTAGTCGAAGCTCTTGCCCTCAATGGCCAGGGCGCCGATGTAGTTGAGGATCTCTCGCCGGAAGTCGTCTTTCCGCGACTCGGGGATGTTGATCTTGTCCTCGATGGACCTCATGAGCTGCTCGTCGGGTTCCTCCTTCTCCCCGGTGAACTTGTTCACCATCTTTTCCTTCTGAACGTAGGCCTTCAAGTTGTCCACGTAGTTGCCGCAGAGCCTTTTGATGCCCTCCTCGTCGGCGCTGATGGCGCGCTGCACCTCTTTCTTCAGGATGTCCTCGTACTCCTCCCGTGCCACTGCGATCAGCTTGCGGTAGCGCTCCTTCAAGTCCTTGTTGGTGATAAGGGAATAGTGGTCCAGGCCCTCCTCCAGCTCTTTCAACACCATGAAGGGGTTGATGCATTGAACGGTGGCGCTGCCGTCCAGCGAGTTCTCTGCCACCAGGGCGTTGGAGATCTTGTCCTGGATGTAGCGGGGGCTGATGCCGGCCATGCCCTCGGTGGGAGCCTCGTCCCGCAGCTCCTTGACGTTGTCTTCGGTGAAACCGGGAAGGCTCTTGCCGTTATACAGCTTCAGCTTCTGGAGCAGGGTGACGTCGAACTTTTTGGGATCCTCCAGCCGGGTGAGGACGGCCCACAGGGAGGCCACTTCCAGCGTGTGGGGAGCGATGTGCTTGCCCCGGATCCTGCCATGGTTGAAGTCCTTCTCATAAATCTTGATCTCGTCCACCAGCCGGGTGATGTAAGGGACGTCCAGCTTCTGGGTGCGGTCCCGAAGCGCCTCCATGAATTGGTTATCCTGGAGCCTCTTGTACTCCGGGTTGTTGGTGTGGGCGATGATGACTTCATCGATGTCTACCTGCTGGAACTTCTTGGGCTTGATCACATGCTCCTGGGAGGCGCCCAACAGCTCGTACAGAAACTCCACGTTCAACTTGAGCATCTCGATGAACTCCACCAGGCCCCGGTTGGCCACCTCAAACTCGCCGTCGAAGTTGAAGGCCATGGGGTTGGAGTCGGATCCGTACTCGGCGATCTTCTTGTAGTTGATATCCCCTGTCAGGTCCGTGGCGTCCAGGCTCTTGACGTCCTTGGGCACGAAGGTGCCGATGCCGACGCGGTCCTTCTCCGACAAGATCACCCGCTGGATCTGGACGTGGTCCAGGACACGGGCCCAGTCTCCCTGGTGGTGTTTGAGAAACTCCCGGAACAGGTACCGGCACGGCGGGCAGAGATCTCCTTCCACCCGGACCCTGAGCTTTTCTCCCTTGAAGGCCCGCTCTCGCTCTTCCATGGGGACCAACTTGAGAGGTTCTTCACGCAAGGGGCAAGAGTAAGAGGCGTCGCGCAGGTGCAGGAGATCCAGGTCCGTCCACGCGAAGGAGTACAGGATGCCCTCGTCGCTTTGGGAGTAGAGCTCCAGGCCCCTCTTGAACAGACGCACGATGGTGCTCTTGGAGCTGCCCACGGGCCCGTGGAGCAGGAGGATGCGGCGCTCCGTGCCGTACTGCTCCGCGGCCGCCTTGATCAGGTTCACCAGCTTGGCCAGGTAGCGGTCCAGGCCATAGATGGCGTCCCTGCCGTCGAGCGGGTCGTCGAAGAAACGGTAGTGGGGGATCTTCTCTTTGAATTCCGCTCGTTCCTCCACCCCGTGGGACAGGACCATATCGTACAGGCGCTGGTAGGCCGTCCGGGTCGCTTGGGGATTTCGCCGGACGACGTCCAGGTACATTTCGAACGTGCCCGTCCAGTTCTGTTGTCTGAATTTTTCGGCTTTCACGTAGGCTGATATACCCATTTTTATACACGACCTCCTGGGGTGTGGCTAAGTCCGAATCGAGCTTCGGCCCAGCCTTACCGTGGAATCCTAAGGGCCACTGCGACCGGGAAAGCGCCCGGGTTCAGGGACAAGCCCAGGATTCCTTCCTCGATGCTCGTCCGATGGTTGTCAAAGAGCCCTGGAAGTAAGGGGAGGAGTAGCTGAGAACCGGCAGAGTTGCCCTGGAAGATGGGACGATCCGAACGAAGCAAAGGGTGGAACATCTTCCTTTCTTCAAAAAACACCCGTTAAGGATGCGTACTTCTTTGGAAACTCGCGCCATATTCTGGACGGAACCCGCGCGGGAGTCTATAAGGCGAATTCCCTAATTTTGCCATTTTGCTCCCCGTAGGGAGTGAGCGGGGAGCCCAGGGCTGGACTGCCGGCGCTCCTTTCCGCTCGCCCCGATCCGTCGATAACGGAAGGCTCGTGAAATCAGGACGCGGTTAGCTTACCGACGGATCGGGGCTGGGCAGGCCCGCTGGAGCTCGGCAACGTACGCCTGGACTTCTTTCTGAACCCGTGTCTCCTCCCAGCCCAGGCGGGCCCCCATGAGGCGCGCCGCGCGTTCGGCGCAGTCCAGTCCCCGGCATCCGAGCAAGCCGACGGCGGTGCGTCGCAAGAAGATGTCGGCCAGGGTGACCGCCTGTTCTCTTTCCATGGACCACCTGATCTGGGCCTCCAACACGGGCTGGTTTCGGCAGAGCTTCGATCCTCCTCCGCGCATCCGGACCTCCTGAAGAAGGTCCGCGGCGCGGGGTCCGTACAGTTCTACCAGGTGAAGCAGCGTCTCCTCCTCCAGCCCAAGCCCCTGGGCGGCACCGCGCAGCTTCCCCAACAGCAAAACGGCATTGCCCACCCGGCGGGCTTCGATGAGACCGGCGACGAGGCTCGGACGTGCGACCGCACCCAACTTTCTGCAGGCGAGGTCCGCTACTTCTTCCCCGGCCTGCCAAAAGGTGGTGATCTTTCCGCCCAGGACCGAGACCAGGCCCTGAACTCCTTCCTGGGCCTGGTGGTCATGGATCTGGTGGCGACGGCTCAAGGACGAGAGGGACCCTCGTTCCGAAGCGGGGAGGGGCCGGATTCCAGCATAGGTGTACAGGATGTCTTCCTGCTTCAGCGCCCGGCCTCGGATCAGGCGGTTGGCGGACTGCAGAAGATAATGGACCTCGCTTTCCTCGGTCCGGGCTTCTCCCGGATCTCCGTCAAACGGGACCTCGGTCGTGCCAATCAGTACGGCGCTCTTCCAGGGGACCAAGAAAAACATGCGCTGATCCCAGGGCGAACTGGCATAGACGGCGCTTCGAAGGGGAAGCCTTTCCTGGGAAACGACCAGGTGGCTCCCCTTGCTTGCCCTCAGCCGCGTCGGTGAATCCGGTCTCGCCATCTTGCAGACCTGATCCAGCCAGGGCCCGGAGGCATTGACCACCAGCGACGCCTCGGTCCGGTGTTCCTCTCCGGTGCGAAGATCTCTCCACCGAGCGCCGCCGATGGCGCTGCCCTTCCGTTCCAGCTCAAGCACCCGGGCGTAGTTGCAAACCCGGGCTCCCAACCGTTGGGCCTCCAGGATCAGATCCAGGCAAAGACGTTCCGGGTAGAGGGTCTGGCAGTCCCAGTAGAGAAAGGCGCCCCGAAGCTGATCCTGGTCCAGGAAGGGAGCGTGTTGCATGATTTCATCCGGCGTCGCACGATGATGGGGAGGCAAGGAATCCCGAGAGAGCCAATCGTAGATCAGCATGCCCAGCTTGATCATCCGCCACCACCGCCGGTCCTGACGGTGCACGACAACGAGAAAGGGCAGGGGATGGATTTGGTGGGGAAAGGACTGGAGGAGACGGTTCCGCTCGCGCAAGGACTCCCGAACCAGCCCCAGGTCTCCATGCTCCAGGTAGCGCAATCCCCCGTGAATGAGCTTGGTAGACCGGCTGGTGGTGCCGCTGGCGAAGTCGCTCTGCTCCAGCAGGAGAACCCGGAGCCCGCGCCGGGCTGACGCATGAGCCACTCCGGCCCCGAGGATCCCGCCCCCGATGATGATCAGGTCATAAGGCGTGGTCTTTGTCATGGCTTGAAATCCTGTCAACGGTGAAGGTTCGATGCCGCCAAAGCCCGGGCACTTAAAATTGGAGAAATTATGGTATACTTCCGCCCCTTTTCTGAAGGAAGAAATGGGCAGCACGACGATCAAAAAAGGCCGAAACCCCGATCGTTCCTACTTCACTGTGGACGAACTGTACATCGATGCGCCCCCCGATCGGCTCTACAGGCTCCTGATGGATTTCAACCGGCGCCACGAGTGGACGCCCACCGTCCAGGCCCGCGTGTTGAGTGCGGGCGAGGTCAGAGTCAATTCCGAGATCGAAATGAGCGTTGCGGGAAAGATGGGCGCGTCGTTCGCGATGCGCATCCGTTATCTGGAACCCCCTTACAGGATCGGCTGTGAGCTGATTCGAGGAGACCTTCTGGGCCTCATGGAGTGGGAAATCGCTCCCCACCTCCAGGGAAGTCTGGTGAAGTTGAAATGGAAGCGGATGGTTCCCAACCGCCGCCTCTTCAACATCCTCTTCGCGTTGACGGGAACGTACTTTCACAGCCGTCAATCGGCACGGACACTGTTTGCCCTCAAGAGGCGCGCTGAGACCCGCCACGCCGCCCCGTAGCAGTGGCTCTGCTGACCAAAATCCCTTGGGTCAGAGCGGGATCTTTTGTGGAATCACCGAACAAAGCCCCCTCAGCGCCTGCCTTACTGAAAGAACT
>JACQTF010000009.1 GCA_016210925.1 Acidobacteriota bacterium | reverse complement strand
GCATCGGCTACGTGATCCAGGAGACCGGCCTGTTCCCGCATTTCACAGTGGAACGGAATATCGGACTGGTGCCCGGTTTGGAAGGCTGGCCGCCGGAACGGATCGCGGCCCGCACCCGGGAACTGCTTCAGCTCGTGGACCTGGATCCGGAAAAATTTCTGTCCCGCTATCCCCACGAGCTCTCCGGCGGCCAGCGGCAGCGAGTCGGCGTGGCCCGGGCTCTTGCGGTGGATCCGCCGGTGTTGCTCATGGACGAGCCCTTCGGTGCCCTGGATCCCCTCACGCGGTCCGCCCTGGTGGAGGAGTTTCGCGGGCTCCAGAAGCGCTTGCACAAGACCATCGTCTTCGTGACCCATGACGTGCGGGAAGCCCTGATCCTGGGGTCCCGGGTGGGGCTGTTCGTGGAAGGCAAGCTGGTGGCTCTGACCCGACCGGAGCAGTTCCGGGAACTGGACGAGCCGGAAGCAAGGGCGTTCATCCAATGCCTGTAACCCTGTAAGGAGGGAGGGCGATCCATTCCATGGACACGATCCGATTTGTGTTGAGCTTTCCGGAAGGGCTGTGGACCCTCACCCTAGAACACCTGTTCCTGGTGGGCATCTCCATCGGGGTGGCGTTTCTGGTGGGTTTTCCCCTGGGCCTCCTGCTCACGCGGCGCCCGGGGTGGAAAAGGCTCATCCTGGGATTCGCAAACGTCGTCCAGACGGTGCCCAGCCTGGCGCTCTTCGGTTTCCTGATCCCCCTGCCTTTCATCGGGGGTATCGGGGCGCGGACAGCGATCCTGGCCCTGATCCTGTACTCCCTGCTGCCCATTGTGCAAAATACCGTGGCGGGGATCTCCAGCGTGGATCCGGCGGTACGCCAGGCTGCGGTGGGCATGGGGATGACCGACGGGCAGATCCTGCTCCAGGTGGAAATTCCCCTGGCGCTCGGGACCATCTTCGCCGGGGTCCGAATCGCCACAGTCATCGCCGTGGGCGTGGCCACCATCGCCGCCGCCATCGGCGCAGGCGGCCTGGGCACCTACATCTTTCGCGGGGTCGCCATGATCGACAACCGGCTGATCCTGGCAGGAGCGATTCCTGCAGCCCTGATGGCGGTCCTGGCCGACGTGGGGTTGGGCTGGGCGGAACGGCGGCTGTCGCCCGCTTACCGGTCCCAAAAGGTGGCTGCGTGACCCCCCTACCCCTTTTTCGGCGGCTTTTGGCCAAATTGCTTGGTAGGTGCGGGGTGAGAGCGCCTGGTTCACTCGTCGCCTTCGCACGATCCTCCAGTCCCTGGCTATGGCTTTTCCCCTTGGGCATCCTCCTGGCCTCCTGCGGGTCGAAGCCGGACTCCGTCACCATTGGCTCCAAGAACTTCACCGAACAGATCATCCTGGGCGAGCTGCTGGCCCAGCACCTGGCGTCTGCGGCCAAAATTCCCGTGCGCAGGCTGTTCAACCTGGGCGGCACGTTCATCTGCCACCAGGCCCTTACCTCGGGGCAGATCGATCTCTACGTGGAATACACGGGGACCGCGTATACGGCCATCCTGAAGCATCAGTCCTTCGAAGACCGGGAAAAAGTCTACGAACGGGTCAAAGAAGAATACGCCAGGAAATTCACCCTGGAATGGACCGAGCCGCTGGGGTTCAACAACACGTTCGCCATCGTGATCCGGGGCGAGGACGCCCGCCGGTTGAACCTGCGCACGCTGACCGACGCGGCCCGGCACACGCCGCAATGGCGGGCGGGGTTCGGTTACGAGTTCATGGAGCGGGCTGACGGGTACCAGGGGCTGGCCCGCACTTACCGCCTGCGCTTCGCCGAGCAGCCCCGGATCATGGACCTGGGATTGATTTACCGGGCGCTGGTGGACCACCAGGTGGACCTGGTAGCGGGCAACTCCACGGACGGCCTCATCGCCCGGATGGACCTGGTGGTTCTGGAAGACGACCAGAAATACTTCCCCCCCTACGACGCCGCCCCTGTGGTTCGGCGGCAGACGTTGGAGAAGTTCCCTGCCCTGCGGAAGGCGCTCCACGAGTTGGCCGGATCCCTTTCAGAGGCGGACATGCGTGAGCTGAACCACCAGGTGGACGGAGAACACCGCGATGTCGCTGCTGTCGTCCGTGCCTTCCTGCAGTCGAAATGATCAAGCTCCTACCCAGAGACCTCGGCCCTGGCAACTTGCTCAGATTGGATGCTTCCCACCTCGCAAAAAATCGTGAAAAAAATCGTAGACACGTAGGACAGGAACAGTATAATAGCTTGAGTCGTTTCAAAACGTTCCAAACGTACAACCTAAATTCAAGGAGGTCGTCGAAATGACCGAACTCCGAGAGGTATTATTGGACGAGGTCCTGCTCGATGTCGTCGAGAGGGAAAACCTCGTCCCGACCTGACACTAGTGGCCAGGCAACCCGGCTCGTAGAGCTGGGCTTCGAGTGAAAGACCCCCAGGAGGGTAGATTCTTGGGGGTCTTTTGCTTTCATCCTATGGCTGAGAAAATCTCAGTTGGCGCGTTCTACAACCCGCATCTGGCTGGGGAGATCCTCGACGCGGCCGGTAGGATCGACCACCTGGCCATGGCCGACCCGCCCCGCAAGGACGACGAGTATTTCCCCAAAATTCGGGAAAAGTTTGTGCTCCTGCTCCACGATTACATCGGCCAGCTTTCCGATCCGGTCCCCCCTCATGCCCTGGAACGGGCCAAAAGGCTGGCCGAACTGTATCGCTCTCCGTGGATCGCCGAGCATTTTCAGTGCGTTCTTACCCAGGACGGACGATACAACGTGGACTACGTCTTTCCACCTCTCTATACCCGGGAGTTCCTCCAGCGCTACATCCGGAACGCCTTAGATCTGCAGCGTGAGGTCGGGCGACCGCTGGTGATCGAGAGCATCCCGAGATACTTCGCCATTCACCTGGACGAGATGACTGAGGGGGAATTCCTCCGGAGGTTCTTCGAGGCCACAGGCTGCGGTTTCCTCCTGGACACAGCCCACGCGTGGCTGGGTGCCCACTACCAGCGCCGCCCCGCCCGCGACTACCTGGCAGAGTTGCCGCTGGATTGCGTCACCGAGCTTCACATCGCCGGAGTCGCGGAGTATTCGGCCCTGGAAGGGCCATGGATCGGCCCCGTGGAACCCACCGACGAGATCCTGGACCTCTCCGCCTGGGCTGTGGAGCGCATGCCACGTCTGCGGGCCGTGACCTTCGACGCCTTTTCCACCCTCTTGCAGCCGGGCACGATCGTCCGCTCCGTGGAGCGGATTCGGGATCGGCTGGGATTGTCATGAACTCCCGCGACGCCCAGGATGTCATTTTGCGACTGCTGAGCGACGGCCCGTTTCGGCGCCAGGTGTTCACTGGGGCCTGGCCGGAACGGGAGGTCCTCGACGTGGCCCAGCGGGTGGACCGTCCCGGGCTGGAGCGCTTTGCCCTCTTCCTCTTTCGGCACTACTACCGGGAACGGATCGTCCACCTTTTCAAATATTCGAGGGCCCTGGCGACTCACACGGGACGTTCGCCGGAAGCGGTATTGAAGACCGATGCCTTCGCATCGCTCTTTGCCGACGCCGTCCTGGGCAGTCAGGAGACCGCCCGGCGCGTGGCCGGATTGCTGCAGGACCACCTGACGCGCGACTGTGATGCGATCCTAAACAATGTTCCCTACTGGCGCGACCTAGTGGAATATGAGAGCGCCTTCTTTGTGACTGACGCCCTCCCGGCAGCGCACGTTATGTCTGCCGGGAGCTTGGCGGACGGGCCATTGCCCCGCCGCGCGGAAAACGCCACCATCCTGGAGCTGGAGTGGGACCTGCCGGAGGTCCTTCCGTCCCTCCTGAAGAGCTTTGATGCGGTCCCCCTCCCCAAGCACGGCCCCACCTGTTTGTTGTTCGCCCGCGACGCCCAGGGGGAGGTGACGGTGGTCCGCTGCGGGGAAGCGGTCAAACGAGTGCTGCAGGAACTCGACGGCCGTCGAGACGCCGCCGCCCTGGCCGCTGCCAGCGGCCTGGACACCGCGTCCCTGGATCAACTGCTGGGGTCGCTCGTCCAAATCGGAGCCGTCGTCGGCGCGTGACGGACAGATGGGCGCCTGCTCGTGGGGCTATCGAGCACGGCCTCGTTTGACCTTCCTGCGCTTGCTCACCGTTGGCTTTCTTCGTCGGGAGATCTTGCTGGGCACAGGTTCTTGAGGCGGGGGAACACCCAGGACCTTGAAGAGACGCTCGGCTTCGGCTTTGTATCGGTCGGCTTCGGCATCTCGTTTCAGATCGCGGGCGACGAAGGCAAGAGCGTGGAGGGTACGGGCCTCGTTGAATCACGGAAGCGGCGGAAAGTGGCGAGAGTGTGTTTGAGTGCAGCCTCGGCGCGCGCGTAGTCACCGCGGTCACGATGGATCAGGGCGAGGTCCCCCAGGACTCTCGCCTCGCCCCAGGAATCACCGACGCCGCGGAAG
>JACQTF010000056.1 GCA_016210925.1 Acidobacteriota bacterium | reverse complement strand
TGGCCGGAGCTCTCTGCATCATCCTCTCACCGGCATCCTTCGGATCGCCGGGATCGACCGGTTCCGGCGTTGTGCCCGGCTCATTCCAACGGCTCTGGTCCGAGCTCGAGCAGCGTTACGGGGAGGTTCACGCCCTGAACCGCTACGGGCTGAAGTACCGGATCGACCCGCGGTCCAACGAACTGCGGATCGCGCAGGCTCTTCAGGAGAAAGTCCTTCCCCTGTTAGACCAGCTCCATTCGCTGGCAACGGGGCGCCCGGAAGCCCTTCACCGGGTGGAAGGGTTTCGACACAAGGTGGAAGCCATCCAGCAGATCCTGAGGCACGACTACGTGGCCGCGGAGCGGCACGTGGATCAGGCCATCCACCATCAAAGGCGTGTGTCGCGAGTGGGGACGAGCGACGCCCTGGCTGCATGCTACAACCTACGGGCCTATCTGCACTTCGTCCGCGGTGACCCCGCCGCAGCGCTGGCTCCTGCCCGGCTGGCCTATGCGCTGGCGGACCGCCTGAGGCCGGTGCTGGGACACAATGTTGCCCGGCTGCACATCGATCTGGGCCGCTACCGCGAAGCCTACGGCCTCTATCAGACCGTGGCGTCCGAAGCGCGCCTGCGGGGGCTGGAAGCCTTCGAGTTTATCGCCGTGACAAACCTGGCGCTCCTGGGCCAGGAACCTGTGGTTCGCCTCGGTGAGCACCCCACCGTCTTGAAAGCGCAATCCCCAGACGCTTTGCGGCGACGCAGCCCGCTCCGTGTACCCCCTACGCCGTACGTCGATCCCGGGAAGGAAACTGCTGTGGCTCTCGGGAGCGTTTTTGCGCGGCCAGGCCAGGCTGTAGCTGTTCCCGTCTGGAGGCGTGGGAGGGCCCTCCTGCGAGTCGCCTATTCTCAGGATCATCTCCTCTTTTTGGGTGCCGAGGGGGCAGAGGTCTCCGCAACGTCGGGAAGCGTCCGGGTGGATGCCGGACCCGGTTCCCCTTTGCTTTTGCGATTTCGAGTACGAGAGGATGCGGGAGCCGGCTCCTACCCTCTTTCGGCCGAGATCGACCAAGGTCAGGACGCGGAGTCAGGAAGCGCCATCGCAGGCTACGTGCGGGTGCTCACGGACGAAATGCTTCCATCCCTGTCCTGCTTCTTCTTCATCCATTAAGGCCCCGAGGCTTCTTCTCCCGCACGTAGTCATCGAGGACCACCACAGCGATGCCCTCTGCCTTAAGCCTGCGCAGGCGGGCGTCATTGGTGAGAAACGCCTCTGCCTCCTCACCCAGCACTGTGGCAATGAGCAGCGCATCGGGTGTCCGAATGGCGTACTTGGCTCGCAAGCGGGCCGCCTCCTTGGCCGTGGGGTAGCCTGGCGGTATGAGAGACAAGTTGGGAAAAGAAAAGACAAAACGCTCAAACGCAGCCACGCGATCCTTTTGCCCATCGGCAAAGGGTCTGACCAAAAGCTCCGCCACAGAGATCGTGGACAGTACCGCCGTGGGGCGGCCCTCTGCGATCGCGCCAAAAGCTGCCTCAACCAGATCTGAGTAAGGTCCCATGTCTTCGAGGTGGTAGATCAGGACAGAGCTATCGAGTCCCACCTTGGTAAACCTTTTCAGGTCCGTTACGAACTTTGTCCCCTTTACTCCCACGACCGGCGTTCCCTTTTGATATAGCGCTCCACCTCCCCTCTACTTCTGCCCCACGTCCCCTTGAGCATGCCCCGGGTCGCCCGGGCATAGTGCTGCGGATGTGTCAGCACCACCTTCCCCTCGTCAAAGGTAACGAGCAGCTCGTCGCCCGCCTTGACTCCCAAGGCCTCGCGCATCTCCTTGGGGATCACAAACTGCCCCTTTTGACTGAGCTTTACCGATCTGCTCATGATCATACTATTTCCTCCAAGGTATAATTATAAGCCAATTGGTAGGAACTAACTACAAAAAGTCATACTGCCTGGGGGAGGGGCTCCACCCCTCATCCACAAACATCCCGGCCCTGAAGACCTCACTGCTCGATGGTTAGTACCTGGTTGGGAGCGATGTTCGTCTGCTGGGTCCGGGAGCCATCGGGCCACCGGACGGAGATTTCCCGGACTTGCCTGGCATTCCCCAGGCCGAAAAACGCATCCAGGCCGTTTTGGGAGAGGTACGAAGTCCCGGTGCCCACCTGGCGGGTCTGCCGGAGGCCGCCTGCCTCTACCTCCACCCGGGCCCCCAAAGCCCGGGTGTTGGGTGGTTTTCCCCGGAGCCGGACCGCGAGCCACCGGCCTCGGTTGCCGCCCTCGTTGCGCAACAGCAGTCCCTCCCCAAAGTGGACCACGACGAACACGTCCAGGTCGCCATCCCGGTCGTAGTCGGCAAAGGCAGCTCCTCGGCCCACCACCGGCCGCTGAAGGACCGCCCCCCCTTCCCGGGTGACGTCTCGAAAGAGCTGGCCCCGCTCGTTGTGGAACAGGAGAAAGCGCTGGGGGAACAACTGTCCCGGACGGGAAGGGTCCTCGAAGGTGTGACCGTTTACGACCAGCAGATCCTGCCATCCGTCGTTGTCGTAATCCATGAAATCCGTCCCCCAGCCCACCAGCGGTCCGCTGATGTCGCCCAGGCCCATCAGGTCGGCCACGTCGGCAAAGACCAGGGCGTGCAGGCGGCTCCACAGGTTCTCATAAAGGGCGTTTTCCTGCTGGAACCAGTTCGTCACGAACAGATCCAGGTCGCCATCGTTGTTGTAGTCGCCCACGGCAAGACCCATGGCCCCCCGAAGAGCGTTGGTTCCCGATGATCTGCTCACGTCCTGGAACGTGCCGCCCCGATTCCAGAACAGGACGTTCTCCGAAACGTCGTTTCCCACGTACAGATCCAACCAGCCATCCCGGTTGAAATCGCAAAAGGTGGCAGCCAGACTTCGTCCCTGCGGATTATCTACGCCGAGCTGCTGGCCCACCTCGGTGAACGTGCCGTTCCCCTCATTGCGATACAGCCAGTTGCGTTGAGGATCGTAGGACTGGGGCAGGCGAAGCTCGGGGACCTGGGAATGGTCGTGGTGGAAACCGGCGCTCTTTCGCGGAGGACGGAACACGTTGACGTAGTTGCAGACGTACAGGACCAGGTCCCCGTCTCCATCGTAGTCTCCCCATGCGCAGCTCGTGCTCCAATCCTCGGAGCCCCCGGAGACACCCGCCTGAGCGGTGACGTCCCTGAAGGTGCCATCCCCGTTGTTGCGATAGAGAACGTTGGGGCCGATGTTCGCCACATACAGGTCCAGGTCCCCATCTCCATCGTAGTCTGCCCAGGAAGCCGACTTGCTGTAACCCGAATAATCCACCCCGGCTTCACGGCTGACGTCGGTGAAGACGCCCTTCCCGTTGTTTCGGTACAGAACGTTGCCCGGGCCGCTGGCCGGTCCCTTCGGGTGAAAAGGACCGGACTGGTTCGGCAGGTAGAGGTCCAGGTCGCCATCGTCATCGTAGTCGCCCCAGGCCGCGCCCGAGCCCTTCACGTCCGGTAGATAGGGCGACCGCGGCGATCCGCCGGCATGGAGAAAGCGGATGCCGGAGTCCCAGGTGGCGTCCGCGAACTGCACGGGCGTGCGGGGCGGAGTCCGGGAGCACCCTCCTCCCGGAGCCCAGCCGCACGCCAGCAGGCCGGCCCCGATCACCACGAACCGCACCCTCATATCCTGCCATCTTGGTACCGCGAGCTGCTCTAAGGCAAGCGCCTCTTTTCCCTCCGCCGGGGAGGCCAAGACGGAACTACACTTGACGCCGTCGAAAGGGGAGGATACGCTTTCGGGTTGGGCGAACGAGACCCAGAACTGTAAGGGAATCGTGGCGGGGAACGCAGTCCACGTGCGGGCTGCCTCCAGGATGTGAGCAGCCCTCCAAGTGTCGGGAGAGGATGATGTCTGAAACGTGTCAGAACCGCGTAGGTCGAAAAGAGTTTCGCAAGAGAATCTGTTGGAGCGCTTGGGTGGCCGTGGCCATTCTGGGAGCCGGCCTGCTCGCTCCCGCCCTCCCGCAGTTGGGCAGTCGCCCTCCGAAGGAATGGATCGAGAGGCTCGAGAGGCCCGATCGTGTCGCCAAGCTGGAGACGGAGAGGGTCGTCTCCGCCCTGAAGGTGAAGAACGGCGACGTGGTGGCGGACATCGGCGCCGGCTCCGGGCTTTTTTCCAGGCCGCTGGCGCGGGCCGTAGGCCCCGCCGGCAAGGTCTACGCTGTGGACATCAACCAGGAGCTCCTGGACTACACCGCCCAGCGGGCCCGCCAGGAAAAGATCACCAACATCCAGACCGTCCTGGGAGAGCCGGTGGACCCCAAACTTCCTCCCGGCGGCGTGGACCTGATCTTCATCTGCGACGTGCTGCACCACATCGAACACCGGCAGGCATATCTCTCAAAGCTGCCCCGGTACCTGAAACCGGGTGGCCGGCTGGTGATTCTCGATTTCGCCCAAAACTGGCCCGAGGGCCACGAGGAGATGCGCTTCGAAGTGGCGGACGTGGAGGCCTGGGTGAAGTCCGCGGGCTTCCGTAGGGTGCAGGCGTTCGATTTTCCGAAAGATGCTTTTTTCCACATCTACGAACGGGAGTAAGGAAGCGACCATGGGAACGGGAAGGATTGCCCTTTTGGGGGCCGGCAAGATCGGTGAGGCACTCATCGCGGGGATGATGAAGGCAGGCACGGCACGGCCCGAGGAGATCTGGGCCACCGGCCGGCGCGGGGACAAGATCGCCCGGTTGAGTGAGGCTTATGGTGTCCGTTGTGGCACCCAGAACCGGGAGGCCGTCCGACAGGCAAACCTGATCATCCTGGCGGTCAAGCCCCAGAACGTCCGGGACGTGCTGGAGGAGGTGCGGGAGGATCTCCCCCGGGAAGCGCTCCTCATCTCGGTGGCGGCATCGGTGGGCACGGCCTACATCGAAAAGGTGGTGGGCGAAGGGCGCTCCGTCATTCGCGCCATGCCGAATACACCGTGTCTGTTGAGGGAAGGAATGACGGTGCTTTCCCCGGGCAAACACGCCACGGAAGCCCACCTGGAGACCGCCCGGCAAATCTTCCAGTCCGTGGGGCGGGTGTTGGTCCTGGAGGAAAAGTTCATGGACGCCGTCACGGGATTGAGCGCCAGCGGCCCCGCCTATATCTACCTGATCCTGGAGTCCCTGGCGGAGGGCGGTGTCAAGGTGGGCCTCTCCCGGGGCGTGGCCATGGAGCTCGCCGCCCAGACCACGGTGGGAGCGGCCAAGATGGTCCTGGAGACCGGCGAACACCCCGCTTTGCTGAAAGACGCCGTCACGACCCCGGCGGGCTGCACCATCGACGGACTTCTGGAACTGGAGGAGGGCGGATTGAGGGTGACCCTGATCAAGGCGGTGGTGAAAGCGGCGCAGCGCGCCAGCCAGCTGTTCCAGGGCTGAAAAGGGTCTATCTCAAGAGTCCATCGGCGCTACCAAGTCAGAATAGGGAGAGATGAAACCATGGAAAAACAGAAAATGATCAAAGCGCTGAACGATGCCCTGGCGCAGGAGCATGCGTGTCAGATCCGTTACCTCACCCATGCGGCGGTGATCACCGGACCCTATGCCCAGGCGGTGGCAGGCAGGCTCAAGGAGATTGCCGAGGACGAGGAGAAGCATGCGGCCCAGCTTCGGGAGCGCATCACTGCGCTGGGTGGCACGCCCACCATGGAGGTGGCGCGAGCGGAGCTTATTTTCGCCAGGACTCTCAAGGAAATCCTGGAAGTGAACCTCAAGGAGGAGGAAAAGGCGATCACCCTCTACCGGTCTCTCCTGCGTGCGGCTCAAGAGGAAGGGGAAATCCTGTACGAGACCATCGAGGAGATCCTGCAAGATGAGCAGGAGCACAAGGAAGAGCTGGAGCGGCTCCGCGAGTGAGAATGGAAACCCGCAGGAGGGCGACCCCGGATGATTCTGGCGAGACCCAGGGATGCATCCGAAGCTCCGCCTCGGGAGCAGGGAGGCGACCGTGAGAGGCAAGATTTGGAAAACCCTTCCGTGGTCTCTAGCGGGGGTTTCAATGGCGTTGCTGCTGTCACGGGACCCGGCTCCGGCAAGCCAGGGCGGGACGCAGGGGGACGTGCAGGGAACGAGCCAGCGCCGTCGGGTCCCTCCTTGTCCGATGATGCCCAGAAGCCCGGGCAGGCGGGAAGTCGCGAACACGGAGCGGGGCGTGCACGTCCGGATCACCAGCGATGACCCTTCCACTGCTAAGAGGATTGCGGCCAACTGCGGGACGCACCAGGAGTGGATGAAGCAGGCCGGGCCGCGCCACAAGCTCATGTGCCCGGCAGCCGTGGGGGGTGCCCAGGTGAAAGTCACCGCTCTGGACAACGGCGCCGAACTGGAAATCACCTCGGACAAACCGGAAACGGTCAAGGAAATCCAATCACGCGCCGCTCGTCTGGCCGGCGCTCCACAGCCGAAGCCGCGCTGATATCTTGCGGCGGCCTCGAATGGCATGACCAACCTGGCGCTGACCCTGGCCTGCGGGCCCTACGATCGGACGGAGGCCCTCCGCTCCGGTGACGTGAAACCCGAGGGCGTCGATCTCACGTACCTCTCCCTGGGACCGGAGGAGACCTTCTGGCGGATGTGCGAGCACCGGGAGTTCGACGCCTCCGAGATGTCCCTCTCCTACTACACCGTTCTCCGCTCCCATGGGGTGCAGTCTTTCATCGCCATTCCCGTTTTCCCCTCACGGTTCTTCCGGCACTCGTGTATTTTCGTCCGCTCGGACTCCGGGGTGGAGCGACCCGAGCAACTGAAAGGCAAGAGGGTCGGCTGCCCCGAATACGCCATGACGGCTGCCGTGTGGCTCCGGGGTCTTCTCCAGCACGAGTACGACGTCAAACCCGAGTCCATGGAATGGTACCTGGGAGGGTCCGAGCAAGGCGGCCGCACGGAACGAATGGGCCGGCATCTCAAGCCGATGGCCTGGGTGCACCCGGTGCCCGCCGGCAAGACCCTGAGCAGCATGTTGGAGAGCGGCGAGCTCGACGCCTTCCTCGGCGCCCGCAGCCCCTCGGCCTTCACCCGCCGCCCCGACCTGATCCGCCGTCTCTTTCCTTCCTGCCGCCAGGTGGAAGCGGACTACTATCGCCGGACCGGCATCTTTCCCATCATGCACACGCTGGTGATTCGCCAGGAGTTGTACGAGGCCCATCCGTGGATCGCCCGGAGCCTGTACAAGGCGTTCGCCCAGGCCAAGGAGCTCTGCCTGCAGCGCATGTACGACTCCAGCGCCCTCAAGTGCGCGCTCCCCTGGCTGATGGAGGAAGTGGAACAACTGCGGAGCTTGTTTGGGGCCGACTGGTGGCCCTACGGCCTGGAACCGAACCGAACCACGCTGGAGGCCTTCCTGCAATTTTCCTATGAACAGGGGCTGGCAGCGCGGCACTTCCAGCCCGAAGAACTTTTCGCCCCCAGCACTCTCGGCGAATTCAAAATTTGAGCACCCTCGGGATTGCAGGAGAAATGCATGAGAACGACGGTCGTGCTCAAGGATGAACTCGTGGCAAGAGCCAAAAAACTCTCAGGCGAGAAGACGCTGAGCGGTCTCCTCAACAGCTGCCTGGCGGACTGGATTGCGCAGCACAGCAAAAAGGAGATCGAAGCCCGCCTCGCTGAAGAGTACCGCGAAGGGGATGCGGAGTCACGTCGGATCAGCCACGACTTTGCTGCTATCGACAAAGAGGGCTGGCCTTCATGGTGAGGGGCTCGGTGGTCTGGGTAGCCCTGGACCCGGCTCGAGGGGCGGAGATTCCTAAAACTCGCCCCTGTGTAGTTGTCTCTCGCGATATCGCCAATGAAATTGCCAGAACGGTGACGATCGTCCCTCTTTCATTTAAAACTTGAGGACTACCTTAAGATTTAGCCACCGTGGAAGGGGTGCTTCATGTATTTCCGACAGTTTTATTTGGGATGCCTGGCCCATGCCTCCTACCTGATCGGGTCCGGAGGAAAGGCAGCGGTGGTGGATCCTCAACGGGACGTGGATCTCTACCTGCAAGAGGCGAAAGAGCAAGGCTTGGCCATCCAGCACGTCATCGAGACCCATTTTCACGCCGACTTCGTATCGGGCCACCGCGAGCTTGCCGCACGCACCGGCGCAAAGATTTACTTTGGCGCGAAGGCGGGTGCCAGGTTCGACCACGTCCCTGTCCACGAGGGCGATGAGATCCGGATGGGTCAGGTCACGCTTCGCTTCATGGAGACGCCGGGGCATACGCCGGAATCCGTTTCTGTGCTGGTCATCGACCGTGAAAAATCCGAGGAGCCGGAGATGGTGCTCACCGGGGACACGCTTTTCATCGGCGATGTGGGCCGCCCCGACCTCCTCGGTTCGAAAGCGGATGCCGAAGCCATGGCCGGCATGCTCTACGACTCCTTGCACGAAAAACTGCTGAAGCTGCCCGATCCGGTCAAGGTCTATCCTGCCCACGGCGCAGGTTCACTGTGCGGGCGAAACATCTCCAGCGAGAGAAGCTCCACCATCGGGCAGGAGCGGCGGTTCAACTACGCGCTGAAACAGATCCCGAAGGAAGATTTCATCAAGATGATCACCACGGATTTACCGGAAGCGCCCGCTTATTTCCGCATGGATGCAGCGATCAACCGGGAGGGCCCTCCCCTGCTGGAGGAGTTGCCCATGCCGGCCGGATTCGCGCCGCCAGAGGTGGAGAGGATGAGACAGGAGGGCTGCTTGATTCTCGACACCCGTCCCTCCGCCCACTATGGGACCGGCCATATCCCCGGTTCGCTCCATGTCGGCCTGGGCGGTCAGTTCGCTTCCTGGGCAGGGACGCTGATCCAGCCCGAGGTCCGCATCCTCATCGTCGCGGAAGACCAGGACCGGGTTCGTGAAGCGAGGACCAGGCTGGCCCGGGTCGGGTTGGAAAACGTGGCGGGATATCTGGAGGGTGGAGTCCTGGCGTGGCATACGGCGGGGCTGCCGCTTGCCACGACCGAGCAGATCAGCGTGGATGAACTCGCCGCGCGCATCCAAGAAGGTCGCGCCCCCCAGGTGGTGGATGTCCGCCGCCCGGGCGAGTGGCAGGCAGGTCACATCCCGAGCGTCCTACACATCCCCCTCAACCATCTGGTCGAGAACCTCGGCCCCCTGGACAAAGAGGGTCCTGTGGCGGTCATCTGCGCCAGCGGCTTCCGCTCTTCCATCGCTTCAAGCCTTCTGGAACAACAGGCGTTCAAACGGGTCACCAACATCGTCGGCGGGATGACGGCGTGGGTCAATGCGAAGCTCGACGTCGCCGCGTGACGGAGGAAACTGGAGCAAGGGATTGAGGCTGGAGGAAGGAACATCCAGCCCACCAGCCTCCCGCTGCCGAACTCCTCACCAATGCCAGATCTGGTCGTGCGTCTCCATCAGATCCGCGATGTCGCTATGGTAAATCCACTGGATGCCGGCGACGCACTTTTCGCGGTGAATCCCCCGCTCCTCCAGGTCGTCCTGGATGGCGTACACCTTCACACCCTTTTCCTGGAGTTTGGCGATGTCTTCGTTCGGCCTGGCAGGGTGTCGGATGGTGACGCTGCCGATGGTCAGAGTGGGACAATCCTGAGGGACCAGATAGTTGACTGCGTTGCCCCGGAGTAGAATGGAGAGATCGGCCCCGGCGTTCTTGAGGTTACGGCTGAGCCACAAGATGGTGTCATCCTGCTCTTCCAGGGTCCCCCGGTAGGCGCTTTCCACCACGTTTAAGATTTTCACAGCGCTCCTCCATCTGTGCTCATGGTGTGCTAATGGGTGGGAATGACAAGGGTGTTGGTGGATTCCAGGGCCATTTTCAGAAAGTCCGCTGGCCCACCGCGCTTCACCCCATCGATCCAGTTACCGGCGCCCCGCTCGTCCACGCACAGGCCGCAATTCACCCACGTCAAAAGGGGATGAGACTTTCCCAGTTCCAGCAGGGAGCTGACAAAGGCTTTCGTCGTGGGATGTTCTTCCTCTTCCACCGTGGTCCCCTTCACCGGGTTGGCGTGAGGAGCCTGGTCCTTCATCGTCAGGTTCACCGCTCCTTCGTACGCAAAGACGTTGACATGGATTCCCTTTTTCAAAGCCGCAGAGATGATTCGCAATGCCGTCGTGGAGGCCGCTGATTCGTAGGGAGGGTCCATCAGCGCCACCGTCAGTCTCTTCTCAGCCATGATTGCCTCCTCCTAGTCCTAGTGCCAAATGGCCTTCGTGTGCTCCCGAACCAAGAGATCCACGAGGGCGTCCACGCTGGACTCCTGGATCCCGGCGCTGCATTCCCCGGCCTGGATGCCCCGTTCACGCAACGAAAAATCGTCGGCCAGCAAAGCAATGCCTGCCTGGGCCAATCGAGGAACATGCGACCCCCGAGCACCCTTTCGAGCAGCCAGAACGCCATTTTGCACCAGGAACAGCGTCACCTCGTTGCCACGCTTTTTCAGGGCGGCAGCCGTTTCCGCGACGAACCCGGAATCGGACGAGTCAAACGGATCCCGAGACTCAATGAACAGGTAGTGAGCCATCGTTTACCCCCAAAGGTTGATTTCAGCCGCACACGAAATATACCCCAGCCATCCTTCCCTTTTCAAGCGATTCCACCCGTTTGGAAATCGGCAAAAAGGAAAGCATGCACTGGGCTCAATGAGGGTGAGCCCGTGCACAAAAAGCGTTACACCCAGATTAATGGCCTGTTTCACTGACCAAGCGCTTCCCTTTTTAGCGGCGCGCATGGGGGTTCCCGCGATGAGCCAAGAGGAACTAACCGAGCAGGGCCTTCGTGTGGAAAGATTTTTTCGCAAAAATCCGGGCGCTCTTGCAGAGATCACGCAGTTCCTGTCGTGGTTGGCTGTCACTGAACGCGTGAGCGCGTCCACGCAGAACCAGGCGCTCAGCTCTCTGCTGTTTCTTTAGGGTGAGGTGCTGGGGCAGCAGATTGGCCTGCTGGACGGGCTCGTCAGGGCGAAGGCGCCCACCCGACTGCCGGTCGTCTTGACCTGGGAGGAGGTGAAAGCTGTCCTGGAGCTCCTGGAAGACACCCCGAAGCTCGTCACCACCCTCCTGTACGGGGCAGGGCTCCGGCTGCTGGAGGGTCTCGAGCCGCGGGTCAAGGACGTTGACTTTACCGCCAACCAGATCGTCGTCCAGAGGGGCAAGGGCGAGAACGATCGGGTGACCATGCTTCCCCAAGCGGTCAAGGAGCCGCTGGCCAGGCACCTGGAGCGCGTCCGCGCGCAACATCAGCGTGACCTCCAGAACGGTCACGGACGAGTGGTCCTTCCGGGTGCCCTGGTGATCGGGGCTCCCCCAAAGCCAGCGCTGAAAGCTGAGAGCTGACTGCTGACAGCTTTTAGTTCGACCAGCGTTTTTTCGCCCAATCCGCGATCGCGTTCACGCACTGCTCCCGTTGGTCCCCCTTGCCAGCCTTCGGTCCCTCCGGCATGAAACCGTGATTGCCGCCCACGATCCACACTCTCTCTTTATCCCTGCTCCTGGCGGATTCGAATGTCCTGCTGTGTTCGCTGAAATGGATGCCGGGGTCTGCCGAGGAGTTGATCACCAGAACGGGAACGCTGATCTTGCGAAGATTGTCCCACATCCTGGCGTTCGACACGATGGACTCGGTGCTTAGGAAGGCGCGAGGACTGAGATATCTCAGGCGCTCCTCGAGAGACCAGTTCTGCAAATCGCTTCGATTGTAACCGTCCTGCGCAAAACCGGCATAGTAATGACCCAAGGTCCGGTCGCTGGGGTCCAGGGAGAGGTCAAAATACCGCGGGTCGGATCGGGTCCGGTAGATGTGCATCGGTCTTTCGAACTGAGCGCGCCGTTCGATCATCAATCGCTCTTTCAGGTCCATTTTCTCAAACGCAGGTGACTTCATCAGGTCTCGATAGAAGTTCTGTTCCCGGATGTATCCGCGGGCGATCTCCACCAAGCGCTTCGCTCGCTCCTGCTGGGCCTTCTCTACTCTGTCGAGAAATTCAGGCGAGTATTTCGTTTTCTCCGGCGGAATACGCCACCCATTATCCGGATTGTACAGATCCAAAGATGGGTCGTAAGAAAAAGGATCGTTCTCGTCGGTCACGGAAGGGTCCAAATGGTGGGCGATGTGAAGTCCCTCGCCCTCCGCGGCATTCAAAGTGACCAGTCCGTCTGCCTTGGGCAGGTCAAACTTATTCAGATCGGGAGGATCGCCTGCAGGGGTTTCCTTCACCCGGTTCGGCGGGGCCGTTTCGGCCTGAGCTTGATAGAAAGCCATCAGCGATCCGCCTCCGCTGTGGCCGGCCAGGAAAATGCGCTGGACGCCTCTGCTCTTGAGAAACTTCACGCCCGCGGCGACATCCAGCACCAATTCCTCGTGGATGCCTGAAACACCCTCCGTTCGAGACGCCATCCCCAAGGCCCCGAAGCCCTGCTTCGCCAGAGGATCAAGGATGAAGTGCGTGGTCGAATCGCCGCGCGGATGCATGATCAAGACAGCGGTCTTCGGCTGGCTTCCCGCACGATAGTGGTAGACGCCCCGCGATCGTTGACCATCCTCAGCCTTGAGCGCAATCAGCTCCTGGCGCAACTCTCCTTCGCCCTGTGCGAAGAGCGATGCAAGTGAGGACCAAGGCACCAACAGGGCGGTGGTCAAAAGCACAACAGGACCCACAGCCCACCAACAGCTTTTGACGTTTTTCATTTACTTCATACTCCTGTTAACTGAAAAACCTCTGAAACCCGAAACTGATGTTTTTGGGTCTCAGGTTTCAGGTCTCAGGTTTCAGAGTTTTAGGTTTGCCTTCAAAAGACAAGCTTCAACGCGAACTGAATCTGCCGGGAGGTCCCCACGGTGCTGGTGATCCTGCCAAAATCGGCGCGAATCGCGGTGCGGGAGAAGGCAGTCCGCTGGGCCCGGCCGGGTTCCCGGAAGTTCGACCGATTGAACAGGTTGAAAAACTCGCTCCGAAATTGAAGGGCGGTCCCCTCCGTCAGCCTGAAATCCTTGTTCAGGGAAAAGTCCCAGCTCACGTAGCCAGGACCGACCAGCGTGTTGCGCCCCAGGTTGCCGAGAAATCCCACCGGGGCCAGCTCGAAGGCTGTCACATCATAATAGTGGATGGGATTCCCCTCCTGGATGGGGTTGTTGCTGCGGCCGGAAACCAGGTTGGGCTTCTGGCCGCCGCCGCCGCGGGAGGTCAGAGTGCGGGCCCGATCGAAGCCCAAGACCACGGAAAACGGGTGACCGGAAGCCAGGGAAACGATGCCGCCGAGCTGCCATCCGCCCACGACCTTTCCTGCCACTCCGCTCCAGCTCCTCCCCGGCAAATCCAACGTGTAGTTGACGGACAGTTGCTGTCGAACGTCGAATTCGGACAACCCCCGGTCCAGCTTGGGCGCGTCCACCCAGGGGTTGGGCTCCGTGTTGCCGAAGTCGCTCTCGTTGAACATCGTGGACGCGTCATCCACGCTCTTGGAGGCGCTGTAGGAGACCTGAAACTGGAGGCTGCTGGCGAAGCGTTTGTTGAGGCCCAATTGAAAGGAGTTGTAGAAGGCTTCCGCGTCGTTGTGCCGGGAGCGGACGACGGCAAAGTTAGGATTTCGTTTGGGCCGGCCTGCCGGGAAAAAGAGCCGGCCGTCCGGCAAAAAGTCCGGCACGGCGATGTTGCCGTCCTGCACCGTGTGCCGGCCCAGGTGAACGCCCTTAGCGCCGACATAGCCCGCCGTGACCACCAGCGTGGAGGAGAGCTGACGCTGGAGGTTCACGTTGTACTGGATCCGGTAGGGTTGCTTCAGGTCAAAGTCGAGATGCTCGGCGCGAGGCGTAAACCGGGCGCTCCTCACCAGCACATCGAATGCCCGGGGAAAATCTCCGGGCGAGAGGGGAGAAGCAAACGCTTCGAGGAAGAACGGAGGGATTCGCGCGCCGAACAGGGTTAGATAGTGGCTGAGGACCTGGTCGTAGAAAATGCCAAATCCGGCTCGAACGGCGGTCCTTCCGCTGCCCGTGGGATCCCAGGCCAGCCCCAGGCGGGGCGCAAAGTTCCTGAGAGAGGGGTTCTCGAAAATGGGCCCGATGGTGGTGGTGGGGTCTAAGAGATTGCGAAGGTTCGCCTCCTTGCCGTTCACCTCCCGCGGCACCGTGATGAATTCGTAGCGGAGGCCCAGGTTGAGGGTCAGACGCTTGCTGGCCTGGAAATCGTCCTGAAGATAGAACCCGAGAAGGTTCTGGCGCCATCCACGAATCCCGTCCGAGCCGGGAAACTCTCCCGCGAATCGGACGGGTCGGTTCTGAAGGAACAGCGGGAAAGAATCGAATTGAAACTCGCCGTAGATGGTCGTGCTCGTATTCTGGTTGAACTGGATCCGCTCGATGTTGGCGCCCATCTTGAGACTGTGCCGGCCGCGTGTATACACGAGATCGTCGGAGTACTGAAAAACATTGTAGCCAAAAATCGCGGGGTCGCCCGAATTGCCGGGAGCGGGCGGGCTTCCGACGTCCGGCATCAGGATACTCCCGATCGCTCTGCCCGGGATGAAGGCCAGAGAGGCGTCGAAGCTCTGCAGTGCCTCTCCCAGGCCGGACGCGATGAAGGAGCGATTGAAGGCGAACTTGGCCGTATTCAGCCAGCTCGGGGACAGGATCTGGTCGGATTGCAGGGTCACATATTGACGGCGAGAACGGTTGATGTCCAGCGTCGAGTGGGTGGCATCGGGCTCCGTCTGCGAACCGTCGTCGTACACGTAGCGACCGAAGAGGGAGAGATGGTCCGTGAGATGGTGGTCCAGGCGGCCCATCACATAATCCTCATCCGAATTGCGACTGGCCGCGCCGATGAACTCGCCGGTGTCACCGAAGATGATCCCGTTGGGCAGCGGATAGAGATTCAAATAAGGAACCACCGCCGGGCTCACCGCGACCGTCCCCGATCTCAGCCTTCCAGCCCTGGCGTCCGCTGTGGGAACGGTGGTGCGCTTGGTGAGCCCCAGCCGGTCCCGAAGGCCCTCGTAGTTGGCGAAAAAGAACGTCCGGTCCCGCCGGATAGGCCCGCCAGCGCTGGCGCCGAACTGGTTCCGTTTGAACGCGGGAGGTTCCTCTTGATCGAAGAAGTTGCGGGCATCCACGGCGCTGTTCCGATGGAACTCATAGAGGGACCCATGGAGATCGTTGGTCCCCGCCTTGGTCACGCTATTGACCACGCCTCCGGCGGCCCGGCCGAATTCGGCAGAGTAGGTATTGGTCAGAACGGAAAACTCACGAATTGCCTCCACCCCCAGGTTAACCCGGTTGGAGCTTCCCGGGGAGGTGTTGGTGAAATCGTTGATGTCAGTGCCGTCCAACAGGAAAGAGTTCTGGGAGGGTCGCCCGCCGGAGATGGAAATGAAAGTGCCCAGACCCCGCTCCGACGCCGACTCGGTGGACTCCCTGCTGATGCGGCTGTACAGGACTCCCGGCTGCAGGATGGAGAGTTGGATAAAATCCCGGCCGTTGAGGGGAAGGTCCCGGATCTTCTTGTCATCGACCAATTCGGCCATGGTGGCGGAAGCCGTGTTTACCAACGGTGCCTCCCCGGTCACGACCACCTGCTCGGAAACGGTTCCGATGGCCAGGACCAGATCCACGACGGCCCGCCGACCTACCGTCAGCTTAATCCCTTTGCGCACCTCCGTCTTAAAACCGGAAAGCTCGGCCTGGACCTCGTATTCTCCCAGCGGCAACGACGTCCCGTTGTACCGCCCCTCCTCGTCGGTGATCAATGTTCGGGAAAGGCCGGTCTCGACGTTTCGCACCACAATGGTCGCTCCCGGAAGGATTCCACCGGTCTCATCGGCAATCGTTCCGCTGATCGCTCCGGTCGTGACTTGGGCCAGGCCGCTGGACCCTCCCAGGGCCAGAATCGCGCAAAATAGCGGGAACATACGTTTCAACATAAGTGAACCCCCTTGCTGCAATACCAGGTGCGCCGCCGAGTTAAGAGCGCTCCAGAGCTTCGTCCGAAGTATCCTTGTCCCTCCTTCTCCTGTCAAGGGCTTTCTGGAGCTTGCCTCCTGGTGGTACACTAGCTTTCGAGATTCAGCGGTCAGGACTTCCTGACGAGGAGGAAAAGCTAAGATCATGGCCATTTCGTCAAACCTGGGATTCCCGCGCATCGGTCCGAAGCGGGAACTGAAAAAGGCGCTGGAGAGCTTCTGGGCGGGTCAGACCGGTCCCGCAGAGCTTCTCGCGGCGGGGCGTCAGCTTCGGCGCGATCACTGGCGGCTTCAACAGGAGGCCGGGATTCAACACATCCCCTCCAACGACTTCTCACTCTACGACCACGTCCTGGATACGTGCGCCATGGTGGGAACCGTACCGTCCCGCTATGGTTCGGACGCCAGTTCCGTTGACCTAAACCTTTACTTCGCCATGGCGCGGGGGATTCAAAGCGTGACCGCCATGGAGATGACCAAGTGGTTTGACACCAACTATCACTACATCGTCCCGGAATTCGTCCGCGGCCAAAAGTTCCGCCTGGGCTCGACGAAACCGGTGGACGAATTCCAGGAGGCGCGGGAGCTTGGCCTGAGAACCCGGCCGGTCCTGCTGAGCCCGGTGTCCTTCTTGCTGCTCGGCAAGGCGAAAGAACCCGGGCTCGACCCGATCGATCTGCTGGATGGCCTGCTTCCGGTCTATGAAGAGGTGCTGCAGCGGCTGGCGCAGGCGGGAGCCGAGTGGGTCCAGCTCGACGAGCCGTGTCTGATCCTCGACCGCCGACCCGACGAACCGGCCGCCTTCGGCCGGGCGTACGGGCGCCTGCGCTCGGCAGCCCCGGATGTCAAGATCCTGCTGGCAACGTATTTCGAGGGGTTGCGGGACAAGGTGGCTCTGGCGTTTCAACTCCCCGTGGATGCCGTGCATCTGGACCTGGTGCGCTCGCCCGGGCAGTTGGACGAAGCCCTGGCCGCGGTCCCGAAGCGGATGTCCCTCTCCCTGGGCGTGGTGGACGGGCGCAACATCTGGAAAAACGACTTTGCCCGCTCGCTGGAATTGCTGGAGAAGGCTGGGGCCCGCCTGGGGCGCGAGCGGGTGATGGTGGCGCCCTCCTGTTCTTTGCTGTTCACGCCCATCGATCTGGACCTGGAGACGAAACTCGACGGGGAAATCAAGAGCTGGTTGGCGTTTTCCAAACAGAAGCTGGCCGAGATCGTCACCCTGACCCGTGCCCTCAACGAGGGCAGATCCGCCGTCGCCGATCGCCTCGAAGCGAATGCCAGGGCCGCGGGGAGTCGTCGCGCGTCCGCCCGGGTGCACAATCCCGCCGTCAAAGCTCGCTGCGCGGCGGTGACACCGGAACAAACCCGTCGAAAGAGCCCTTTTTCCCACAGACGGCCCCTCCAGCGGGAGGCGCTGCGGCTTCCTGTCTTTCCCACCACCACTACCGGTTCTTTCCCGCAGACGGCTGAAGTGAGGGCGGCGCGCGCGAACCTGAAAGCCGGCAAGATCACCCAGGCCGAGTACGATGCCTTCATCGAATCGGAGATCGAGCGGGCCATCCGCTTCCAGGAGGAGATCGGCCTGGACGTCCTCGTCCACGGGGAGTTCGAGAGAAGCGACATGGTCGAGTACTTCGGGGAGCAACTGGACGGCTTCGCCTTCACACAGAACGGCTGGGTCCAGAGCTACGGATCG
>JACQTF010000055.1 GCA_016210925.1 Acidobacteriota bacterium | reverse complement strand
TAACTGTAGGGTCCCCGGTGGCCTGACAGCCAGTCTCCCAGCCGCGGGAGGAGGTGGACCAAATAGAGCTGAAAGAGGGGCCTCAGCAGGGAAGGGCGCGGCCGGGAGAACTCCAGGATGGCCAGCACGCCATCGGGTCTCAGGACCCGTCGCATTTCTCTCAGGCCGGACTCCAGGCTCTCCAGGTTCCGGAGTCCAAAGCCAATGGTGAGGGCATCGAAGAGATTGTCGCCAAAGGGGAGGCGCAGCGCATCGCCCTCCACCAGCAGAATCCGGCGGGCGCGGTGCGCCTTGCGAGCGCCCAGGACCAGCATGGGGTGGCAGAAATCACAGCCCACCACGGAAGAACTGGGGGAGAGTGAGTGCAGTTCCAGCGCCAGATCTCCCGTCCCGCAGCAGAGGTCCAGGACGAGGGGAGGGGGGCCCGGGAGGGCTTCCCTGAGCTTCCGTGCCGTGAATGCGCGCCACCGCCGATCGATGCATGCCGAGAGGAGGTGATTGAGGAAGTCGTAGCGGGGGGCGATGGAGGCAAACATCTCCCGCACGGCGGAGGGGCGCTTGTCCGTCACCCCGCACCTACGCTTGGTTAGATCGGTTTTGGGCGAAAAGAACGGTAGGTGCGGGGTCATGTGCTCAACATCTGCCGGGCGGTCTTGGACACCAGCGCCGGGGGAACATCGCTTCGGATGACTACCTTTCCAATGCGCTCGGGGAGCACGAAGTGGATCCTTCCGTGCTGGACCTTTTTGTCCACTTCCATGGCCCGAAGCAGAGGGGTCAGGGGGATTCCTGCGAGCCCCGGAAGCGGCTGAAGCCGGTGAATCAAAGATCCAATTCGGAGGGCGGATGCCGTGGAGACCAGCCGCATCTCCCGCGCGATTCGAGTGGCAAAAAGCATGCCCCAGGCCACTGCCTCTCCGTGTTTGAAGCGCCGGTAGTGGGTGGCTGCTTCCAGGGCATGGCCGAACGTGTGACCGAAGTTCAAAATCCGGCGCAGGCCTGCCTCCCGTTCGTCCCTTTCCACCACTCGGGCCTTGATGCGGCAGCAGCCTTCGATGATTTCCGCCAGCAGATCTTCCTGGTGCGCCAGCACCCCCTCCAGGCGCACTTCCAACAGGTGGAAGAGCCGTGGGTCCTTGATGATCCCATATTTGATTACTTCGAACAGTCCTGCTACGAATTCCCGCCTGGGCAGTTCCTTCAGCACCCCCGGATCCGCGATCACGCAAGCGGGTTGATGGAAGGCCCCCACCAGGTTCTTGGCCTCTCGGAGGTTTACCCCCACCTTTCCTCCAACGGAGCTGTCCACCTGGGCCAGGAGCGAGGTGGGGATCTGGACATAGGGGATGCCCCGGAGGTAGGTGGCCGCCGCAAATCCGGCGATGTCGCCCGGCACCCCTCCTCCCAGGACCACTAGCGTGGCTCGCCGATCAGCCTTGTGGAGCGTCAGTGCCCGGTAGATTTTTTCCACCGTAGCCAGGGTCTTGAACTGCTCCCCGTCGGGAATGAGGATCTCCTGCAAGGGAATCCCGTGCCGCTCCAGACTGCGCCGCAATCGAGCGCCGAACAGCGTGCGGATCTTTCTCTGGGTGACCAAGAACACCGTGCCCCGGATGCCCAGGTCTGACAGCAGGGCGCCTGTCTCATCCAGCGCTCGCGGACCGATATGGATCGGATAGCCTCGGTCCTTCAACCGAACGTGGAGGGTCCGAAGTACTTTCGGGGGCTCGTTGCGAGAACTCATCCGGCCGGTTGGAGAGGAAAGTGCTTTTCGAAGCGGCCCTCGGGATGTTCCACGACCAGTTCCAGCTCACCGTGAGAGCGCAGCGGCGGGATTAGGAGTTCCACGGTGCAGCATCCGTGGGGGTCGGTGCGGCCGGAGTAGATCCTGGGTGGAATACAAGGGCCGACGATTTTAATCCAGACCTTCCCATCCACCACCGGTCTGGAAGCATTCTTGCTCTGAACCTGGATCTGGAGGGACAGGCTGCCCGGCGTGAAGCTGGGACCGGCGGGTTCCACACGGACCTCCCAAGCGGGGCCCTGAGGGGCAACGCGGGGCCTGAGAGGCTCGATCTCTCCCCGGCGAACGCCCTCCACCACATCCCGGTGCTGCTGATGCATCAACTCCCGGAGACGCTCCCCGGCCAGAGGGGTCGGATACGGGGTGCGGCGCGAATACAGAATTTTCCCGGATCGGTACACCAGGGTGACAATGCTAGGCTCTTTGCCACCCTGGTCTTCCGTCTGGACATGGAAGGTGGCGTCTCCGAAAGCAACATCGCTGTTGAAGCCCGTCTGCATGCCGCCGCGGCCCGAAGGCCGAGAAGGGATGATTATAGCACCCCCGGGCCGAGAATGGAGGTGCGGGGCCGAAGTCGGGAAAAACCTTGACTGCTTGAGCGCCGTTCATTAAAGTTCAATTTTTGTGCAGGTTGAAGAGAATTCGGCAGTAGCGTTCAGCTTCCCGACTCCTTCCAGATGCTCTCCGACGAAAGCAAAGCCAGGATTGAACGCCTCTTCCTCCACTATCCCGACAAACGCTCTGTTTTGATCCCGGCGCTTTTCATCGCTCAGGAACAGTTTGGCTACATCTCGGACGAGGCGGTGCGGTCCGTCGCTCAGTTCCTCGAGCTCTCATGGAATGAAGTATGGGCCGTGGCTTCTTTCTATTCCATGTTCTTCAAACGGCCCGTGGGCCGCCACGTGATCACAGTGTGCATGAATATCTCCTGCATGATTTGTGGCGCCAAGAAGATTGCCGAGCATCTGAAGGCAAAGCTGGGGATCAACTTCGGGCAGACGACATCGGACGGGAAATTCACACTCCTGGAGGTCGAGTGCCTGGCCTCGTGCGGCACCGCGCCGGTCCTCCAGGTGAATCTCCGCTACCACGAGAATCTGACGCCGGAGAAGGTGGATTCCATCCTGGAAGAGTTGGAAGAATGGAAGAATGGAAGACTGGAAGATTGACTTTTCTCATCCTTCCATTCTTCCAATCTTCCAGTCTTCCAGGGTTTTTGCTATGGAGCGTTGGATCTTCTTCATCCTGGCTGCGGTGACCCTGGCGGGAGCGGCCAACGTGCTGGCCCAAAGGCGTGCGGTCCATAGCGCCCTCTCCCTCATCGTTTCCCTGGGTGCCCTGGCCGGGCTGTACGCCTTGCTGGGCGCTCCTTTCATCGCCGCGATCCAGGTGATCGTGTATTCCGGGGCCATCATGGTCCTGTTTCTCTTCGTCATCATGCTCCTGGATCCCAAGAGCGAGGCCGAAGAAGTGGACAAGAATCCGGGATTGATTTTTGTCGCCCTTCCGATGGTTGCCTTCCTGGCGCTGGCCCTGTTCTTTTTGATCCGCAGCGCCGGGACGCCGGAGGCCCGCCCGGCGGACGGGCCCAGCGCGATCGAGGCCGTGGGACGGGCTTTGTTTACGGAGTACCTGCTCCCGTTCGAGTTGACTTCCGTCCTGATCCTGGTGGCTATCCTGGGAGCCATCGTGATGGCTAAGAAGAAAGTGTGAGGGCCCTTGGTTCCACTCAACTACTACCTGATCCTGGGAGCACTGCTCTTCAGCGTGGGCGCCTTGGGGGTGATCCTCAAACGCAACCTGATCACCATGTTCATGAGCGTGGAGTTGATGCTCAACTCCGCCAACCTCACGTTTCTTGCTTTCGCTCGAGAATGGAACCAGGTCAGTGGCCAGGTGCTGGTGTTCTTCGTCATGGTGGTGGCTGCCGCCGAGGCCGCCGTGGGCCTGGCCATCGTCATCGCCACTTATAAGAATCGGAAGACGGTGAACGCGGACGAGACGGCTTCGCTGAGGGATTAGCGCCGCGATCCCCTCTGGGTGCACGGTCCCTGCCCCGGCGGCGAGGCACATGGCAAGGCGATGGACTCCTTTTGGCTGATTCCCATTCTCCCGCTCGTAGGATTCCTGGCGAACGGCCTGGTGGGCAAGAGACTGCCCAAACAGGCCGTGGCATGGATCGCGTGCCTGGTCGTGGCCGCCTCGCTCTTGCTGTCCGCCCGGGCCTTCTACGCTCTGATGCAAGTCCCTCCTGAGGAACGCCATGTGATCCACCCGCTGTTCACCTGGGTGGAATCGGGAGATTTCGTGGCCCGCTTCGAGTTCTTACTGGATCCCCTCTCCGCGGTGATGATGTTGTTGGTGACTGGCGTGGGATTGCTGATCCATGTCTATTCGGTGGGCTACATGTGGGCGGGGGAAGGATTCTATCGGTACTTCGCTTACCTCAACCTGTTCATGTCCTCCATGCTGTTGCTCGTGGCGGCCAACAACCTTCTCCTGATGTTCGTGGGCTGGGAGGGGGTGGGGCTCTGTTCCTACCTGCTGATCGGGTACTGGTATTTCAAGAAATCGGCCTCCGACGCCGGCAAGAAGGCCTTTGTCGTTAACCGGGTGGGGGACTTCGGGTTTCTTTTGGGCATCCTGCTGGCTTTCCTCACGTTCCAGACCCTGGATTTTCAGGCCATCTTTCAGCAACTTGGTCCTGAGGGCGAGTTCGCGGCGGAGAGCGGGAAATGGGGGACGCTGAGTTGGATCGCTTTCTTGCTGTTCATCGGCGCGACCGGGAAAAGCGCCCAGGTGCCCCTCTATGTCTGGCTGCCGGATGCGATGGAGGGCCCGACTCCGGTCAGCGCCCTGATCCACGCGGCGACCATGGTGACCGCCGGGGTCTATATGGTCGTCCGCTTGAACCCGTTGTACAGCTTGACTCCCGGCGTGTCGGGACTGGTGGCGACGGTAGGGATCTTCACCGCGTTCTACGCGGCCACCATTGCCCTGGTTCAGCGGGACATCAAGCGCATCCTGGCCTACTCGACCATCAGCCAGATCGGCTATATGTTCGCGGCGGCCGGCGTCGGCGGGTACGCCGCCAGCATTTTTCACCTGTCCACGCACGCCTATTTCAAGGCACTCCTCTTTCTGGGCGCTGGAAGCGTGATGCGCGCTCTGCAGAACGAGACGGATATTCTGCGCATGGGTGGGTTGCGAAAATATCTTCCCGTCACCTACTGGACGTTCCTGGCTGCGACCGTGGCTATCTCCGGAGTGCCGTTGACCAGCGGCTTTTTCTCCAAGGACGAAATCCTGGTCCGGTCGTTTTCGTCCGGCCATACCGTGATAGGGATTGTGGGGTTGGCGACGGCGGTTCTGACGGCTTTTTATATGTTCCGCCTGTTTTTTCTCACATTTCACGGCGAGCAGCGGCTGGCCCCCGAACTTCGTCGGGGGATCCATGAACCACCCCCGTCCATGGCGGTGCCCCTGGTGCTGCTGGCGTTGCTCTCCCTCTTCGGCGGCTACGGCTACGGGTACCTCGAGGGCTTCCTGGAGCCGGTGACGGGAGAGCCGTTGCCAGCCCGCGGAGAGCATTCGGAGGCGCTGGTCCTCCTGACAGCGGTAGCGTCGGGCCTGGGGATCCTGGCGGCTTACCTCTTTTATGTGCGGAACCCGACCTGGGCTGCTGCCGCCCAACAGGCTCTGGGAGGGGCGCACCGGTTGTTGTGGCGAAAGTATTACGTGGATGAGTTGTACGATCGCCTTTTCGTCCACCCCCTGAAGAGAGTATCGGACCACTTCCTCTGGCGAGGCGTGGACGAGCGCGTGGTGGACGGCGCGGTCAACGGTACCGCGGGTCTGGTGCGGGACTTGAGCGGGTTCCTGCGGCAGATGCAGACGGGATACGCGCGAGCCTACGCAACCTGGATCTTGCTGGGTACCGTGGGGATCCTGGTGTACTACTGGATGGGCGGCTGATCCCGTTCCCGGGAACATCGTGATGGACCACCTCCTCTCGTGGCTGATCTTTCTTCCCGCCCTGGGCGCGGCGGCGCTGGTCTTCGTTCGGGGCACGTCCGCGGTCAGGGGGCTGGCTTTGCTGGTTTCCTTGGCCACCTTGGTCCTGGCGGTGTTCCTCTTCCTCCGCTTCGATCCCGGTTCCTCGGATTTCCAATTCGTGGAGCGCGCCCGCTGGATCGAGAGCTTCCAGGTGGAGTATCTCCTGGGTGTGGACGGCATCAGCCTCCTTTTGGTACTTCTGACCGCCTTCCTGACCCCTCTGGCTGTCCTGGCCTCTTGGACCGTGGAGCACCATGTGAAGGCTTTCATGGCCTTCCTGCTTTTGCTCGAGACGGGCATGCTGGGTGTCTTTGCCTCCCTGGACCTGGTTCTGTTCTACGTTTTTTGGGAAGTGATGCTCATTCCCATGTACTTCTTGATCGGCATTTGGGGCTCCGAGCGCAGGATCTACGCCGCCATCAAGTTCATCCTGTACACCATGGCCGGTTCCCTCCTGATGCTGGTCAGCATCCTGGCGCTCTATTTCTTGACGGGCGCCAGGACTTTCAACCTGCTGGAAATCCTTGAGACCGTCCAGCTCCCTTATGGAACCCAGGTCTGGCTCTTCTGGGGCTTTTTCATCGCCTTCGCCATCAAGGTGCCGCTGTTCCCTTTTCACACCTGGCTTCCGGATGCGCACACCGAGGCGCCCACGGCGGGTTCCGTCATCCTTGCGGGCGTCCTGCTGAAGATGGGTGCGTACGGACTGCTTCGCTTTTGCCTGCCGCTGTTTCCCGAAGTGGCGGTCCAGTGGGCGCCCTTCATCTCCTTTTTGGCCATCGTCGGAATCCTCTATGGGGCGCTGGTGTCCATGGTTCAACCGGACCTGAAGCGCCTGGTGGCTTACTCTTCGGTCAGCCATCTGGGCTTTGTGGTCCTGGGCATCTTCGCGTTCAACGCCCAGGGAATCGAGGGTGCCACTTACCAGATGCTCAACCACGGGATCTCCACGGGAGCCTTGTTTCTCCTGGTGGGGATGCTCTACGACCGGCGTCATACGCGGCTCATTCGGGATTTCGGAGGTCTCGCCCACTCCATGCCGGTGTATTCCTCGTTCTTTATGATCGTGACCCTGTCGTCCATCGGCCTGCCGGGGCTCAACAACTTTGTGGGCGAATTCCTGGCGCTGCAGGGCGCCTTCATCGCCGATCGCTTCTACGGCGCGGTGGCTGCCTCCGGCGTCATCCTGGCCGCCGCGTACATGCTGTGGATGTATCAGCGGGTGCACTTCGGCGAAGTCCACCTTGAGGAAAACCGCCAGCTCCGGGACTTGGGCAAGCGAGAGATCGTCATCCTGGTGCCCCTGGTGGTCCTGATGGTCTGGATGGGACTTTATCCGGCTACCTTTCTCCGCCGCATGGATGCCTCGGTCGAGCAGATCATCACCCGAATTGATACCCTGGGAAGAACGTACACCGTAGAAAAGACATCGCGACCCATCCGACCCTGATGCCCACGGATCTTCACTACCTGGCCATTTTGCCTGAGATCATCACCGCCGCCACCGGGATCGCCATCATGCTCCTGGATCCCTTCACGGCGCCCCAGCACAAGGGGCGACTGGGCTGGCTGGGCGTGGCGGGACTGCTGGCGGCTGGCGTGGCCGGCGCAGCTCAGTCAGGGCGGACGATGACAGCCTTTGGCGGCATGGTGCAACTGGACAGTTACAGCGTGTTCTTCCGCTGGCTCTTCTTCGGTGTTTCCATCGGGACGATCCTGATCTCCTTACAGTACCTGAAGCGGGAGGGTGTCCATCACTCGGAGTTTTACGCCCTCGTGCTGTTTGCCACCACCGGCATGTCGTTCATGGCCGCGAGCGTGGACCTGATCCTGATGTTCATCGGTCTGGAGACGGTCGCCATCTCAACGTACGTCCTGGCGGGCTTCAAGCGGTCGGATCCCCGCTCAAACGAATCGGCGGTGAAGTACTTTATCCTGGGCGCCTTCTCCACGGCGGTCTTGCTGTACGGAATCGCCTTCCTGTACGGCCAGACGGGGAGCACGCGCTTCGATCGGGTGGCGGAAGCGCTGTCGGCGCAGGGGCCTTCAGCCTTCTTCCTGGTGGGTCTCGCCCTGCTTCTCGTGGGGTTTGGTTTCAAGGTGGCCATGGCGCCCTTTCACGTGTGGACGCCGGACGTCTACGAGGGCGCACCTTCTCCGGTCACCGCCTTTCTGGCCGTGGGACCCAAAGCCGCGGGGTTCGCCGCCCTGGTGAGGGTGCTCTACTCCGCGCTCCCGGACATGGAAAACCACTGGGGCGATGTGCTTGGGCTGGTGGCCGTCCTCACCATGACCGTGGGTAACGTGGCGGCCATCACCCAATCCAATATCAAGCGCCTTCTCGCCTATTCCTCCGTCGCCCATGCGGGCTACCTTCTCGTGGGCCTCGTCGCCCGGAACGAACTGGGCATCTCCGCGGTGCTCTACTACGCCGTCGTGTACGCCCTGATGAACCTGGGGGCTTTTACCGTCGTGGTGATCTGGAGCGGCGCCGGGGAGACGCGCGTCCATCTGTCCGACTATGCGGGAATCGGGTTCCGCTATCCGTTTCTGACCGGCTGCTTGTCCCTCTTTCTTCTGTCGCTCATCGGCATCCCTGCGACGGGCGGCTTCATGGGCAAGGTGTTCCTGTTCGCCGCGGCGGTGCAGTCCCACCACGTAGGGTTGGTGGTGATTGCCGTTCTCAACAGCGCGGTCTCTGCCTATTACTACCTCCGCATCATCGTCATCATGTACATGCAGGAGCCGGCGGCGCAGGTGCCGTCGGTGGAGATCCCGGTGCCCGCAGCGGTCGCCCTGGTCCTGGCTGCCCTGGGGACGCTGCTGACGGGCCTGTACCCGTCCGCTCTGCTGGACCTGGCCAGCCGGTCCGTCCTGGCCGTTCGGTAGCGTCGCCTCGCCCCTTTCGACTATAATCGGGACCTATGCAGGACGCTCGAAAGAAACTCCAGGACGAGGTCAGCCGCATCCAGCGCGAGCTGACGCACGAGCTCCCCCTGGAACTCAAGCTGGCACTCGAGCACGGGGACTTGCGGGAGAACGCAGAATATCAGGCCGCCAAGGAGCGGCAGTCCTACTTGCAGTCCAAACTGGCGCAGCTCCGGCATCGACTCTCAGCCCTCTCCATGGTGAACCTGGACAAGATCCCCAGGGGCAAGGTTTCTTATGGCTCCACCGTCCTCCTCCATGATGTGATCACGGACACGGACGTGACCTATAAGCTGGTCTCGCCGGAGGAAGCGGACGTGGGTCGGGGGATGATCTCAACCAGTTCGCCGATCGGCAAGAGCCTCATGGGGAAGGAGGAAGGCGATGAGATCCAGATCCGCACTCCTGGCGGCGTCAAGGAGTACGAGATCAAGAAGCTCACCACCATCCACGACGAGTTGTAAACCCGACGCCCCTACGCGAATCAAAATTCTCAAACCCGAGACCGCAGCAGGTGCCACCTGTCCGTCACCTGCGTCGCTCACGGGTCAGAGTTCCAGGGTGGCCGGCCGACGAACCCGGTAGAATTTTTACCCTTGAAGAAGGATTTACTGCCACCACCATCAGAAACCCTTACAGGCGCCTGCGAGTTGTGCGGCGCCACCGGCGCCCGGGAACTCTACACGGCCAGGGACCGGCTGCGCAACTCGGATGAGGCGTTCTCGATAGCGGTTTGCGAAGGCTGCGGCGTGCTTCGCACCCTGCCCGAGATGAGCGTGCGGGAACTGGCCCCCTTCTACCCCGACGGCTATTGGGGGGAAAACCAAGAGCCTTCGCAAGACTGGATTCGGTCGTCGCAATCGGAGAAGACGAGATTCTTGCTCAGATGCAACCTGGCAGGGGGACGCATTCTGGATGTGGGCTGCGGATCAGGGCTCTTCCTGCGTGCGTTGGACCCGAGGGCGTGGGAACGCTTCGGGATTGAAATTGGCGGCCCCCCATCGGAAGCTGCGGTTCGCCAGTTGGGCCGCGACCGCATCTTCACCGGCACCCTCATGGAATCGACGCTGGGTGATTCGATTTTCGATGTGATGACGTTCTGGTCCGCCCTGGAACACACCAACCAGCCCCGGGCGAATCTCATGGAAGCGAGGCGAATCATCAAGGCCGGCGGGTCGCTGATCGTCCAGGTGCCGAACGCGGCCAGCTATCAGGCGCGATGGTTCGGAGGCGACTGGTTCGCGCTGGACGCGCCCCGGCACCGCTACCACTTCACCCCCCGCACCCTCGGGCGTTTGTTATCGGAGACTGGTTTCCAGGTGTACTCTTCCACCTTTCGATCGAAGGCCCACAACGCCCATGCCTTGAGGCAGAGCCTCAAGGCAAAGCTGCGCCGCAGGACGTCTCACCTGAGCCTGGCACTGTTTTACCTTTCCATCCCGTTCCTCAAGCCCTTCGATGGGCTGATGACCGCTTTGGGCGAAGGCGCCACAGTGACCGTCGCCGCACGGGCAGTGTGAGCCTCGACCTGCCTTCCCGCCCTCCGGTCTTCAATACGCGACGATCTCTCCCGTTTCCACGATCCGGACCGGGATCCCCTCCAGAGCTGCCGGGATCGCTCGCCGCACGTCCGGTGTGGCCGCGCGGACATAGACTTCGATCACCGCCACACCGGGGGCGATTTCTGACGCACCGATGCCGGTGCCCACCACGCCCGGCAGAGCGAAGAGGCTGTCCTCGTGTCGTCCTTTCACCTCATTGGCCCGGACCAGGGAGGCCGGGTGCGGGGCCTGGGGCCTCGGAGCAATACCTCTGCCAGAGGAGGCTGTGCCCACCGGTGTGATCGCGCCGCCGAATGCACTCACAACCGCGCTGAAGGGATTTGCGACCGTCGTGGTGTTGCTGCCGGCGAATAGTAGACCCACCGGGCGAGGCAAGGTCGCCACGTCTTCCACAAGGACGGACCCGGAGTCGCCGCCCGCGCTGAACCCACCGGCCCCGATGAGGAACTGGTTGACAAAACGTGCAATCTGCCGTCCGATCCCGCATTGCTTGCTGTAGGCCACATCAACGGTGACGTTCACTGCGGTGATGCTTCCGCTGGTCAGGCCTGTGGTCCGGCCGCTTTTTTTGACACCCAGACTCAGGGCCGGTTCCAGCGTGGCCGAGCTGAGGCCCAGGCGGAGAGGTTCGACCAAACTCAAGCGCGCGCTGGAGCACGGGGACCTGCGGGAGAACGCAGAGTATCAGACTGCCAAGGAGCGGCAGTCCTACCTGCAGTCCAAGCTGGGGCAGCTTCGCCAGAGAGTCTCAGCCCTCTCCATGGTGAACCTGGACAAGATCTCCAAGGGGAAGGTTTCCTACGGCTCGACCGTCCTCCTCCACGACGTGAACACGGATGCAGACGTGACCTACAAGTTGGTCTCGCCGGAGGAAGCGGACGCGGCTCACGGCATGATCTCGACCACTTCGCCCATCGGGAAGAGCCTCATGGGGCGGGAGGAAGGTGATGAGATCCAAATCCGCACCCCCGGCGGCGTCAAGGAGTACGAGATCAAGAAGCTCACCACCATCCACGACGAGCTCTAAAAAACAAACCTGAAACTCTGAAACCTAAAACTCAAACACCGAGAAAATCAAGACCGGAACTCGGCGCACCGCCACCTGCCCATCGCTCCCACCCAGGCTTCAAGCTTTCAATCTCAACGCTTCATGGTCTGAGCACTACGTCAGAGCACCTCGGCACCTGGGTACGCGGTCGCCATCGTCCAGATGGCGACCGATCACACGTGCGTGACATCCGGCTCCGCATTTTCGGTACCCTTCTTCGCTTGACGTAGCCATATCTTGCCATCAGAATTGATATCCCTGTTCTTGTGCGCTCCTTCTGGAAGACGTGGCAATAAATGTACGCCGAAGAATTCCAAGAGCAATTAGGCGAACTTAAGCGGAAACTCTTTGAGATGGCCTGGGGTCCAGAGGTTCCCGAGGTTGGCTTGCTACATTATACGGGAGCCGAAGGTCTGCGGGGGATCGTCGAAAGCCACGTCATCAGGGCGGGGCATCTCGGCTTCATGAATGACCGAACTGAACTCAGCTATGCCAGTACCTTGATTGAGCCCCTGTACGAGGAACGGATTAGAGGGTACGGCGGTCTGGTCGAGCAGTTGCTAAAGCATTTTCTACCTGCAAGATACCGCTTGGCCGACGGATTCGACGTGTACGCTCTATGTCTGAGTGAGGCTAAAGATGACCTCGCAGCCTGGATGACCTATGGACGAGCAGGCGGCGGCTACGCGATCGAACTTGACCTGTCCCGAACTGGAAAGGACAGGATCTTGAAGGTCATCTACGACCGGCCAGAGCAGGTGCGGCTTCTGGAGGCAATCCTCGATATGGCGCGTAATTTCTTGACCCACGTTTTCGCAGCTCCTATTCAGGTCGATTCAGAAGAGCAGGGCCTAGACTATATGCGGAGGTTCGTCGTTCTATTGCACGAAGCACTCGCTATGTGTGCGCCGCGATTTAAACACCCAGCCTTTTCTGGTGAAAGGGAGTGGCGATTTATCGCTGTCAGAGAGAAAGGGACACCCAAAGAAAGACCGAACGGATTTCGTGCTGCGGGCAACATTGTAGCGCCATATGTTGAGTTCCCGTTCAAGGACCTGATGGTACCAGCAGATACTCCCATAAAAGCCATCTGGCTCGGGCCGAATGTGGACGAGTTCGGAATCAGATCCGTTAAACTTCTCCTCTCGAAGTCTGGATACCGAGGCGTAAAAATAGAAAGTTCTAGCATCCCACTGCGTACGGCGAAGTGATCATGGTCTAAACAATGCGCGGAGTTCGGCTGCTCGGGCATCACAAGGCTTGGTGTGTAGTTGCCTATCCACGGCAGGTGGACCGAAAGGGGAAGAAAGCTCTGCGATGGAGATACCGAACTGCTGCCTTTCGGAGAAGGGGGTATGGCCACGTTTTGGGACCCGGCCTCGCCAGGATCTCCGAGCCTTTGGATTGCTCCCACACTCCTTCCAGCGCCAGTCGCCGATCCGGGCTCGGACAAGAGCGAAGATCTTTCCCGCATCACGGCGGGAAACGAGAGTCAAGCAGAACGTGGCCTGGCGGCAACTCGGACCTCTTAGACCGATTTTTCCAGAATCCTTTTTATCTATGGCTCAGTATCGTTGCCGCTAAGGTGATGGAACGCGTCGAATGCCCAGGTCGTACAACCCTGCTTTCGCCAGACCCACCCTCGCATGCCCGACTGCTGTCGGCCTGTCCCTATACAAACGGGACAGGGGAATAGCAGAAAGAAACCTTCCAGCAAGAAAGTAGGAATTAGGAAGATAGAGCAACGCTGGGAAGGTTATGAGGGGTACACCCAGGAGGAACACGCCGAAGAGGGTTTCGCCCCAGAGGCTGAGATCGGGTCGGCCATGAGACAGCGCGTTCGTAGGGGTCCACTCTCTCGGCCGTTTCCAGAGGCAGTCGTAGACTCCTCGGACAGAGGGAAAGCTGGGCGTTCCGTAAACCAGGCCGCACATGATCAGAGATCCGAGGCAGCCCTTCAACTTCCCTTCCTTAGCGAAGTAGGAGAGTAGTGGTGGGTAGACGACGAATATGATTACGCTCCCCGCGATCAGTCTCGCGGTGGGGTTGAACTGGTGACCTTCTAAAAAGAAGGGCTCAACTAAGAAGGTAACAGCCAAGTAAAAGAGAAGTATGGCCTGGCACACATACAGCCCTGTATATTGGAAAAAGGATAGTTTTTCCGCCAGGCTCAAGCATGGGCTGGTTAAAACGGCCCAGGCGCGGGTCCTCAGGATCTGCACCGAGCCATAAGCCCACTTGTAAGTTCGCCTGCGGAATGCAGAATAGCTGGGAGGGTGCTTCTCACCCAGCCGGATTTCAGGAGCATAAACTACCGAATACCCCTTCAGGTTTAGACGGATGGCCAAATCAAGGTCATCTGAGAAGTATCCTGGAGTGAAACCTCCTGCCTCCAGGACCATGCGGGTGCTAAGAAAGGCGTTATGGCCGTTGAAGCGCCGCCAACCCAATTTGGAACAGACCACCACGAAAAGATGAAAGGCGTCGATGGACAGGGACAGTAGCCGATTGACCACGCAGTAGTTGGGGCTGTCTACGGCAATCGAGCGGCACTGAACAATGGCCACCTTCTGATCCTCGAAGTAACGGAGAACTTCGTCGATGTTTACAGGTTCGAGCAGCGTGGAATCGTTGTCGCAGAGCAGGAAGTAGTCATACAGATGTCCGGTCTGCTCCAAGACATAATTCACTGCGCCCGGCTTGCCTCCATCTCGCCGGGGTCGTCTGAGCAACAGAATCTTGGAGTGGGTACGCCGCCGTAGGGCTTCCACGACGGCGTCCACCTCGGACCGCGCTTCCGGAAGGCTGGAGTCATCGTGGACGATCAGGTGGAGTTTCCCGCGGTATTTGATCCCGGCTAGGCTTTCCACCGCGCTATGATCGAGATCGTTGCAGCACAGATACATGATCCCCACGGGAGGGTATTCGCGAAGTCTGGCAGGCTTTGGGGCGGGCTCCTTCATAGCCAGGTAAGCGATGGCGCTATACAGAAAAGTAAAACCGTAGAAGCTGGCGCCGATTTCTATTATCGTCTTGAAGACAAGCAGACCTTGGGCCAGGAACGTCAACTCAAACCCTTCCGTCGAACGGAGAAGATGTCTCACGTACACGACGCCAAAGACGGCTAGGGAGCAAAGGAGAATGTAGGCCATCTTTTGGCTTGGTCTTTTGCTCAAGGCTGATGCCTCCCTCTCAGCGCGCATCTGTCGGGTCGAGATCACCAGCCCGCCTGAAGGCATCTTCAATGACCGTTCTCACACTTTCGGTTTCGGGAAAGAGTTGGGATTGCGCGATCCATTCATTTCCGAAAACGGCGGCGCGGTCTATTTTCTCCCCGATTATTTTCGTTTTCCCGTGGCGGGGGCGATTCGCAAAGGGGAGCTGCTTGCTTTGGAGTTGGGCACCGATGTCAGCGTGTTGCGCCGCGTGCTGGCTCAAGCGGCGCGACAGACCGGCGTCCAGGTGCGGTGCTTCGGGACGATGAGCGCCGATGAGGTGGCGCGCCTCACCGGTTTGAGCCGGGAGCAAGCGGCTTTGGCCCTGCGGCGCGAATACGACGAGCCGTTTGTGATCGAGGCGGGCGACGCGGAGGTCTTGCGCGGGCTTCTGCGCGGGCGGGGCGCCACGGTGACTTACGGCGGTCGCTTGTTTCACGTCGCGCGCGGGCACGACAAGGGAAAGGCCGTCCGGCTGCTGTTGCACCTTTACCGTCGCGGCGGCTCGGGCGTGATCAGCGTGGGCCTGGGAAACTCCGCCAACGATCTGCCGCTGCTCAAAGAAGTGGATGTCCCCGTGGTGGTCAAGAACCCCGACGGCTCGCACGATCCGGAAATTTTGCGTAGTCTGTCCGGCGTGCGGCGGACCGAAGGAATCGGCCCGGAGGGGTGGCGCGAGGCGATCCGGCGAATTGTCACCGGGCCAGCGGAGATTTCTTGACAAGACGCTCGTTATATGACTCCTGTAAAAGAGCTGGCCGCCGCTACCTTGCCTTCAGGAGGTCCGGCCTGGCGGACCAATGTGGAAATCACCTGGCAGTGTCCAGGGACGGCTCGCGCTTCGTGGTCCCGCAGCCGCCCGTCGTGGTATAAAAGCGGGAGTTTAAAAGGAAGCGCCCTGGAGAATGAGGGCGCTCGGAAAATCCTGGGGGGCCCCGCGCCGCTGGTGTCTTGCGGCGCCGGAGTCGCGCGCCGCGATCGGCGGGCGAAGCTTTGGCGAAAACGGGCGGAAAGGGATGGGCCATGAGAACGGTGATTTGGCTGGCGTTGGTCGCGGGTTTTTTGCCGCCCGCGGCATGGCCGCAGGACGCGCTCAAAATCGGCGTGGTGGATGTGCAGCGAGTCATGGCCGAATCCAGGGTCGGGAAGCAAATGCGGGAAAAATTTCGGTCCGAGGTCACCAAGACGGAGACGGAGCTGCGCCAGGAGAAGCAGGAACTGGAGCGGCAGTTCCAGCGAAGATATCGAGATTACGTGCGGGTGGTGCAGGATGCGCAGGAAGACCTGCGAGAGCGCGAAGCCTTTATTGCCGGAAAGCGATATTCGCGAGCAACCATTGGTAGTGGAGCGCTCCCTGCCTCCGCCGAGTCCTTTGCCATCGGTCACGCCTCCAGCCGAGCCTGCGACGGCCAAACCGGCGGCGCCCGGGCCGGTGCTCGCCGAGCCGCCGATGCCGAAGTCTCCGACGCGCGAACCGCCACCGCCGGAAAAGGCGCCCGCTCCGGTAGAAGGGAATCCATGGGACCTGGAGCTTTCATAACGGCGCGACGATAGGGTGCCGAACAGGGCATTTCTGCAAGTTTCACAACTGCGGCCTCTTCAATAGTGTATAATCCGCACATGCTTGAGTTCCGGAACAGCCAGTGGAGTTGATAAGAGCTAAAACCGGAAGTTGAGGTCGCCTCGTGGCCGGATTTCGATCCAAAAATGCGCTTTGTTTTTCCTATCCGCTCCTATCCGCTTTGTTTTTCCTATCCGCACACACCTTTTTCCCAAAGCTCCTGGCTCAGCCCAATCACCAACCATTCCAACGAACCCCGGTAGAGCAGCTCACGAAGGAGCTCATGAAAAAGAGGGACAGAACGTGTTCAAATTGAATTTTCCCAAGGGACTAGGGCTTTGGTTCGGTTGACCGACTGGCAATTTTGGTGGACCACTACCCTCCTTGAAAATGGCTGGTTGCACTCAAGAGATCTCTGACCACGCTTCAGGTTTCTACCTGCAGGTCTTCACCTCTAATTCCATTCAGTGATCTTCCGTCAAGCGCTTCAGGAAATTACCCGGTTGTGTAGTCGGATTTCCGGCCCTAATATTGGGCCCTTTCTGGCGGCGGTCGCTGCCCCGAGAGTTGGAGTTTTGGCTTCAGAAAGTAGAGTCGCCCAGGTCGGCCCCGCGGAGTTGTAACGGCCCGGGGAGATGGGAATGGCGGCCACGAACCGCAACAGCCGAAAGACCAGGGTTCAGCCCAGCGGAAGGCGGCTGAAACAAAAGGGTGCGAAGCCTTGACACCGAATGGCGGAGTGGAGTCCACCCTTCGGGGCTGCACCACGAACGATCGCCCGTCAGCCACCGGATTGATGGAGGTGAAGTGGCACGTTCTCTGGACGCGCAGCCACTGCGAGGAGCTGGTGTGCGACCAGTTGGCGGCCAAGGGATTTGAGCTGTTTCTCCCCAAAGTCGAGGTCTGGTCCAGGCGCAGCGGCGTGCGGCGCCTCATCCGCACGCCCCTGTTCCCCGGGTACGCCTTCCTGCACCACGCCATGGAAAAGCAGAGCTACATCGAGGTGCGCAAGGCGAGGGGACTCGTGGGGATGCTGGGGCAAGGATGGAACCAACTGGCGACAGTCCCAGACGCAGAGATCGAAGCGATTCAGAAGGTGGTGTTGGCTGCCCTGCCCGCCTTTCCCTGCCCCCACCTGAGGCAGGGTCAGCGCGTCCGCATCACGCGCGGGCCCCTGGCCGACGTGGAGGGCATCCCCAGGACGTGCTCCCCCGCGGCGTTCTTTTAACGCGGCTGGAGACCGCAGTAGTGAGTCCTGCTCGAACAGTCGTACACACAGGCGCCGCCAGGCCAGCATGGAGGTCCAGCGGCGACGCTCACGTCAGGTCTTTACCTGCCGTCGGTAATTCCACCCGATATCGTCTCGGGTAATAGCCGTGACCGGCCGATTTCGCACGGTTTGCAGACGCAGTCGGGGCTGAAGTCTGTTTTGCGTGCTACCGGATTCGCTTGCTGCAACGCTCCTAAGTGGCGGCAATTCAGGTTTTTAACCGACAACATACGCCGCCCACCACGCGGCATTCACATTGCTGAGGCGGCACGGCGAGAGCGGCACGCGCCTATACTCGCGCCGCAACCCACATCTCGACATCCCGAATCTCCGCGTCGGGCGCGCAGGACGCATCCGGCATGAGGGGTGTTCGGAAGTTCGTGGGTACACAGGGGAAGGGGACGTGATGGGGAGCGAAGGTCGTGAGCGAACCGCGATTCTGGTCGTGCTGCTGGTGGTTTCGGGCGGCTCCGTGATCTTCTGGATGTCGTTCGACCGTCCCCTCGAAGCGCCCGACTGGCACGGTGAGGTCAAAGGGGTCTCCTACTCCCCTTCCGGCGTCTATTCCCAGGCCCAGCTCGAACGCGCGGTTGCCGAAGGCGTCATCCGCGGCGATCTTGAACAGCTCTCGATGCTGACGACGCGCGTGCGCACCTACACCGTTGATCGCGGGCAGGACCGAGTGCCCTATATCGCCAAGGAGCTCGGACTCACCGTATCTGTCGGCATCTGGCTCAGCGAGGATCGCCATCTGAACGAGATCGAACTCGCCAAGGCCGTTCGGGCCATCAACGACAATCCGGGCGTCATCGATCGGGTGTTCGTCGGCAACGAGACCGTAGTGCGCGGCGAGCTGAGCGCTCGAGCGGTGACCGACTACATTCTTCGCGTCAGGCGCGCTGTTGCCGACGAGAAGGTCGCGATCGGCACGGCCGAAGTCTGGAGCGTCTGGCTCGAACACCCGGAGATCGCCCGCGCCAGCGGCTTCGTCGGTGTCCACATCCTGCCCTACTGGGAGGGCATCAGCGCCGACGGGGCCGTGAATTACATCGCCGACCGCTTCGGTGTCGTCCAGCAGCGTTTCCCAGACAAGCCGATCGTGATTGCGGAGGTGGGCTGGCCATCCAACGGCCGTATCAAGAAGCGTTCGGTGCCGTCACCGGCCGTGCAAGCGTACTTCCTGCGCCAGTTCCTCACGCTCGCCGCCGCTCGGACCTACGACTACTACGTGATCGAGGCGTTTGATCAACCGTGGAAGACCGCCAGCGAAGGCACCGTCGGCGCGTTCTGGGGGATCTGGGACGCCGAGCGCCGGCCCAAGTTCCGTTTAAGCGGACCTTTGACGTCGTTCGAGCAGTGGCCCGCGTACGGCATCGTGGCTGCCGCCGCCACGTTTCTCATCGGACTCGCCGTCCTCACCTTAATCCCCACGGTCGCGATTATGGGGTACACCCTGGTCGGCGGCATCATCGCGATGGTCGTTTCCGGCGCGCTGCTGATCGTCGAAGGGTCCTCCTTGCGCTACCCCGACTGGGGCACGCTCGCCGCAACGTTGCTCATTGTTCCCGCGGTCCTGTTCGCGGCGCTCCTCTTCGTCACCGAGACGGTGGAGTGGGCCGTGAGCCTCTGGCGCCGCCGCCGCATGGCGCCGCCCTCGGATAATCTCATCATTCCGCCGCGCGTATCGATCCACGTGCCTACCCACAATGAGCCGCCGGCGATGGTCATTCAGACGCTGAGCGCCTTGGCTCGCCTCGATTACCCGAATTTCGAAGTCATCGTTCTCGACAACAACACGCGCGACGAGCGCCTGTGGCGTCCGGTGGAGGCCTGCTGCCGCGGGCTCGGACCGAATTTCCGCTTCTTCCATTTCGACAACGTGAAGGGCTTCAAAGCGGGAGCGCTGAACAAAGCCCTCGCGCTGACGGATCCGGCGGCCGAATACGTGGCGGTCCTCGACAGCGATTATGTGGTAACGCCTGGGTGGCTGCGCACGGTCATGCCCGCCTTTGCCGAACGGAGGATCGCCGTCGTTCAGGCTCCTCAGGACTACCGCGACGACAGCGACAGCTTGTTCAAGTCGCTGTGCTACCAGGAATACACCACCTTCTTCCGTGTCGGCATGGTGGAGCGCAATGAGCACAACGCCATCATTCAGCATGGCACGATGTGCGTTATCCGCCGCCGCGCCCTGGAAGAAGTCGGCGGCTGGGCGGAATGGTGTATCACCGAGGACACTGAGCTGGGGCTACGCCTGTTCGAGGCGGGATACCAGGCGTTCTACACGCCCGACACTATGGGCTGTGGCCTCATGCCAGATAGCTACGAGGCTTCATTGCGTCAAAGTCGGAGCGGGCTTCCCGGCCAGCGTGGCTGCGACCGTCGCCGGGCTCGCTCTCGGCTACACCGTAGGTAAAGCCGTGCTTGCTGGACTGTTTACATCGTCCAAACCGTTCCTGCGGACGCCCAAATGCGAGCACGCGCCGCCCTGGAGCCGTGTGCTCAGGAGCGCACCCATGGAAACAGCCCTTTTAATCGGCACCATCGTCGCTATTACCTCGATCGCGACATTCGGGCGCGTGGAGGACCCCGCCGAAATCGTGTGGGTGGCCGCGCTGTCGGTCTTCGCGGTGCCGTATGCGTCGGCATTCCTGGTCGCACTGGGCTCGACATCGACATTCGGCCGTCCACTCGTCTTCCGATCCAAGCGTGCGCTCGCATTCCGGGCGTCCACTATCGACGTGCCGGCGTGGGGCAGTTGGACCATCGAGGACGGCGATGCCCGAGTAAGCCGAACAGCCTAAGCGTTTCTGAGACGCTGGCGAGATCGCAGTTTTCACCAACTTCTCCACTTCTTCGACCCCTTACAGTTTCGAATGAAGGAGCGAATCGCCCGTTCCGTTTGCTGGCTCGTGTGGTCGCGCGGCGTCGTGCAAGGCGCCTCGTTGCTGCCGCGCTTGAATGCTGGTCACTGGACGTTTACCCGCGCCGACTTGCATCAGCTCCTCACCAAACTCGCGACGGCTGCGGAGCCGGTACGGCCGGCCGCATGAGGCATGAAAAATACGTCACCGTAATTCCGAAATGCTGTACTTAGCGAAAACGCAAAATTGTAACCAGACCGCGAATTTTCGCCTCCTTGTGCAACGGGACTGTGCTCGGGCTCACACGGGGGGCATGTCTGCGTCGCAGGCGGCTGGCACGTCCATCGCGGCAGGGATGAGGTCCGCGTAATACCGGCCGTCCCTGATGACGATCTTACCCACCATGACAGGCACCGGCCGCTTGAAGACCGGGCCGTCGTAGACGAACGTATGAAACTCCCCGTATTCGCCGCAGGGGTCAATGCCCGCGGGGAGCGAGGCGAGCAGCTCCTCGTCGTACGGCCTGCCCGCGAAGCCCGGTCCCACTTTCCCCTCGACGCATGAGAGATAGCTCTTGAAGCCCATGGCGATGACCTCGCGCGCCAGCTTCGTCGTGTCCCGCTTCCAGATCGGAAACACGCCCCGCATCCCGGCCTTCGCCAAATTCCGTTCGCGATAGGCTCGCAAGTCCTCGAGAAAGAGGTCCCCGAAGCCCACCGTCTCCACGCCACAGGCTTTGTACCGCGCCATGACGTCGCCCATGATCTGCTCGTAGACATCGTTACGGCAGGGGTGGCCACTGTTCGACGGGAGATACACCTTGTCGAGCGGGATGCCAATCGCGTCAGCCTGCTGCTCGAGCAAGACCTCGCGGACGCCGTGATGGCTGATGCGCCGGTACTCCTCGGAGACGGTGGTCAGCAGGGCGACCATGTCGTACGCGTTCGTGTTGAGCAGTTCGTACAGCGCGACTGCGCTGTCCTTCCCGCCGCTCCAGGACATCACGATCGGAAGTTTCATGACGCGACGCGGACAATGGACTCGGGATCACGGCTTCCGGCTTCATCGTCGACTGGCTCGCCTGCCTTCGTCGGAGAGGCCACTGCCGTGCGCCAAAGTCGAGACCTGTTTGGATGGGCTGGAACTGGGGAATTATTCGAGCGGCGAGGTGTGCACATCATCAGCTCCTTGACGCGAGAAGCTTCGGACACATTCTTTTCAGGGCAGGTTTCCTGGCTCCCGGGTCATCACCCTCCTCCGTTCCTTCCCCAGGCGTGATGCCCGAGTGGTGATGCTGTGTGAGCACCGTCGGAGGCGGCTCGCCGGCTACAGTGGCGCGACCGCGCAGGCTTGCAACCTGCTTCCCTTTTTCCCCCAGGATAAGGGGCACCCTGAAAAAGCAGGACACTCGTACTACAGACCGGTTGGGCGAATCAAACGTCGTGAAGCGTTGGCCCTGACGCGTGGCTGATCAGCACAGGGGTGTTTCTAACGGGCTACTTTCGCGGTCAGCCACACGCGGATTAGCCAGGTCTGCGGCGCCAAAGGCCACCGCGGCGGCCGCCGTGCGCGTCTCGACGCCCAGCTTCTGGTAGATGTGCTCCACGTGGTTGCCCACCGTCTGGCGGCTCGCTCCCGGGATGGCTCCAAATTTCGATGTTCCTCGACGGAAATCCGCGGCTGCACCGTTCTTCGTAGATCGAGCAACGGAGGGTGTTTCGGGTGGATTCTCGCTTGATTGCGCAAGCGTGCGGGCCGATACTGTCCGACACCCTCGCATGCGTTCAGGCAGGTTGAGCCGCCGGCATAGTTGACGGGCGGCCTCAGAGGAGCTTCCTCTTACTATGGCTCACTTCTCGCCCCGGGAGGTTTCCTATGCCACAGACAGGTGATCGCGTCATGTCGCTCAGATTCCCTTTGAGACGGTGGCTCATCCTGATTGCTGTGATCTCCGCGATCGGGATCGTTGTCTGGATCGATCACCGAATAAGGGCCGGAGACACGGGACCGCTGCGAAGTTCCGGCGCGCGCAGCGGCCCCGCTGGCACCTCTGATCCTCGTACCAATACACCGATCCGCCTGGGTTACGTGAAGGGCCTGTCCCAGCGCTTCACGACAGCCACCGGCACAGCCAGGCTGAACTTTGTCTCCGGCGAGGTCCGTGTGACGGTCGAGGGCCTCGATCCGCTTCCTCCGGGGTCGGCCCATGAAGTGTGGCTGCTGGAGCACCGGGCCTGGCGCTGCTAGCAGCGCCGGCCTGGACCTGGGCGAGAACGGAGACAGGGTGCTGAACCTCGGCGTTCTCCCGCCGAACGGGTCAAGGGTGTTTTCCCTGGGATCTGTGGCGCTCGACAGCCTTGAAGTCGACATGATTACCGTCATGCACACGGGCCGGACGCAGGCGCCGGAGATCGTGCTCGCAGGCATGCAATCCGTGTTCTTCAAGCTGGCCCGGCGGGCGCCCCCCGCAGCTCGAATACAGGAACTCGCCGAGAACGATCCGTTCAACCCCCTTTTCGTCTCCGAGCATTTTCCGGATCTTCTTCCCCCCGGACTGTTCGAGGACCCAGGGCGGATGCGGGCCTTCAGCCACATCATCGAAAACCAACACGGCTTCGACGAGGTCTGCGGCTTCCCGGGGACGGACGATGGCAACCCAAACACCGGGATGTCCGATTATGGCATTTTGCCCTCGTCGTTCCTGACTGGTCAGCCCCTTCCCCTGTTGCGTCACGCCTCTGGCAGCGATTGTGCCCTCAGGTGGAATATAAGCTTCTGGCAGTCTGGATATGCCTGGCGTAGATGAGCTTTGATTCAGTGTCCTTATCACCAGCCCGCCTGAAGGCATCTTCAATGACCGTTCTCACACTTTCGGTTTCGGTAGTGAAGACGACGTCAGTACCCTCTTGACGAGTTTGAAAAAAGTTCAGCTTGCGCGGTGTCGGAAAGCTGGGCGTCCCGCTGACAACGGAAAGTCAGCGGCGAGACGGCCCTTTCCCTGGGTCAAGCAATTTATCCGAGAAATCCGTATCCATCTTTTCTAATAACGGCCACTGATCCGAAGACGTCCACACTGCGCCGTTTAAGGGCGCATTCGGCTCCCCTAGATTGACCGGGATGACGGTATGTGTGAGGATGGGATCGTCGCAGCGGTCTTGCCCGCAGCCCCCTCTGGTATTGCAGGCCCGCCGCTGGGAGAAGGCCGCATGTTTTCCCCACGAGACCCAGACTGTGGCTCCATTGTCCTCGGCATTTAGGTCACCGGCAGACACAGTTTTGCTGGACTCGCAGGGAGTTCCCTCATGGGCAGCGAAGTACCAATGGGTGGCTCGCCATTCCGAAAGGGGTTGTGAAGAATCGGTAGCTCGGATCAAGGCCGAAACGTGCTCTGCATCGAGCGGGTGGCTATTTAGGAAGCCACAGTCCGCCGCCCAGAGATCGTAGAAATGTGCCTCGACAAAAAACCCAGACGAACTTGACCCTCGAAAGAAAACCTGACCGTAGATCGTTCCGTTCCGATCGCGGACTGTGGGTGTCAATAGGTATGGTTCGAATTCTGCTGGTAGAACGTCGCAATCCACGGCGCTCAATTTCCAGATGGGCTGGAATTTTTGGAGAATGGCCTGCTCAAAATCGTCTGGCAACCCGTCTCCGTCGTCATCAGCGCCTGTGAACCCCGCAATCTGGGCGCACACTGGAGCAGCCAGCCATAGCAGCCACACCAATAACACCGGCAGAAAGGCTCTTATCGTTCGCATGGCTACCCTCCTCGATGGGGACCTCCGCTCTTCCTTTTACCTCACGGTTGAAGACCGATGCGGCGCACCAGCTCCGTGAACCTGAGATCTGCACGCAGCCCTTGCAGATGAGGGTCCACCCTCATCAGGAATAACCAACTGTCGCGGTCCTCACAAGCTTTTTCCAGCCACTCGAGAGCCAGATCGGTTTCCCCCAGCCCGGCGTAAACGGTGGAAATGCCATAGGCAGAGACGTAGCGGCGCTGGGACAGCTCCCTGATCTGCTCAAGAACCTTATGGGCTTCTTCTTTGCGCCCCGCCGCCGCATAACCGTGCGCGAGGAGCGCCATGGTGTGTGCATTCTCGCCCCTCAGGCTGACGGCTCTTTGAAGCTCCGCGATGGCCTCTTCAAACATCCCCTTGGCCTCATAAGCAAGACGAAGACGGGTCCGCAACAAGGGGAAATTGGGGTCCATTTCCAGCCCCTTGCGGGATTGAGAGATAGGAAATCCCTTTTCGACCCCGGGGAGGAGCCTATCAAATTCCGGGAGGGAGAACCACCAAAAACTACCGAGAACTACCGAAATGAGAGACGGACCGCCCGGGCTGCCCCTTTTTGGCGCCGCGGTCTCTTGCTCGGGCTGGCGGTAAACAGACCCGTACCCGAGGCGGGGCGGCGCCGGAGGCGTTTCGGGCGTTTGAGTCGTTTAGTCGTAGGCGGCGGGCTCGTCGGCGACACTGTCATCGAAGGTGATCTCGGAGGGGGATGGCGGCCCCCTTTTGCGCGGGGGCACGTGCCACAGGCCCAAATGGGTGAGGATGCTCTGGATCACGGCCGGGTCATCGGGAAGGAAATAATCCGCATGCGGCCGGAGCAGTTGGGGCAGATCAACATCTCTACATGGTCTGAGGACTACGTCAGAGCGACGCCGCATCCAGCAGGGGTTCCGCCGTGCTGTCCTTATCGCCCGTGAAACCGCCCCGTTCGCGTCCTGTTGCATCTATTCCGCAGGCCTGATCTTGCGGGGTTCCCCTCTCAATCAGCGCCGTTCTCACTGCCGATGGACTGGCTCCCGGGTTGCTGGCGATGTATTGAGCGGCGCCCCCCGCTCCATGGGGAGAAGACATGCTGGTCCCTGAGGCGGTCGCGTAAAGCCCGCCTGGATTGTTCCTGTCCCCCTTCCAGGTGGACAGGATGTCTACGCCCGGCGCTGCTAACTCAATCACCGCCCCGAAATTGCTGAAAGTGGCAAACGTATCATCCGGACCGTCGCTCGTTGCCCCTCCTCGCGCCCCGCACTTACCGTCGGAGTCACCCATGGCTGAAACGGTGATGACATCAGGATGATTGGCAGGACTGAAAGTGGATGCATTTTTGCCGCTATTGCCCGCTGCTACAGCCGTGGCCACGTTGGCAGTGGTCACCATCTTGTGAATGGAGTCGTCTAGGGCGGTGCTAGTCCCTTCAAAGCCCAGGCTCATATTGGCTACGTGGATTCTCTTGTCGGCTGCATTCTTGGTGACCCAGTCCACTCCGGCAATGACCCAGGAAAGAAAGCCGGATCCATTTTTGTTCAACACCTTTACCGCATACAGCCGAGCGTTGGGCGCTACGCCTCGCACGCCGCGGTTATCCCCGGTCTTGGCTGCGGCGATTCCCGCCACGTGTGTCCCGTGCCCATTGTCGTCATTGCCTGACTTCGTGCCTGTCACGAATGTCACATTGCCGGCTACATTCAGGTCTGAGTGCTGAAGCCAAATGCCAGTGTCAAGGATGGCGATCCCGATCGCCGATAGGTCGGTTTTAGAATTGAGTTCGGCGTCCACGCGATCGATGCCGGTGGTCAGGGTTTCAAAATCGTTGGTATGCAGTTGCGCCCGCACGATCGGCGGACCGGCGGGCGGTACAAGAGAGACAACGCGGTCAGGCTCAATATATTTTACGCGCGGGTCGCCAGCCAGGGCAGCAACCTGTCCGAAATTGGCCGGACCAGCGAAACCATTGAGCGCGCTTGTGTACACCTCCGCGGGTATGACGCCGTAGGAAAACGCCACGGACTCGGGCGACACGCCCTCCTGAACCACGACGATGTAACGGTTTGGAACCCGAGCACCCGACGGCAAGCCGTCGGGCGGTCCCTGTCCCTGCGCGATAGCGCTGGCAAAGAGCAAGAGAAGCGAAACTAGAAAAAGGCTGCTCAATCTTTTCATCATGTAAGCCCTCCCCTTGTACGGATGCCCCCTGAAACTGAACAAGTTAATATCACGAGTTGCATCTGACCGCAAGTGATTTTTTGGGCTCGGTTGGTTGCCCCGCCACGATAAAATCCATCCGTCGCATTTGCGAACCCGGGAAGAGTTCTGCGGCATTCTGGGGTGTGGTCCCGCTGCGGGGTTCTACTTTTTCTTCTTGGACTGCCGGGCCTTTTGCAGGTCAGACAGTTTGTAGAAGTGGCGCTCCAGGGTTTTCAAATGCAGCAGATCGGTAGCGAGAAAAGGGCTTTGAGAGGGTACGATCTCCTGGGTGATGGCTTCCACCTTTCCGTCCCGTGCCAGGTCGTTGAGCTCCTTGCGAGAGAAACCGAGATGTTTCCTGGCGAGCACGTGGGAGATGTACTCTTCGCCGTTCTTGGTGATGCGATGCTTGCTCATGGGCTTGGTTGGAACCCGGTCTCCAGAGGCCGCCGCTGGCCGCGGGGAGGCTCCCGTCTGGGCTGCGGGTTCAGGGGACCTCAAAGTGCTTTTTGAACTCCAACCTCAAGATGGTTCCCTGAGGGAGCAATACCTCGCGGCCGCGAGTCAGGAGCACTCCGGTCACGCCGGCCGCGGCGCCCACTCCCGCTCCGACGGCCGCGCCTTTCCCGCTGCCGTCGGCGATGCTTCCGATGGTGGCGCCACCCGCGGCGGTCGAGCCGATGACGGTGACATCCTGGCCTTTGCTCCCGGCGCCTCCTATCGTCTCGCTCTGTTGCTCGAACCTCTCCGCCTGGGCCTGGCCCAGTTGCACCAGGACCAGGGAGGCGGGTCGCCGCGCACCGGTGGGGAAAAGAAGCGTATCGAAATTGACGCCCAGCTCCGCTTTTCCCTTGATCCTGCCCGGGCGCCTCACATGGGTGACTTCGCCCTCAATCAGCGTCTTGACGGGGATTAAGATTTCGTCGTTGATCGAAACCGGCACCGCCACCTCGGCCAAGAACCGATCGCCGACCGCGGCGCTCCGGCTGGAGAGCACCTCAAAGAGGCGGACCACTACCCGCGTGCCCTCGGGAACTATTTTATCCTGTGCCCTGGACGGGCTGACTAAGCCGACCAAGACCGACAGGCCAACCAGAAAAGTTCTCATGCCACACTCTACCTCCGGAAACAAATGGGCTTCAAAGGATAGGTTGCATAGGGATCGCAAAGGTTGCATACACCTGCTGGGAGACGGAGGCTCTCACCAGGATCGGCCCTATCCTAAGATCTGGAGGCCATGAGAGGGTCGAACACCTGGCCCTATCGACAGTGTCCAGCCTACCCGTACTTCAAGATAAGGGTCACGACAAAGGTCAGCAAGGCCAGGAACTCGATGAACGCCAATCCCAGGAAGAGGAAGACCCGGATGATATCAGCAGCCCCGGGGTTCCGGGCCACTCCGTCGCAGGCCGCCGTCAGGGCCCTGCTCTGGGCAAGCCCGCAGATCCCGGCGGCAAAGGCCATGGCGAATCCCGAGGTGATGATCAGCCAGCGGGCATCACCCGCTGGGGCGGCGGGCTCCTCCTGGGCGAAAGCCGGTGCTGCGAATACCAGGAGTGCCCAGCCCATCAACAGTGTCAGTCCTGCCTTTCTCATTCCACCGCTCCTTTCTCACAATGCATGAGGTGCGCCCCCTAGGGCAAATGGCAGCTAAAACTAGCCGGCGTGCCCGCGTTCCGCTTCTGCCTCAGGGCCGTGCTCCACGGCGCCGGCCAGGTAGACCATGGTCAGGGTGATGAAGATAAAGGCCTGGATGGTGGAAGCGACCAGCGCCAGCAGCATGACCGGCAAAGCGGCCACGAAGGGGAATAGCTTGCCGTTGATAATGGATAAGATGAGCTCCTCCGAGAGGATGTTTCCGAACAGCCGGACCGACAGAGAAAAGGGACGCGCCAGATGGCTGATGATTTCAATGATGAACAGCAGGGGCGCCAGCAGCAGCGAGGGCCCGGCGAAATGCCGGAGGTACTTGAGAACGCCGTGTTCTTTCACACCCTGGGCGTTGTAGTACACAAAGACCACCAGCGCCAGTCCCAGGGTCACGTTGATGTTGCTGGTGGGGGAGAGAAAGCCGGGAATCAGCCCCATCAGGTTGCAGACGAGTATGAACAGGCCCAGAGACCCGAGCAGGGGGAAAAAGCGCTCGCCGCCGGGACCGATGATCTCTCGCATCAGGCCCACCACGAACGCCACCGCCAGCTCCAGCAGCTGCTGGATCCGGGTGGGCTTGTCCACGCTGAATTTCCGACTGACGACCGCAGAGAAAACGATCAGGAATACGGCCGCGTACAAGACCATGATCACGTGGTCCGGGATCTCGCGCCCCAGCAGGGGATGGGCGAGATATCTGTTGAAGATTTGTGCGAAGAAAAACTCGTGTTCCATCTCGGTATCAAACCTGAAACTCCGAAACCTGAAACCTAAAACTTAAGACCTCCAAACCGGGGTCTCTTGGTTTCAGGTTTCAGGTTTTAGAGTTTTAGGTTTGCTCGGCTGAAAGCCGAGCGGAACGCCTCGATCACCGCCCCGAGCAGGAAGACCGCCAGCCCCACCAGGGTGGCCATCATGCTCAGAACAGAAATTTTAATCGTAGCAAACAGCACTACCAAAATCAATGACAACCGAGCTACGAACTTGATGATTGCCCACCGGACTGCGCCGTCTGTCCCCCGCTTCAGCATCAGGTCCACACCCTGCTTGAGCCAGAAAAAGTTCAAGGTGGCCAGACCGACCCCCAGCAGGAGGCAGGCGGCAATCCAGGGGCCGAATTTCCAGAGTCCCAGCAGCGCCAGCAGAACGGCCGCGGCCAAGCCATTTCGGAGGATCCGCCTCTCCAGGGGAGCGAGCGCCGTTCCAACTTCTTGGGGCTCTTTGTGGCGAGGCTCATTGCCGTGAAACATCTGTTTCATCTCCTGTGCCGAGGAGCGTGATGATTAAGTTGGAACGGCACGAGTCCCGGTGGCGTCACCCCGCACCTACTAAACAAATTGCGGGAAAGTTGCGGAGAAGAGGGTAGGTGCGAGGTCATCGCTGTCTGCTCACAAGCTGGTAGGTCTGGTAGAGGCCTGCGCCTCCGCCGATGAGGACGAACAGCAGTGTGAACCAGGGATAGGTCCCGAGCCAGGGATCGATCACGTAGTATCCCAGCAAGCCGCCGGCCGCCATGTTGGTGGGAATCAAAAAGATGATGGCGGAGAGATCCGAGATGATCTTGTAAACGTTCCGCTTCGTCATGCCCCGCACCTATTCGCGCAGACTAAGTAACCCGTGAATCATCAGCCTCGGCTCGTATGAGCTTCCCGCCTTCTTGACAACCATGATGCGAATAGGTGCGGGGCTTACTGAAGAGGGGCAGCCGCCGCCCGGGCCAGCTCCACAAAGGGGCCAGGATAGATGCCCACCAGGATGGTAAACACCAGGGTCACCACCAGGGCTGCGGTCATGGCGGGCGTGAGGCGCGTCTGCACCTGGTCGGTAGCCTCGGTGAGGAACATCGCCTTGACGATGCGCCAGTAATAGAACAAGGCGATGATGGTGGTGAGGCCTGCGATCACCGCCAGCACGGCCATCAGCGAGTCCGTGGTGCGGAAGTATGCATCGATGACGGCGGAGAAGATGAAGAACTTGGCTACGAACCCCGCCGTGGGAGGAATGCCCGCCAGAGCCGCCAGGAAGATCAGCATCAGGAGAGCGACGCCGGGACTCTTGAAGAAAAGCCCGTTGAAGTCGTTCACCTCCTCCCCTTGGATCTCCTGGCGCCGCATCAAGACCACGATGGCGAACGTGCCCAGGTTCATGAACGCGTAGGCGAAAAGATAATAGGACGCCGCGAAGACCCCGTTGCTCTCGGGACCGGCGACCACGCCCACCAGCACGTATCCGATGTGGGAAATGCTGGAGTAGGCCAGCAGGCGCTTGACATTGTTCTGGGTGACAGCCGCCACGTTGCCCCACACCATGGTTAAGATGGCGATCAAGGCCACCAGGACGGTGTAGTCGCTCCGCACCGTCTCCATGGACTGGACAAAGATGCGGAGCAGGACGGCGATGCCGGCTACCTTCGGGCCCACGGAGATAAAGGCGGTGATGGTGGTGGGGGCCCCCTCGAACGTGTCGGGCGCCCACATGTGAAAAGGCACGGCGGCGACCTTGAAACCCAGGCCCGCGACCAGCAGGATCGTGGCCAGCAACAGGGCCGGCTGGTTGGAGGAGACCCCCGAGAGAGCATCGGAGATCCCCTGCAGGCTCGTGGTGCCGCTCAGGCCATAGAGCAGTGACATCCCATACAGCAGGATCCCCGTGGAGAACGCCCCCAGGAGAAAAAACTTCATGGCCGCCTCGGCGGAGCGCGGACGGAACTTCAGGTAACCGGTCAGCACGTACTCGCAGATGGCCATCAGTTCCAGGCCCACGAAGATCATGATCAGGTCGATGCCCGAGGCCAGGAACATCATGCCGATGGTAGCGAACAGGATCAGGGCATAGTACTCCCCGTGCTGGGCCTCCTCGATGTCCAAGTATTTCAACGAGATCAGGACCACCAGGGCGGCGGCGACCAGAAAGATGACCTTGAAGAACCAGGCGAAGGGGTCCAGGACGACCATTTGACTGAACGCCGTGCCCTCGATGCCGTGGAGCCGGTACAGGTTAAAGCCGGCGAAGCCAATCCCCAGCAGGGAGAACAGCCCCAGCCAGAAGCGCTTGTTCAACGGGTTCACCAGGTCCACGATCAGGACTCCCACAGCCCAAATGGTCAGGATGATCTCGGGCCCGATGGCAGCGCTATTTTGCCGCAGGTACCTCAGCACCTCCGCCGTGCTGGTGAAACCCATCAGGTTTTCCATCAGCTCATTTCCCTCAAACGTAATGGTCAAAGGTCATTGGTCAAGGGTCAATGGTCGAAACCAATCGTTCAACCAGTAACAGTGGACTACCGTTCACCATTGACCGTTACCTGGATGGTACGGCCATGGCCGGATTGGAGGGAGTTCTTGCAAGGACGCCTTTCTCCGCCTGGCGAAAGAATTCGGGCCCACGGACCCGTTCCACCACCTTGTTGACCGGTTCGTCCAGGTATCGGAGGAAGGTGGCCGGATACAAGCCAATCCAGAAGGCCAGGATGATGAGCGGGACGAAGGTGAAGACCTCCCGCCAGTTCAAGTCCGCCAGCCGTTCGTTTTCCGGTTGCTCCACCTTCCCGAACATGGTTCTCTGGTAGAGCCAGAGCATGTAGGCGGCGCCCAGAACGATCCCCGAGACCGCGACGATGGCATAGACCCGCAGTTCGTCCACCGCGAAGGTGCCCTGGAGGATCATGAACTCCCCGATGAACCCGTTCAGGGCCGGCATTCCGATGGAGGACAGGGTCATGATCATGAACACCGCTGCGTACAGGGGCATGACGTGGGAGAGGCCGCTGTACTGGGCGATCATGCGGGTATGGCGCCGCTCGTAAACGATACCCACGATCAAGAAGAGAGCCCCCGTGGAGATGCCGTGATTGACCATCTGCAGGACGCCGCCCTGCATGGCCACGGGGGTGGCAGCAAAGACCCCTAGCATGGCAAACCCCAGGTGGCTCACCGACGAGTAGGCCACCAGACGCTTCCAGTCCTTTTGCATCATGGCCACCAGGGCCCCGTAGATGATCCCGATCAGGCAGAGCCACATCAAGTACGGGAGGTAAAACTTGGTGGCCTCCGGCATGATGGGCAGGCTCAGACGCACGAACCCGTACGTCCCCATTTTCAGCAGGACTCCCGCCAGGATCACGGAGCCCGCCGTGGGGGCGTCGGTGTGGGCGTCCGGCAGCCAGGTATGGAACGGGAACATGGGGACCTTGATGGCGAACCCGATGAAGAACGCCAGGAAGATCCACTGTTGCAGTTCCATGGGCAGGGAGATGGAATGGTATTGCAGGATCTCAAAGGTGTAGGTGCCCGTCTGGCTGTAGTGGTGGAAGTACAGCGCCAGGATGCCCAGCAGCATCAGCACCGAGCCCGCCAGGGTGTACAGGAAGAATTTGATGGCGGAGTAAAGCTTCCGCTCGGTGCCCCAGATTCCGATCAGGAAGTACATCGGCACCAGCATCACTTCCCAGAAGATGTAGAAGAGGAAGAAATCCAGCGCCATGAAGACGCCCAGCATGGCCGTCTGCATCAGGAGGAGGAACGCGTAGTACTCCTTCACCCGGGTGGTAATGGCTGTCCAGGAGGACATGATGGCGATGGCGCCCAGCAAGGTGGTCAGCAGGATCAGCAGCAGGCTGATGCCATCGATGCCGAAGTAGTACTGTACGCCGATGGACGGGATCCAATCGGTGCGGAACAGGTAGCGCATGCCCGTGGCGGTGTCCAGGTAGCGCGGATTGTTGTAAGCGAAGATCAGGGGCAGGGAGGCCAGGAATCCGGCCCACCCGAAGATGTTTGCCGTCCAGCGAATGGCGTTCTCCTTGCGCAGGAACAGGAGGACGAACATCCCCACCAGTGGCAGGTAGCACACGATGTTCAGGATGTTCTTCATGAAAAATTCCATAGGACCTCGCTCCTTTGAGCTTCCACTCCGGCCGGGCTGTCCCAGACCCGACGGACGGGACACCCCGCCCCTTCCATCACGGTGCTGCGCGGAACAACCAAAGATACAGGCTCAGAAACGCGAAGACCCCCACGATCATTACCAGTGCGTAGCGCTGGACCAGGCCGGTCTGCAGCCGGCGCATCGCCCGGCTTCCTGCATCCGTCGTTCGACCCACCAGGTTCACGATCCCATCCACGACGCGCAAATCGAAGAGGCCCGACAGGGTGGCGGACCAGAGCGTCAAACGTCCGGACCCATCCACCCCCAGCCCATCCACCACCTTGCGGTCAAAAGCCCAGAAACCGTTTCCCAGGTCCTTGGCCCGGTTCACAAACAGGGCGTCGTAGAGCTCGTCCACGTAGTACTTGCGGTACAGCAGGGTGTGGGCCCACTGCGCCGCCTTGGCCGCCCGATCGGCAAGTTCCTGCCGCTTCAGATAGAAAAGATAGGCCACGGAGAAGCCGGCCGCTGCCATCAGGATCGAAAGCACGGTCACGATCCACTCTTGAAAAGCCGATTCGCCGATGGCGTGCTCGACCCCCTCGGGTGCCTGCACCGCGGGCTGCAGGAAATGCTCGAAGTGGTTGGGCACACCGATCAGATGCCCGATCATGGCCGGCAGTCCCACGTACCCGCCGATGACGGCAAGGATCGCGAGGATGACCAGCGGAACCGTCATCTTTTTCGGCGATTCGTGAGGAGGGTGGTGGGTGTCGAACCGCTCCTTCCCATGGAAGGTCAGAAAGAGCAGGCGGAACATGTAGAAAGCCGTGAGACCGGCTGCCACCCAGGCCACCAGCCAGATCCCCTTGTGGACGTTCCACGCCTGCCACAGGATCTCATCCTTGCTGAAGAAGCCAGAAAGGAGCGGCGCTCCTGAGATGGCCAGAGTGGCCACCAGCATCGTCCAATAGGTGGTCGGCATGTGCTTCTTCAACCCGCCCATCTTCATCACGTCCAATTCGTGCGTGGAGTGGTAGACGCTTCCCGCCCCGAGAAACAGGAGGGCCTTGAAGAAAGCGTGAGTCATCAGGTGGAAAATAGCGGCTACGAAGGCACCCAGCCCGGCCGCGGCGAACATGTAGCCGAGCTGGCTGACCGTGGAATAAGCCAGGATCCGCTTGATGTCCCGCTGCACCAGGGCAATGGTGGCAGCGAACAGGGCCGTGACCGCCCCGACCACTGCAACGACGAACATGACCTTCGGCGCCCGGCCGAACAAGGGGCTGCTGCGGACGACCATGTAGACGCCCGCCGTGACCATGGTGGCGGCGTGGATCAAGGCGCTGACCGGCGTGGGACCCTCCATGGCGTCCGGCAACCAGGTGTACAACGGGATCTGAGCGCTCTTGCCGGTGGCCCCGATAAACAGGCCGATGCAGATGAGGGACAGGACGCCCAGTGCCGCAGTCTCGGGAGCGAAGCCCGCGACCGCTGAGAAGACGTCCCGGTATTGAAAGCTTCCGAAGGTCACGAACAGGAGCATCAGGCCCACCAGGAAGCCTGCATCCCCCACCCGATTCACGACGAAAGCTTTTTTGCCGGCATCGCCTGCGCTCTTCCGGTCAAAATAGTATCCGATCAGGAGATACGAGCAGAGACCCACCCCTTCCCAGCCCATGAACATGAACAGGTAGTTGTTGGCCAGTACCAGGGTCAGCATCATGAACATGAACAGGTTCATGTACGCGAAGAAGCGGTAGTAACCGTCGTCCTCCCACATGTAACCGGTGGAATAGATATGGATCAGCAACCCCACGCCGGTGACCACCAGGATCATGACCGCCGACAGAGGATCGAGGAGATAGCCCCATTCCGCCTGCACCCGCGCCAGGCCCCCGGCCGCGGGCAAATTCCCGGCCGGGATCCACACAAACAACACTTTCTCCAGAGACTCCTGGTGGCGCGCCGCGTAGAGGTCAATGACGGCGCCACAGGACAGGAAGAAGGACACGGCGATGACCCCTACCGCCACCCAGTGGACGAAGCGTTTGTTGAGCTTGTGCCGGAGGGCCCAGTTGCTGTAAAGGCCCAGCAGCCCCACCAGGGCGAAGCCGGCTGCAGGAAAGAGGGGAATCAACCAGAAATAGTCAGCCATGTCACAATCTGGAAGAGTGGAAGAGTGGAAGAGTGGAAGAGTGGTTTTTCATCCTTCCAGCCTTCCAATCTTCCAGCCTTCCTGGAGTTATCCTTTGAGCAGATCAATCTCGTCTGCGTTGATGGTCTCCCGGTTTCGAAAGAGGGCGATAACGATGCCCAGGCCGATGGCCGCCTCCGCTGCCGCCACGGTGATCACGAAAACGGCAAACACCTGCCCGATGACGTCCTGCAACTGCCGGGAGAAGGCAATCAGGTTGATGTTGGCGGCATTGAGGATCAGCTCGATGGACATGAAAATGATCAGAATGTTGCGCCGGGTGAGCACCCCGATGACCCCGATGGTCACCAGCAAGGCGCTGAGGATCAAGTAGTGGGAAGCGGGAATCATAGACATGAATCGGGGGTCAATCCATCCTACTCCTGGCCAGCGCCACGGCTCCGATCATGGCCACCAGCAGCAGCACCGAGGCAATCTCGAAGGGAAGCAGGTACTTGGTGTACAGCGCCGCCCCGACGTTTTGGGTGTTGCCCTGCAGGGCGGGGATCGCCTCCGGGGCTGCGGTCGCGAAGACGCCGGGGCCTTTCAAGACCAGGTAGACCAGTTCCACCGAGAGGGCGCCCGCCAACAACAGGGCAGTCTTCCACTCGGGGCTCAGCTGGCGTACCCGTTCCGCGGTCCGGACGTTGACCAACATGATCACGAAGAGGAACAGGACCATCACGCCGCCCACGTAAACCAGAATCTGCACGCCGCCCACGAACTCCGCCCCCATCTGCAGGTACAGGCCGGCGATGCACATGAGGGCGCCGATGAGAAAAATCGCGCTGTGGACAGGATTCCGGGCAATCACCACCAGCATGCCGAACAGGACGGTGGCGCCAGCCAGCGAGTAGAAGATCAATTGTTCCATAGAGTGCTGAGCGCACGGCATGCGCCGTGCGCCAAAGAAAGAAAAGGTAATACTTGGGGCCCCGCCCCTACGGATCTCCTCTGTAGGGGCGAAGCCTTTGCTTCGCCCAGGAAGGGCTTATCTGGTGTACTGAACTGGGTGGATGCCCTCCTCCAGTTGCTTCAGATCGAGCACCATCTCGTCCCGGGTATAGCAGGCCGTCTCGAAGTCCTGGGTCAGTTGAATTGCATCCGTCGGACAGACCTCCTCGCAGTAGCCGCAGAACAAGCAGCGGGACATGTCGAAGATATAGTCGGTGAGTAACTTCTTCCGGCTCTCCGGATCCCGGGTGCTCATGACGATGATGCAGTCCTCCGGGCACACGACGGCGCACAGGTCGCAAGCGATGCAGGTGGTCTTGCCTTGATCGTCCACCATCATCTTGGGGGCGCCCCGGTACCGCGGGGCCACGTCGGGCCGCTCCTTGGGATACTGCTCCGTGTAAACGGGCGCCACCGTGTATTTGCCCGTGATCCAGAGCCCCCGGAGCAGATCCACGAGGATAATCTTTTTCAGCAGTTCGATGACTTTCTTCATGAATTCCTCAAGATCCCAGCCCCCCTCAACAACCGGGGGACCAGCGATGCGAGGTCCTCCTGCGTCATGGGTAAAAGAACAACAAAACAGCTCCCGTCACGATCACGTTGGCCATCGCCACGGGGAGGTACACCTTCCACCCCAGGTGCATGAGCTGGTCGAACCTGTACCGCGGGAAGGTGCCCCGGATCCACACGTACAGGTACAAAAACGCCATCACCTTTAGTGTAAACCAAATCACCGGTGGAATCACGTCCAGAAACTTCAGCGCCTGCCAGTTGGGAAACGGTCGCAGCCAGCCTCCCCAGAATAACGTGACTGCAATGGCGGAAATCGTGATCATATTGGCATATTCTGCCAAAAAATAAATGGCGAATCGGAACCCGCTGTACTCCGTGTGAAAGCCCGCAACCAGCTCCGACTCTGCTTCCGGAAGGTCAAACGGGAGCCGGTTGGTCTCCGCGATGCCGCACCACAGGTAAAGGAAAAACGCCACCGGCTGAAGGAAAAAGAACCACCAGCCCATGCTTTGTTGGGCCTTAACGATCTCGACGAGGCTCAGGCTCCGAGCGATGAGCAGCACAGCGATGATGGAAAACCCCAGGGCCACCTCGTAACTGACCATCTGGGCCGCCGACCGGAGTGCTCCCATGAGTGGATACTTGCTGTTGGAAGCCCACCCCCCCAAAATGATCCCCAGCACCCCCAC
>JACQTF010000047.1 GCA_016210925.1 Acidobacteriota bacterium | reverse complement strand
CGCGGAACGTGTTCCAAGCCGCCGGCTGGGGCTGAAAGACGTACGGTGTCCGGTCGTCGTGCAAGCACGGATCCAGCAACTGTGGGTCGCTCTGCCGCTGAAGAAGATCTCGGAACTCCTCACAAGTCATACCGAAAAGTCGTGAGCGTAAAAAACATTCTCGCTTTTTTCGCCAGCAGGATTCGGAATCGGATCGTCATCTAGGAACGTCAGTGTCCTTCCTTAGATCTTTTCGACCTTTGCCCACTTGTTCCTGACAGTGAAATTTGCGGTGGACAGTTTAGCAAATTCGGACATTACCGGGGGTCCGGGCGTGCGCACCAATCCGTCCTTGACGCATCCGTATCGCGACTCGGGCATCTTCCGTTCCGCGGAGGAAGCGACTTTCTACATCCCGTCGCTACGTGGTGCGTCTCGGCCGCTACCGCTGATCTCTCGCAACCCCGCCGCCCTCTCTCGCTTCGACCGTTCAAGTCCCTCCGCAAGGGCGATTATGCGCTTTCGCTTCGGAAGACGCGCTGGAAGATCCGGTCCACGTGGCGGAGCTGATGCTGGAGGTCGAAGGCCGTGCGGATCTCGTCAGGGGAGAGAACGCGGGAGATGTCGGGGTCGCCGGCAATCAGCTCTTGAAAGTCCAGTTTCTCATCCAGGGCGCGCATGGCGCACCGCTGAACCCACGTGTAGGCCTCATCCCGCGGGACTCCCTTCCGGGTCAGGTCCACCAGCAACTGGCCCGAGAACACCAGACCGCCGCTGGACAGGAGATTCTCCCTCATGCGCTCCGGATAGACCACCAGGCCTTCCAGAATTTTGCGCAGCTGCCGCGTCATGTAATGGGCCAGGGTGGTTCCGTCCGGCAGGATGACGCGCTCGACGGACGAGTGGGAGATGTCGCGCTCGTGCCAGAGGGGGACGTCCTCCAGCGCGGCCGCCGCATACCCGCGCAACAAACGGGCCAATCCGCAAATTTGCTCGCAGTTCACCGGATTTCGCTTGTGAGGCATGGAGGAAGAGCCTTTCTGCCCCCGGGCAAAAGGCTCCTCGGCTTCCCGGACCTCGGTCCGCTGCAGATGGCGGATCTCAGTGGCGAACTTCTCGCAGCTGGCTCCCAGCAGGGCGAGGGCATTCATGTACTCGGCGATGAGGTCCCGCTGGATGATCTGGGATGAGGCCGGGGCAGGTCCCAGGCCCAACTTTTCACAGACCCGCTCCTCGATGGCGGGGCTGACGTGGGCAAAGGTGCCCACAGGGCCTGAGACCTTGCCTACCCGTACCGTTTCCGCTGCTTGCTGGAGCCGGCGGCGATTGCGGCCCATCTCGTCGTACCAAAGGGCCAGCTTCAGACCGAAAGTGGTGGGCTCGGCGTGGATGCCGTGGGTCCGGCCGACGATGGGCGCGTCCTTGTATCGGTAGGCGAGATCCTTGAGGGCCTTCCGCAGGTTGTCCACTTCCGCAAGGATGAGACGAGACGCCTCCCCCAGGAGCAGCGCCTGGGCTGTGTCCACCACGTCCGACGAGGTCAAGCCCAGGTGCAGGTATCGCGCCGCATCCCCCACCTGTTCGGCCACGCACGACACAAACGCAATGACGTCGTGCCGCGTGACTTTTTCGATCTCCAGGATCCTGTCCACCGAGAAGGAGGCCTTTTTGCGGATCTCCTGGGCTGCGCGGGCGGGGATCTCCCCCGCTTCGGCCTGTGCCTCGCAGACGGCGATCTCCACGTCCAGCCATTTTCGGAAGCGGTTCTCGTCGGTCCAAATGCGGCCCATCTCGGGCAGCGTGTAGCGGCCAATCATGCTTTCTCCGCGAGGGCACCGTCGCTCTGGTGCCGCCCGCTACGGGGCTTCGCCCGATGAACCGGAGTGCGAATTACAGCGTCACGGTCTCGCCGGGTCGGTCCTGATAGGTCAGCTTCAGCTCCGCGTGCGACTTTTCCAAGGCAGCGAACAGTGGCGCGCGGGACGCCAGCGCCTTCTGGGCGGAGAGGCGGGCGATTTCCGGATGATTGTTGGTCTTGCTCAGGTGCGCCAGAAAGATGGTCCGGGCGTACCCATCGAAGTCCGAGCCGAGGAACTCTGCAACGGCCTCGTTGCTCAAGTGGCCGACGCGGCTGAGCAGGCGCTGCTTCAGGGCCCACGGGTAAGGTCCCACCTTCAGCATCTCCATGTCGTGGTTGGACTCCAGCACCAGGACGTCGCAGCGGCGAAGGCACTCCTTGACCGTGCTGGAGAAGTGGCCGAGATCCATCACGATCCCCACCTTGACGCCCTCGACCTCCAGGGTGAATGCCAGGGGATCGGTGGCGTCGTGGGGAATGGTGAAGGGCGTCACCTGGATGTCCCCGATCCGCAGCCGCTCTCCTGGCCGGATCGCCTCCTCTGCGCGAACGTTGCCGCGGAGATTGGACGCCAGGCTCGTCCCCTCCGTGGCGTACACGACGGTTCTGGGGAAGGCTTTGGCGAAAGCAGCGACCCCCCGCACGTGGTCTCCGTGTTCGTGGGAGAGCAGGATGGCGTCGAGATGAGTGGGATCGCAGCCGACCTGAGAGAGGCGAGCCGCGGCGTCCTTGCCCGTCAGCCCCAGATCCACCAGGACCCGCGCCTGGGAGCTCCTCACCAGCGTGGCGTTCCCGGCGCTCCCGCTACCCAGAACCGTCACCTGAACCACGTGCGCTCCTGCATGCAGGGGACCACGAAAATTGAAGCGGGGCCTTCCCCTGGGGCGGGTCCCTGCGGACGGCCCCGCCCCTTACAGTTGCAAACAGCCCCGGTCCAGTTGCAGCCCGTCCAGCCTGCCCAGTACCGTCAGCGACAGGAACCGGGGATCAAACGTCTGCCGGGCGACGCGGGTCACATCCTGGGCCCGAACGCTCTCGATGCCCGAGAGGATCTCGTCCAGGGTGAACTGCCGCCCGAAATAAATCTCGTGCTGGGCCAGGGTGATCATGCGGTCGGAGGTGTTCTCCAGGCTCAGCATCATTCCGCCTTTCAGGTTCTCGATGCTGCGGCGCAACTCGTCCGCTTCGACGCCGTCCTGCTTGATGCCCCGCATCTCGACCAGGATCAGCTCCACCACTTCCGGCACGCTGCGGGTGGCGGTGCCGGCGTAGATGGTCATGCAGCCCGCGTCCTTGTAAAGGCTCAACCCGGAGAAGATGGCATAGACCAGCCCCCGCTTTTCCCGGATGTTCTGGAACAGGCGAGAGCTGAGTCCCCCGCCCAGCACATTGTTCAACACGTGGGCCGCGAACCGGTCCTCCGAGGCCAGGGAAGGAGAGAGGGTCCCCAGGCAGAGGTGGGTCTGCTCCAGCTCGTTCTTGTTGCGGGAGAGAAAAACCGGGTGCGGTTCCGGCGGGACACCCTCTTCCGGGATCGGCCCTCCCTGGGGGAGCGGGTCAAAGTTCCGCTTCACCGCCTCCACTACCTTCCGGTGATCCAGGTTGCCCGCCGCGGCGATCAGGATGTTGGCCGCCGTGTAGCATTCTCGGAAGTAGTCGAACAGCTCCTGTCTCCCGATCTTCGCCACGGACTCCTTCGTCCCCAGGATAGGACGGCCCAGCGGGTGACCCTTCCAGAAGTTCTCGGTGAGGATCTCGTGGACCAGATCGTGGGGCGAATCCTCCACCATGTTGATCTCTTCGTAAATGACGTTCCGTTCCTTTTCGATTTCCTCATCGGGAAACAGAGGATTCAGGACGATGTCCGAGAGCAGGTCCACCCCCAGAGGCAGGTGCTCGTCCAGCACCTTGGTGTAAAAGCAGATGTACTCCCGGGCGGTGAAGGCATCCATCTGCCCGCCGATGGAGTCGATGGTCTTGGCAATCTGCTGGGCGGTGCGAGACTCGGTGCCCTTGAACACCATGTGCTCGATGAAGTGGGAGATGCCGTTCAGGGGCGCGCGCTCCCGGCGAGAGCCACTCTTGATCCAGACGCCGATGGCCACCGAGCGCACATGCTCCATCGACTCGGTGATCAGTGTCAGGCCGTTGGGCAGGACTTCTTTTTGGATCATACCAGAGATTTCCATGCAAGTTTTTAACACAGTGGGGCTGGTATTGCAACGAACGGAAGTCGTTGCCAGCGATTCACCATCCTGGCCGGGAGTTTGTTGGGAACTGTGGTCAGATTCGGGTGGCGTTGTCTTGGAAGCGTGCAGGCGCCTTTTGAGCGGGTGGGAGGAAGGCGCGCAGCCGGCTTGAGGTTGCACTCATGGAACACGTAGGTGGTCAGGAAGGCGGCAGCCAGTGTGAGGGGCCAGGCCGGCACCAGAGCCGCGAGGAGTAGCCGACGTAAAGATTTTGTTAAGAGAACGTAAAATCTTGCGTCCCTGCGGTCCCGCACGAGGAGCGATGCTAGAATCGGGGCGATGAAGCCCTGGAAAAGCGCCGCCGCCTTCCCTCCGACCAACGCGGAGGCTCAGGAAAACGCGCCGGCCGAGCGGAGCGTATGAGTCCTCGAATCCTGCTCATCGAAGATGAGCCAGGGCTGGTCCAGACATTGACGGACCGGCTGAGGCGCGAGGCTATGCCGTCGAGACAGCTCCCGATGGAGAATCGGGTCTGGCCCACGCGACAAAAGGGTCTTTTGATCTGATCATCCTCGATGTGATGCTTCCGCGAAAAGACGGATTCGATGTGTGCCGGGATCTGCGCCAGCGCGGCATTGACACGCCCATCCTCATGCTCACCGCACGGGGACAGGTCACGGACAAGGTCGCAGGATTGAAGCTGGGGGCGGACGACTACCTGACCAAGCCCTTCGAGATGACGGAGCTGCAGGCGCGCATCGAAGCGCTCCTCAGGCGTGGACGTGCAGCGCCAAAGGTCTCTTCTTCGAGAACCTATCAGTTTGGGAGCGTCTTCGTCGATTTTCGCCGCGCGGAAGTGACGCGGGACGGAAAGGCGGTGGAGCTTTCGGCCCGGGAATTTCAACTCCTGCGCCACTTCGTCGAGCACCGGGGAGCCACCCTGTCACGGGACGAGCTGCTCAATGAAGTGTGGGGTTATCACGCGATGCCTGCCACCCGTACCGTGGATGTCCACGTGGCCTGGCTGCGGCAAAAGCTCGAACCCAACCCAAGCCATCCCCAGTTCATCGTGACGGTCCATCGCCTGGGTTACAAATTCGTTGGCTGAGGGCGAGCGAAAGCCATCTCGCTTCGTCGCCAGCGAGAACATGACTGCGTTCAAATGGGCCAAGGCACCGGAAACCGAGATGCTTTTGAAGTTCGCACGACTGCGGAGATGGAATCCTTCGAAGATCAGCTGAAGCTTGCACGGTACAATAAGAGGGGATGGAGCCCGTCAAAGCCAATCTGGTGGGAATGGACCTGGAGGACCTGGAAGCCGTCTTCCGGTCGCTGGGCGAGCCTGCCTATCGCGCCCGGCAGTTTTTCTCCGCCCTTTACCGTCGCCGGGTCCAGGACCTGGACCGGGTCACAGAATTTTCCCGGAGCCTGCGGCAGAAGCTCAAGCTGAACTACGAGATCCGGCTGCCGGAAGCGGCTCGCGTCGCCTGTTCCAACGACGGCTCCAAAAAGTACCTCCTCCGCCTGGAGGACGGCTCCGTCATCGAGACCGTCTACATGCCTGAGGCCAGGCGTACCACGTTCTGCATCTCCAGCCAGGTGGGATGCGCGCTGGAGTGCACCTTCTGCATGACCGGTACCCTGGGGTTGGGGCGCCACCTGGAGACGAGCGAGATCGTCGGGCAGGTGCTTCAGCTCCTGAACCGAGAAACGGCTGGCGACCGGGTGAACGTGGTATTCATGGGGATGGGAGAGCCCCTTCACAACTACGACCGCGTGATGAAGGCGTTTCGCATCCTCAGCCATCCCGAGGGCGTCTCCATCTCGCCCCGCCGGATCACCCTTTCCACCGTGGGGTTGCTCCCGGGGATCCAGCGCCTGGCCCGGGAGCCCGTTCTTCCCAACCTGGCCATCTCGCTTAACGCGCCGGACGACCACCGTCGTTCGCAGCTCATGCCCATCAACGACAAGTACCCCATCGCCTCGCTGGTGGAGGCGTGCCGGCAGTTCCCGTTGAAGAAACGCCGGCGGATCACCTTCGAGTACGTCCTGATGGCGGGGGTCAACGACTCGGATGCCGACGCCTTGAAGCTGGTGAAGTTGTTGAAGAGGCTGAAGTGCAAGGTCAACCTGATCGCGTTCAACCCGGGCCCTCTGGTGCCGTTCCAGAGACCCACGGACCAGCGGGTGAAGCGATTTCAGGAGGTCCTGTGCGAGCACGGGATGACGGCCATGATTCGCCAGTCCCGTGGCCGGGACATCGATGCGGCCTGCGGCCAGCTCGCCGCCCGCTCCCAAGGCTGAGGGCGTTATGCCTGGGCTTTGCGCTCGGGAGGCCGGGGTTCCCAGGACGCGCCAGACAGTCAGTCGAATTGAAATCCTCCTCAAGACGGGCTATCCTGCATACCGATGATCGGCGAGACGGTCTCCCACTATCGGATTCTGGAGAAGCTGGGTGGCGGCGGAATGGGAGTCGTCTACAAGGCAGAAGATACCAAGCTCGGTCGCAGCGTCGCGTTAAAGTTCCTGCCCGAACAGTTCTCCAAGGACCGCGAGATGCTGGAGCGTTTCCAACGGGAAGCGCGCACTGCCTCCGCCTTAAACCATCCTCACATCTGCACGATTCACGAGGTGGACCAATATCAGGGCCGGCCCTTCATCGCCATGGAGCTGCTGGAAGGCCAGACGCTGAAATATCGCATTGCGGGCAAGGCTCTCAAGACAGAGCAACTGCTGGATTGGGCTCTTCAGATCGCCGATGCTCTGGAGGCCGCTCACTTGAAGGAAATTGTGCATCGGGACATCAAGCCGGCCAATATCTTCGTCACGAATCGTGATCAGGTCAAGTTGCTGGACTTCGGACTGGCCAAACCGGCATCTCCACGATGGCGCTATCCGGAAGCGGCTTTATCGGCCTCGCCGACGGGGCCCGTCTCGGAAGAGTTGCTGACCAGTCCCGGCACGGCGCTTGGCACGGTAGCGTACATGTCACCGGAGCAGGCACGGGGGGAAAAATTGGATGCTCGCACGGACCTCTTCTCTTTTAGCGCGGTGCTCTACGAAATGGCCACCGGCACCCTGCCCTTTCGAGGAGACGCCGAGGCGGTCCTCTTTGACGCGATCCTCAACAAGGCGCCCACGCCAGTGGTGCGTCTCAATCCGGACGTGTCCCCTGAGCTGGAGCGCATCATCCTTAAAGCGCTGGAGAAAGACCGCGACTTGCGGTATCAAACGGCTTCCGAGATGGCAGCGGACCTGAAAAGATTGAAGAGGGAATGTGAAAGTGCGGCTTCCGGCCGCGACATCCCCAAGGCGCGGCTTGCGGGAAGGTGGGTGGTTCTGGCGATGGCCGTGCTGGGCGCGGCGCTTGCGGCGACGCTCCTTTGGTACTCCGGCGTGCGGGCTCCCGCGGTCTCACCCCCCTCGCCCGCTTCGAAGCAGCCTGCGCTGCATACGCTGGCGGTCCTCCCTTTTCGCGACCTCGGCGGGCATCCCGGGAGTGAGGCCTGGGGCATTGGCATGAGCGACGCTATTATCAGCCGCCTGACCAGCTTGCAAAACCTGGCGGTGCGTCCCACCACTGCGGTCTTGAAGTACGCCAAGGAGCTCCCCGATCCGGTCCGCGCAGCGCAGGAGCTGGAAGTGGAGTCGGTACTGGACGGAACTTTCCAGCGCGCGGGTGACGTCGTACGAGTCTCCGTGCAATTGGTGAACCGCGAGGATCGGGCCACCCGCTGGGCGGCCCGTTACGACCTGCGCGCTGTTGACATGCTGAAATTTCAGGACGAGGTGGCCCAAAAGGTCGTCGAAGGGTTAAGCGTTCGCGTCTCGGAAGCGGAGCAGGAGTCCCTGACGGCGCCCATGACTGGGTCGCCGGAAGCTTACGACCTCTATGTGCAGGCGCGGTTCTATTTGAATGAGTACTGGGTGCGCTCGGGGCGCGAAAGCCTCCGTCGGGGAGAGCGCCTCCTCGAGCAGGCTGTGGGGCAAGATCGAAGATTTTCGCAGGCCTACGCGCTCCTGGGTTTGTTCTACTGCATCGAAAGCGCCAACTTTGCCGAAGAGGCGCGAGAAAATCTTGCTCGCGGGGAACAAGCGGCTCGAGAGGCCCTGCGAATCAACCCGCACTCTGCGGAGGCCTATGGCGCCATGGGCGTTGTCTATTCGCAAGGGGGCCGCAATGTGGAGGCGATCCAAAATCTCAGGCAGGCGCTGAAGCTGGCCCCGAACTCGTTCGAAAACTTGGGGGCCATCGGTTACGCTTACCACTACGCCGGCCTGCTGGAGGAAGCCGAGAAAGCTTATCGTCGCACGATCGAACTGAACCCGACCAGCCGACAGCTGCACTGGATGCACGCTCGAATGCTCCTGTACCTGGGACGTGTGCAGGAGGCGGAAGAGGAGATGCGCCAGGTGCTCGCCACGAGTCCTGACCAGTTCAAGGTCCTCGCGTATCTTGGAAAATTTCTCTACTATCAGGGCAGGCTCAAGGAAGCGGAGCCTTTCCTGGTCCGGGCATTGGAGCTGGGCCGTTCCAGCGGAGACGAGGCGCCGCTGGTTTTGGCGGCCTATCTCTATGCTTCCCGTGGGGAGCGCGATAAGATTGACGTGCAGGTTTTAAGGCGCCGTCCTGAAGAGGTCTTTGATGGAGACTTAGCCTATTGGACCGGCGGAGCCTATTCGCTGCTCGGCGAGAAAGGACAGGCGCTCGCATGGCTGCGGCGTGCCGTCGAGCTGGGCAACCACAACTATCCCTGGTTCCAACGCGACAAGAATTACGACCGGCTCCGGGCTGATGCCGAATATCAGCGCATCATGGCTGAAGTGCGCGGAAACTGGGAGCGCTACCGCAAGCTGTTTGACGGAGAATAGGGATCCGACCTCGGCTAAGAGAACCTGTGCACCCTCAGAAATCCAGCAGGTGGGTGTACTTGAAGATCAGGCCTTTGTCCGACAGGCCCTGAGAAGTCACATCGCGCTGCTCGTTGTACACGATGAAAAAATCGCTCATGGGCCTGTGAATAAGATTCAATCTAATATTGGAACTCATCCGCTTTCTTTCGCTGCTGTATTGGAGGAAGGCATTCAGAAACAGACGAGTGCTAAAAGCATAATTCAATCGGAGGCCGACCAAGTTCGTGATGAACGAGCCATGGGGCAAGCTCACATCATTTCTCTCATACCTCAAAGCGGCCGAGAATTTGTAGCTCGGCCTCCAGGTGCTGGCCAGGTTCAGCGAGGTCTTTTTCCCATCGTAAAAATTACCTTTTGAAAATCTCACGTCCGCTGAAAGAGCTTTGCTCTTATCCGTGTTGCCGATCAGAAGCAGATCGGTAAAACCATAGTCGCCGGCTGGGATAGCCACCTGGGGCCGGATGAAGAACGGCCTGTCCAACCTGTCAAAATTTTTCCTTGCGGTGATCTCAAAGACTCCGCCGTTATGAAACCAGATCCGGAAGATGGGTCGAAAAAGCTTCGTCAGCGGCCGGTTATGCTGGTCGGTGGTGTATTCGAAGACGCCTTTGAAGACGATGATGTCCCTAAAGAGAGGGTGTTTTCGGGGACGGTGGTGATATCCCCATTCCAACTGGCTCAGGCGCATCCCCGTCCTGCGGACGTGCCCTACCTCTGCCTTGAAATTGTCTTCCACATCTAAATAGGAAGCATAAAAGTCGATGCGCCTGTCGGTCCAGTCCACGGCTATCTTGCCTGCTAGATCACTACCGCTGGCTCCCGGGGTGTCAGTCTTGGCGATAAAGGAATTTATTCGTAGGTTTTCAAACAGTCTGAAATTAGCGTCGAGTCCTAGAGCTCTGTGGCGCTGGGGGGAAAACTCCGAGTGGCGATTGATGAAAATAACGCCTACATCAGACTTGGAAAAGATCTCTCTTTTAACCCGGCCAACGGTGAAGTTATGTGCTGGTATCTTTCCCATCTCCTTCGTTTGGATGTTGAGGAACCCCAAGCCGAACTTACCTGACCTGCCCGTCAACCTGGTGCCTCCCCAAATGGGGACTACCTCTCCCTCAGGAGACAGACCAATTCTGCGGCTGAAAAACAGGATCAATTCCGGGTCCCGGGGAGGTCCGGCGGCCTTGGCCACTTCGCCGAATTGGAAGAGCCCTGCGTTCTCCAAAAAGAACTCCCTTTTTTCGGGGAAGAATAACGGAAAGCGCGTCAGATTGACCTGCTGCTCATCCACTTCCACTTGAGAAAAATCTGTATTTGCGGTCACATCCAAAGTCAATCCGGGCGTCACACCATACTTCAGATCGATCCCGCCGTCAAAATCGACGCTCGTCGATCCCTTTTTGGTTAAAGAGAGCTGATTGAGCTCTGCCACGGCAAAAGGCTTTACTTTTAAATTCCGTCCCTGTCTGATCTCGCCCAGTCCGTGTAACTCCCCAGCGTACGAGACGTGTCGCATCTGATACCGCAGAGGGACCGGAGACCAGTGAGCGGTCTCATTTTTGCGGCGCACGCGTCGGAGAAAATTTGTCCCCCAGATTTGGGTATGGTCCTTGTTAAATCTCAGGGTCTTAAAAGGAATGGCTATTTCAACGGCCCAGCCATAGTCATAAAGTTTGGTCTTCACATACCAGATCCCTTCCCAGTTGAGGTTCAAGTCTCTCCCGTCGTCGATGCTTTGAAGCTCTCGTTTGGCGCCCATGGGATTGGTAAAGAAGGCGAATCCATTTCTCCTGTCATGGAAGGTATCCAAAATAAGTCCAAAAACATCCGTTTCCTCTATTTCGAAATCCCGCTTTAAATCGGAAATCTTCAGCTTGCCGGGCTCGCTGTCAAAGCACAAGGCACCGACGTAGAGATTGTCGGCGTCGTACAGGACTCTGACTTCCGTCTTTTCTGTCGACGGCTTCCCCGGGTAGGGCTCGTTCTGAATGAAATCCGCCCCCGGGGAGGCCTTCTGCCAGGTCGCTTCCTTGAGTTCCCCGTCGATCTCGATCTTCTCCTCGGTGGGAATCGCAGTGACGATTTTCGTTTGCGAACGGCGAATCAATGAAGAGTTGTTTTCTTGCCCGTGACCCCAGCGACCCACAAAAAAGGATACCAGTGGAAGGAGCAGGAAGGTGCGTACAGATCGGTGGGGAATCATTCTGTCCATGGCAGCTTAAGGCGCCCACTGGTAAAGATGGCGAAAGGCTTCGCTCTCCGTGCCCAGGATCCTGTCCTCGGGCAGAATCCGGTCCGCCGCTTCGATTCCACCGATGACCCGGCCGAATGCGGTGTAGCCTCCATCCAGGTGGGGCTGCGGTTCCAGGCAGATGAAGAACTGGCTGCCGCCGGTATCCTTGCCGGAGAGGGCCATTCCCACGGTGCCCCGGAGGAACGGCCGCTGGTTGATCTCGCACCGGATGCTATATCCCGGTCCCCCTTCCATGTCGTTTCGGGGATCGCCGCCCTGAATGACGAAGTTGGGAACGACCCGGAGAAAGGTCAGGTTGTCGTAGAACCCCGAGTCGGCCAGGCTGCGGAAATTGTCGGCGGTCATGGGCGCGTCCTCCAGGTAGAGAAGGATCTCGATCTCGCCCCGATTCGTCCGGATGCGGACCACCGTCTCGTATCGAAGCTGCGTGGCCAGGGCGGCGTAGACGCTCTTGTCCATGCGGGTCCGGGCCGGTCCCGCCTCCGGTCTTTCGTTTCCCCCGGTCGCCTGCCGGATCCAGCGTGCCGCCGCCGTCCTCACCAGGTAGTCGTCGTCGTTCATGCTGAACTGCAGCACCGGCAGACTCCGGGAGGGAGGGAAGCGGGCGACGGCGGCCAGCAGGGCCAGGCGGGCATCGGGGAGATGATCGCGGTCCGCGCGAAGGGCCTCCTGGAGGGGCTGGAAGGACGCACTGTTCTGGCGTCGGCTCAGGGCCGTTGCTGCCTCCCGCCGGACGATCGGGTCCGGGTCGCGGAGGGCTTCCAAAAGGAAGGCATCGAGTTCGGCCCACCGGCCCGAGCCAAGGGCGGAGACGATGGCGAACCGCGCCCGCTTCGCCCGCTCGTCGGGGGATTGGTACAGCTCGCGCAGCCGTTTGCGGGCTTCGTCCGAAGCGTGGATTCCCAGGGCGGTCACCCAAGCCCGCATTTCGCCGTCGGTCCGGGGTTGAAAGCCTGCCGCCCGGCGGAAAAACTCCGGCTGTCCGCTCCCGATCTTGGCCAGGGCCACGATGGCTGCCGTGGCAGCCATGCCGCCCTCACGGAGGAAGCGCGTCAAGGCGTCGGCGGCGGCGGGATCCCGAAGCTCGCCCAGGGCCTGGACGATTTCGGCCCGCAGCTTCACGGAGGGAGGGTCCGCTTTCCCTTCCAGCGCCGAAAGCTTTCGCAGCAGGCCCGGAGTCCCAGCCGGTGTTCCCAGGTTGCCCAGGGCCCTGGCGGCGTCAATGCGGACGCCTGGATCTGGATCCTCCAGCTTGTCTGCTAGAGTGGCGCTCGCCGAGGGATCCTGGAGCGCCCCCAGGGCCCGGCAAGCATGCCGGCGCACCCTGGGGTGCCAATCGTTCAGGAGGCCCTCCAGGACCTCGGCTCCGCTCGGATCGCGGGTGCGATAGAAGTAATTGGCCACCTGCCAACGCAGTTCCGGATCAGGATGCCGGGCCAGGGCCAGCACCGCGGGCGTTGCCGCCCGCTGGTTGAGTCGAAACAGCGCGGTGATCCACAGTCCGGCCTGTTCCGTCGCGCCACGGTCCCTGAGCTGTTCGGGACGGGGCATGGCCTCCAGCAATGCCGGGACGGCGCCGGGATTTCCCATCTTCCCCAGCGCCTCGGCGGCGCGAGCGCGTACGGTGGCGGACGAGTCCCGCAACGCTTCGATCAAAGCGGCGTAGGCTTGCGGATCCGAGTTCCACCCCGAGGCTTCCAGGGTAGCGCGGTCCTCTATCTCTCCCAGGGCGAAGACCGCCATTTGACGGACATCGAGGTCCGGATCTAAACGGAGGAGCCGCAGCAGCGGCGGCAGGGCTTTGGGATGGCCGATGCGGCCCAGGGCCAGGGCGGCCCTTCGCCGGATCCGGGGGTCCGTGTGCTCGAGCAACGGCGAGAAGAAATCCAGATCGGCGCGCCGCTCGTCTTCCATCTGAAGAATGCGTCCAGAGAGCTTCGCGCGTTCCACCTCCTCTGGCTCCAGCTTGGTTTGAATGCAGGCAGCGAGAAAGACGCAGAGGAGCAGGCAGGCGGGCTTCTTCATGGGGGGGCTACTCTTCGAACTTGAGCCCGCTCAACTCCACCACCACCTGTCCGGCGGTCCAGCCCGGGGGCAGCGGCTCGATCCAGATGGTGAAGGATCGGTTCTCGAACGAGTGCAGGGGACGCTGGATACCAATCCCGGGACGGAGGGGCGTGCGGGCTTGCTGAAGCACCGGCTGGTCCTGGGGATCCAGCAGGGTGACCTTCAGCTCTGCGGCTTCCAGGCGTTTTTCTCCCCTGTTCTCCAACAGGCCGGAGACCACGGCGATTTCATCGCCCAGGTAGTTTCGAGCCAGATCGGCCCTCACGTTGGAGATCATCACGTATTTCCTGTACCAGTCGAACTGCCCGTCCCCCTCCCTCCGCAGGCCGGGTATCACCAGCTTGCCGGGCTCGGATGGGGTCCGCGGGACCAGGACGTAGTAAGCTGCGAATCCGCCGGACAGGAGGGCGAAAACGGCGAGGGCGATTTTTACCTGGAGGCCCAACTTCATGCTCCGGGGCTCCGTGGAGAACTGGAGAGTACGATTATTCCCCACTGACGGTCATCCTGGCAATCTTGAGGGTGGGAGATGCGATGGGAGTGCGAAATTCCAGATCATTGCCAATCTCCACCAGCTCCACGAGCATGCGGTTCAGGTTCCCGGCGACGGTGACTTCTTCCACCGGGTGCGACAATCGTCCGTTCTCGATCCAATGTCCGGAAGCCCCTCGAGAGTAATCCCCTGTGACAAGGTTCACGCCGAAGCCGATCAAGTCGGTCAGGTAGAATCCGTTTGAGACGGACGCCAGGATCTCCGTCGGTCTTGCGGGTCCAGGTTTGAGATACAGGTTGTTGGCTGCGACCCGCGGGGGCGCCGCCAGGGACCGGGACGCGTTTCCCGTGGGATGGAGGTCCAGTTTGCGAGCAGCATAGCTGTCGCACAGGTAGCTCTCCAGGACGCCGTCCACGATGATGTGGGTGGTTCGCGTCAGGATGCCTTCGTCATCGAAAGGCCGGGATCCCAGGCCTCCCGGCCGGGAGCCCGAGTCGATGACCGTCACCTGGGGAGCCGCCACCCTCGACCCCAATTTGCCCGTGAAGAAGGAGGCCTTGCGATAGATGGCACTCCCCGACGCTGCATTGAAGATCTCGTCCAGGAGGGAGGACGCGGGCAGGGGCTCGAAGACGACGGGGACTTCCTGGGTCTTCACCCTGCGAGCGCCCAGCCGTCGCAGGGCCCGCGCCGCGGCGATGCGTCCCACCTCTTCCGGGCTGTCCAGCTCCTGAAACCGCCTCGATTCGGTGAACCAGAAATCCCGCTGCAACTGTCCGTCGGCGCCCGCCACGGGGGTGGCGGACAGGGAGAAGAGGGATGAGCGGTACTCTCCTTCGAAGCCGGCCGAGCTGGCCAGGCAGGTCTTTCGGTCCACCTGGGAGAAGGAAGCGCCTTCGGAGTTGGTGATCCGTGGGTCGTAATCCAGAGCCGCCTGTTCCGCTGTACGAACCAGATCCAGCTTTTTTTCCTGGGGCAGCGACAGCCCGTCCGAGTCCCAGAGCTGGAGGTCTTTCGGTTCTCCCTGGATCCAGGCAGGGTCCGGCAGTCCGGCGGACGGGTCCTCGGACATGAGCCGGGCCAGGTCCAGGGTCTCGGCGATCAGACGTTCGATGGAAGGCCAGGACAGGTCCGACGTGGAGGTGATGGCCACCCGCCGATGGTGAAAGATCCTGAGCCCGAGCCCGCTGGACCTGGCCTGCTGCAGGGTCTCTACCTGTCCCAGTCGGACCGTCAGGTTCAGCTCCTCCTCCGTCCGGAGGATGCAATCAGCGGCAGTGGCGCCCGCCTGGAGGGCCTTCTGGACGGTTTCGCGGGCCAGTTGAAGGTCGATCGCTTCCATGGTGGAGAGACGGTCGATGATCGGGATCTGCAGAATCGCCCCGGTTATACGCTGGTGCCACCGACGGTCAGGGAGCGGACCTTCACCGTAGGCAGGCCGACCCCCACCGGGATGAGTTGGCCATGCTTGCCGCAGAACCCTACCCCCTCGTCCAGTTGGAGGTCATTGCCCACCATGGTCACTTTCGTCAGCACGTCCGGGCCGTTGCCGATGAGGGTGGCGCCCCGGACGGGCGCCGTGATCTTCCCGTCCTCGATCAGATAGGCCTCACTGGCGGAGAAGACGAACTTGCCGTTGGTGATATCCACCTGGCCTCCGCCGAAGCTGACCGCATAGAGGCCGAACCGGACCGATGAGATGATTTCATCCTTGCTGTGGGGCCCCGGGGGCATAAAGGTGTTGGTCATGCGGGGCATGGGGATGTGGGCGTACGACTGCCGGCGCCCGTTGCCAGTAAGTTCCGCCTTCATGAGCCGGGCGCTCAGACGGTCCTGCATGTAGCCCCGCAGGATCCCGTTTTCGATCAGCACCGTGGAATGCGTGGGAGTTCCCTCGTCATCCACGTTTAGCGAGCCCCGGCGCAGGGGCAGCGTCCCATCATCCACCACGGTGCACAATTCCGAAGCCACGCGCTGGCCGATGAGGCCCGAGAAGGCGGAGATCTTTTTCCGGTTAAAATCCGCTTCCAGTCCGTGTCCGACTGCCTCGTGCAGCAGGATTCCGGGCCAGCCGGTTCCCAGGATCACCTCCAGGCTTCCGGCAGGTGCCTCCCGCGCGTCCAACTGGATCAGGGCCTGGCGCGCCGCCTGGTGGGCGAAGTATTCCGGAGGCTTGCTGTCGAAGAACTCCAGACCTGAACGGCCTCCACCTCCCTGGTTGCCCACCTGTCGGCTGGCTCCGTCCTGGGCGATGCAGACGACCATCATCCGGCACAGGGGCCGGTAGTCGGTGATCCAGAAGCCCTGGGAGTTGGCAATGCTCACGATTCGGATCTCGCTGGAGAGGGAGACCTGGACTTCCTTGATACGCGGGTCGTAGCCACGAGCTGCCCGGTCGGCCCGGTTCATCAGGTCCAGCTTGGTGGCTGCGTCGAACTCCACCAACGGCCGCGAAGAAGCATACAACTGCTGCTCGGGTCCACGGGGCCCATCCACCGAGACCGGCCCCGTCCCGGACCGCTCCTGGGCGATCAGGGACGCGGTGCGGGCCGCCTGCAGCATCTTGTCTGGGGTAAGCTCCTCGGTGTAGGCATAGCCGGTCTTATCGCCGGACACGACGCGGACGCCCACGCCCTGAGCGATGTTCTTGCTCGTGCCCTTCACCAGGCTTTCCTCGAGGTTGATGGCCTCCTGGACAGCGTACTCGAAGTACAGGTCAGCAAAATCGCCGCCGCGCTTCAGGGCCGCCGAAAGGACCTTTTCCACGGCCCTGGCCGTGATGTTGTAGTGATCCTGAAAAAAACCTTGATGCTCGCTCATAAGGACTGTCCACGGGAACGGGCTCGCTTCTATTGTACCTTGGTCCGGGACCCACTGCCAGTGCCGTTCCGACTTGATCCGACGGAGATCCAGCAGGATTCTCGATCCAAAAGCATCAGCGGTCCATCAACGGTTGCTTTGTCTCAATAAGTTGGAACGGCACCGGCAATGCCCTCAGGCGGGCATGGGCTGGGGCTTTCTTTTCAGGCGGCCACTCCGGTCCACCGGCCCCACCACCACCCGAGCGAACCGGTCCGGGTGCAGATGCTGTCGGGCGACGCGCTGGACCTCCTCGACGGTCACCCCTTTGATGTAGCCCGGATATCTCTGGACGAAGTCGAAACCCAGGTGGAAGATCTCGGCGTTGATCAGAAAGCTTGCGATCTGAGCGTTGGTCTGGAACTCGAAGACGAACCTTCCGGTCAGGTAGGCTTTGGCGTCTCGCAGTTCTTCCTCGGTGACGGGCTGGTCCAAAAACACCCGAATCTCGCGCAGGATGGAATCGATGGCCTGCTGCAGGGTGTCAGGAGAAGTGGCGATGTAGGCCACAAACCGGCCGGGGGCCGAAGCGGCCGACCCGGTCAAATCGCAATAGGTCGTGTAGGCCAGGCCCTGTTCGTCCCTCAATCGACGGGGGATGCGCGACGTGAAACCGGGTCCGCCGCCCAGGATCGTGTCCGTGACCTGGAGGGCGTAGTAGTCCGGATCAGACCTGCGGATGCCCAGGTGCCCCAGGAAGATGTGCACCTGCTCCTTGTCCTGGTAGATGTGGCGGACGGTGGGTCGCTCCCGGAGTCGGGGCTGTGGGAGAGGGGGAGCGGGCGGTTCCGAGCTGGCCCATCCCCGGGTCCGGGCACGGATCTGCCGCAGCGCCCGGTGCGCGTCGAAATCTCCTGCCACGGCCAGGACCGTGTTCTGGGGCGTGTAAAAACGCCGATGAAACTCCACCAGGTCTCGCCGCTTCAGGCGGGCGATGGTCTTCTCGTATCCCTGCGCCGGATGCGCCAGGGACGTGCCCCGATACAGGATCTCGTTCAAAGCGTTGCTCCCCATGATCCGCGGCTGGTCTCTGGTCCCGCGGATGGCGGAGATGGCCTTGGAGACCTCCAGCTTCAAGCGGGCGGGAGGAAAGACGGGGTTGCGGATCAGATCGAGAGCCAAGTCCAGCGCGGTTTCGAAATCCTTGGAGAGCATGGCAATGCTCAACCCGCCGAACTCGCGCCGCCCGAACGTCTGTAACGAGCCTCCCCGCGATTCGATGGCCTGGGAGATCTCGTCGGCGGTATGGTTGCAGGTGCCCTCGTCCAACATGCGGGTGACCAGGACGCTCAAGCCTGCCTGTTTCCGTGGTTCGCAGTAGGCGCCGACTTTGATCAGCCCGTCCACCGAGACCGTAGGCGTGGAATGGTCTTCAGCCAGCAGGACCGTGAGCCCGTTGGACAGCTTGTCCCGTAGGACGGAGGAAGTGATTCGAATTTCGGGCAGCGTCGTCATAGAGGGATGGGGCTGGCGGCTGCAAACCGCCGCCCGCACCTGGGGATCCTCGCCTCGCTCCTTTACTCCCGGTCCGAGTTCGGGCCCGGCATCCACCCCACGGTGCGGTTGTCCGTGAAGAGATACTTACGGGCCACCCGGCGCAGATCCCTGGTGCTGACGGCACGTACCCTGTCGAGGTAGGTGTCCAGGTATTCGGGCTGGCACAGCCCCTCCGAGAATCCCAGAAGGCTGGCCCAATCCAGGGCGCTTTCCTGGGCGAAAACGAACTGGGATTCCGCCTGGTTCCGGGCCTTCCGGAGCTCCGCCTCGCGGACCGCTTCGTCCGCCAGCCGTTCGACCTCTTCCGTCAGGGCCTTTTCCACCCGCGCCGGGTCCGAGTCCGGCTTGACCTCCGCGCGAAGATAAAAAAGTCCAGGGTCCTGGGTTTCCTCGTACTCCGCCGTCACCGCCGAGGCCAGCTTTTCTTTTTCCACCAGCCGCCGGTACAGGCGAGAGGTCTTACCCTGTCCCAGGACGCGCCGGAGCACCTGCAACGGGTAGAAATCGGCGTGGCCGATTTCCGGCGCGTGGTACACCATGAGGACCCGAGGGAGGTTGGAAGGTCTGCGCACCATCACCCGCCGCTCCCCGATCTGGTCCGGCTCCTTGGGGACGTGGTCAGGGGGAACCTGCTGGAACTTCAGGTGCCCGAACAAGCTGTTCACACGCCGGAGGGCGTCCGCTCCGTCCAGGTCTCCAGCCAGGACCAACGCTGCGTTGTTGGGACGGTAGTAACGGTCGTAGTGGTACCGCAAGTCGTCGGGTTGCATTTGTTCCAGGTCTTCCAGCCAGCCGATGATGGGGTTCCGATACGGATGAGCTTTGAACGCCACGGTCTCCACTTCCTGGCGCAAGAGGCTCCAGGGCGAGTCGAGGCCCATCTTCAGCTCCTCGATCACCACCTGCTTTTCGGAAAAAAATTCCTGGGAGTCCAGCACCGATTCCCGGATGCGGCTGGACTCGATCTCAAGCGCCACGGGCCATCGGTCCGCTGCGAAATTGAAGTAATAGGCCGTGTAGTCGTGGGAGGTGAAGGCGTTGTTCGATCCGCCGTGCCTCAGCGTGATCCGGTCGATTTCCCCCTTGGCGTATCGGGGCGTCCCCTTGAACATCATATGTTCGAGGAAGTGGGAAGTCCCGGTCTTCCCCCGCTGCTCGTGCCGGGAGCCCACCCGGTACCAGATCATGCTGGCCACCACGGGCTTGGAGCGCATCTCCTGAACCACGACGGTGAGGCCGTTGTCCAGAACCTCTCGCCGCCGCCGCTCTTGCCAGGGTGCCCTACTGACAGTAGTCCTTTTGTCCATGGCGCAAACCACCTTGGTAACATACCGCCCCGCAGGGCGTCAATGGCTTTCCAAGCATCTAAAAGAGTCTTAAAAGAGCCGTTGACGTGGGCGATGGCTCCATGCTAGTTTCCTCCCGGATCTTGCCTACCTTCTTGCTGAAAGACCAGAAAGGGGGACAACCCATGGTCAGGGAAATCACTGCTTCATCCAGGCTCGTGACCCTGGTACCGGCCATTCTGCTGCTGGCGTTGGGAGTAACCTTCGGCCAAGTCACCACCGCCTCCCTCGAGGGAGTCGTTGCCGATGAGACCGGGGCTGTGATCCCCGGCGTGACGGTGACCGCGACCAGCCTGGACACGGGGACGACCCGAACCACGCTGACCGATGACCGTGGCCGTTACCATCTGACCAATTTGCGCGTGGGTCGTTATGAGCTGCGGACGAAGCTGACGGGGTTCGCCACCCAGATCCGACGGGGCATACAGTTGACCGTGGGGCAGCAGGCGGTGATCGATTTCACGATGACGATCGGCGAAATCAGCGAACTATTCCAACGCTGCGTTGCGCAAAAACATCGGCAAGACCTCTGTCCCGGTGCTTGTGATTTGCGGTACCGCAGACCGGGATATGTGGCCCAATCAGCAGCGAGCCAACTTTGATGCCGCCCAGGTGAAGGATAAGAAAATCGTGTTCATCGAAGGTGCCGATCACGGCTATTTGCCTTCCGGGCCAAAAGCTGGCAAGGGCACCCAGCGACAGCAAGCCGCGGCAGCGATCGTCGAATGGCTCAACGGGAAATTTCAACAGTGAGAACGAGTTTCAAGGCACCGGAGGAAGGTGAACGATGAAAGATCGCACGTTTTTTGCACCGATGCGCCTTGCAGAAATTCTGGCGCTAGCCTGGCTCGCCGCACTCGGCTCTGTCGGATGCTCTCGCGAAAAGTCGGCTTCCGAGCGGGTCTTCCCGGAGCCGCGGTACCCCGCGTATCTGAAGCTACCGCGGAACGTAGAGGAGATCATGCCCTACGCTCGCGCTGCGGTCCGCCAGACGGCGGGCCGGACCCCTCTGGGACTGGTGGAGCAAGGGAAGACGGTCGCCCTTTTTGCGGGGGAAAGGGGCTTGGTGGAACCGAACCCTTTGGTTTTGGAAGCCTTGGTCGAGGCCTACAAAGAGGTGGGTGTGAAACCGCTGGTGGTCCTGCCCGAACCCCAAGAGGGCGCCGTCCGGCTGGGACCCGGTTACACGTCGGAAGACGGGTACATGGAGGTCGGAAACTGGGTGAGGACCAACTTCGTGGACGCGGAAGAACCCAAAACCTGGCTTCGTCTGCAAACCCCCGGCCTCTACGAGAAGATGTTTCCCAGCCCCCCACGGCAGAGCCGTCGCGTCCCGGTCGATCCGAACAGGCTCAAGCACTTGAGGGAGCATCCCAACTTCATTTTTTGGGGAGGAACGCTCAAAGAATATCTCGACAGACATGGAGAGAAGATCGACGCGGTCTTCGCCGGTTACGGCGGACGACCCAGCACCCGGAAGCATCTGGGCGAGCACGGCCACAAGTTTTATAGCAACTTTGTTTTGGATGATTACCGCGAGGTGATGAGCAAAATTCCCTCCTACCCCGGCGATCTCTGGCGCCTGGTGGAGGAGCGGATCCTGGAACCGCTCGCGTGGGCGGACCGGGTGCACATCACCGATCCGGAGGGGACCGATATTTCGTTCGATCTCACGGAGCAGCAAGCGCGAGACTGGTTTGACAGCGCTTATCTCCCCGGCCACCTCTTGCTCCACCCGGGCCAGGGCAGCATGCAGCTCCGGTCACCCTTTTTTCCAAAGATGACCCGCTGGATCGAGCCTTTCAGTCCCCATGCGAATGGAGTCATCGCGGGGACGCGGAGTCACACGGGCGTTTACCCGAGGATCGAGGTGACGATCGAACGAGGGAAAGTGAAAGAAGTCAAAGGCGGTGGCGACTATGGGGATGCGTGGCGCGCCTTTTTGCGGTGGTCGAGGCTCGCGGAGCTTCGATATCCCTACCACGAAAAGGTGGGTCCCGGATACCTCCATCTCTTCGAGTGCAGCCTGGGCACCAACCCGAAATACTTTGCTCGTTATGATGAGGCCCTGCTGGGAAGGTTCAGTACCGAGAGGGAGGTGGCAGGAGTCATCCACTGGGGATTTGGCGTCGACGACTGGGGGTTCGACCGGCCCGGCGAGGAGGGCACGTATGATCGATTCCTGAAGAAAAGCAATGCTCCGAGGGCCCACGGATTCCACATTCACAATCTGTTTATTACTTACAAGGTAAGAATTCGCGGCACCCATCGCTGGATCACGCTGGTCGAAAAGGGACGGATCGCCGCCTTCAGCAACCCGGAGGTCAGACTTCTGGCCAGCCGTTATGGAAATCCTGATGAGCTTCTGCGAGCAGAGTGGATCCCCAACATCCCGGGGATCAACGCTCCGGGAGACTATCAGAAGGATTACGCGCGCTATCCCTGGTCCCACATTACAAAGATCACGAAACAGATCGACGATGGCACGTACCCTTACCTTCATCCCTGAGTGACGTTCCGCGACGGGAAAGAATGTCATTCCTGCCCTTGTGACGGGCGGAAGATCGCCCTGCGGTTGCGTCAGCTCGACTCGATAGGAGCTTTCCGGGCCCTCCAAGAGCTTTTCTCCCTTGTTGTGTTGCTGAAAGGCCCTGTGCTAGTTTAGCGAGGTAGCCCGTTGAACCCCAGGAATCCATGCGCAAACGAACGCTGTTCTCTTGGCCCATTCTATTCTGGTTTCTCCCGCCTCTTCTTGCCCAAACGGCAGGGGACCCACTTCCCAAGATCGTCCGCAGGCAGCTACTGAACGGGCTGCAGGTCCTTGTCTCGGAGCTGCCGCAGCAGCCCAAGGTGACGCTCCACCTGATGATCAAAAGCGGAGCCACCTATGACCCGGTGGCCAAAGCGGGTCTGAGCGATCTGACCGCCAGATTATTGACCCGGGGAACGGTCGCCCGAACCGAGGGGAAGATCGCCAACGAATTGCAAGGTCTGGGAGCCCGACTGGAATCCTACAGCGACTGGGACGCGACCCACGTGATCGCCCGCGCGCCGGGGGAACACCTGCTTCGCATTGTCGAGGTCATGGCCGACGTGCTCTTGAATCCCTCCTTCACCCAGGAGGACTTCGACGCGTTGAAGCGGGAGGTGTCCGACCGGCTCCGCGCGGAACGGGACACGGGACCCGCGAAGGCTCATCTCCAATTTCAGCGCATCCTGTTTCAGGGGGCTCCTTACGTCCGGCCCCTGCAGGGGACGCCGGAGACCCTGGAGTCCGTCAGCCTGGGGGACGTCAAGCTTTTCTATCAGCGCTTCTTCGTGCCCAACAATTCTGTCCTGGTGGTCGCGGGCAGCGTCCCCGGCGAGGAGGTGATCACCAAGGTTGCCCGGCGTTTCGGGGTCTGGGTGAAAAGGCCGGTGGTGCCCTTCACCTTTGCGCCAGCAGAGCCTCCCACCGGGGTCAAGGTCTTCCTCACGGAAGCGGTCGAGGACCAGCGCAGTTTTGTGGAGATGGGCAGCCTGGCGGTGCGGCGGAACGATCGTCTGGCCATTGTGTTCCAGATCCTCCACGAGGTCGTTTCCGGGGAGTTGCCCGCCCGGCTCTCGGAGGACGAGCCCCGGGCGTTCCTGGAACTCCGGAGACTGCCCAGTTCCTTCTCGGTCCGCTTTTCCGCTCTCACGGACCAGGTGACGCAGGGAATCCAATCGGTCCTCCAAATGTGGCGGGATTTGGCCGTGTCGGGCGTTTCGCAAGAAAAATTCAGGTCCGCGAAGGAGAGGGTCCTTGACAGGTTTCGCTTTGGAACCAGCGACGAACTGGCAGATCGGATCCTGGAAGTCGAGCTCTACGAGCTGGGTTTCAACTACTGGTCCAGCTTCAGGAAGGCGGTGGAATCCGTTACGCTGGAGGATCTCAAGCAGGCGGTGAACGAATACCTCACCCGGGACCTGGTGGTAGCGGTCTCAGGGAAAGGGGAAACGCTGAAAGCTTCGCTGGAGAAAGTGGGACCGGTCAGGCAGTAACAGGATCGAGGAGCAGTCCAGCGCGGGCGTGCGCAGGACTCATTCTCACAACAAGCTCTGGACTACCTTTTCGAACGTCTCCTTGGGCTGATATCCCACGTACTTCTTGAGAATGGTGCCGTCGCGGTCGACCACGAACGTGGTGGGAATGCCCAAAATTCCTCCGAACCCGCTTTGCGCTTCTGCCGTCGCCATGAACACCGGATAGCGAATGGGGATCTCGGTCTCCATGTAGGCGCGGACGTCTTCCACCCTCTCGTCCATCGACAAGCCCACGATCTCGAGCCCCTGTGAGCGGTAGGTGTCGTAAAGTTCCTGGAAGTGCGGGATCTCGTCCCGGCAGGGGGCGCACCAGGTCGCCCAAAAATCTACGATGAGGACCTTTCCGGCGAACTGGTCCAGGGCAACGGGATTTCCGCGGACGTCCCTCAGCGTGAGGGAAGGCATCCTTCCCATTCCCGTGGGCCGCTCTCGACGGATACTGGCCACGCCGGCGATCACCAGGACTGCCAAAGCTAAAAACAAGAGTTTGGATTTCATGATCTCTTTGCGCCCCGACCGCGTCTCAGCCCGTACATTATACCAGACAATCTTTGTGCCTGGGCTGTAATTTGTTTCACAACTCCTGTACCTTGCAGACGTTCGCTACCGCTTGCGAACTGCGAATCCCGACTCGCCCTGGTCCAGCGTCCGTTTGAGCGCTTCCACCTCAGACGGGCGCAAGAGGCGATGGGCGCCGGGAACCAGCCCTTTCAAATCCAGGGGTCCCAGGGCCACCCGCTTCAGCTTCAACACGGGATGTCCGATGATCTCAAACATCCGGCGGATTTGCCGGTTCTTCCCTTCATAAAGAGTGACCTCATACCAGGAATGCCGCTGCTGGCGGAGGAGCCGGATTGTGGCGGGGTGCAAGAGCAGGTCATTGAGCCGCACCCCTTTGCGGAGCTTGTCCAGCTCCTTCTCTTCAGGGACGCCCCGCACTTTGACGTGATAGAACTTGGGACAGTGCCCGCCGGCGCGGGTGATCTGACGGGTCAGCTCCCCATCGTTGGTGAGCAGCACCAGCCCTTCCGACTGGTAATCCAGCCGACCCGCCGGGTAGACTCGGAACCGAGGGGGGATCAAATCCATGACGGTGGGCCGGCCCTGCGGATCGGAACGGGTGGTCAGGTATCCCGGAGGTTTGTGCAGGAGAAGGTAGACCCGCTCCGGGCGCCGGAGCAGCTTGCCATCCACTTTGATGGAGTCCACCTGGGGGTCCGCTTTGCTCCCCAGTTGCTGCACCACGCGACCGTTGACCCTGACCCGGCCCGCGAGAATGTAGCCTTCCGCTTTGCGCCGGGAGGCGATGCCGGCGTCGGCAATGATCTTCTGGAGTCGTTCGAGCATGCGTGGAAAGTTGATTATAGCATTCACCGCCGGGCTGCCTTTTTTGCGGGAAACAGCTAAACTGACAATTTAAAATCCAAAATCTTTTTCCGATTGCGCCCTCGAAACCCATGTGTTGCCCTTGGCGTTTTAAGTTTTTGGTTTTAAGTTCTGAGTTTTAGATTCTAGATTTTAGATTTTGCATTTAGGTTTTGGCGTTCATGGTTCCTCTGAAGCAGCTCCGCCAGGACGCGGAGGAGATTTACCGGGCAGCGTTGAGAGCCGTGGATCCTGAGCGGGCTGT
>JACQTF010000050.1 GCA_016210925.1 Acidobacteriota bacterium | reverse complement strand
CATCTTCAAGCGCACGGTGCGCGAGACGGACGTGGTCATCCGGTACGGCGGGGACGAATACGTGATCATCCTTCCGGAGACGTCCCTGAACGGCTCCGTGGTCATGGCGGAGCGCCTTCGGAAGAAGATCGAAAACCATCAGTTCGCGGTGGGTCAGGAGAACAGCTTCAAGCTCACCATCAGCCTGGGCGTGGCGTCGTGCCCGAAACATTCACTCTCCGCCGAAGGTCTGATCCAGAAGGCGGACGCGGCCATGTATCTGGCGAAGGAAATCTCCCGCAACCGGATCAAGGTAGCGAGCTAGTGCCGTTCCAACCGGATCCGAGAAAGATCAAGCAGGATTCTCGATCCAAAAGCATCAAGGGTCCGCGAATAGTTGCTTTGTCTGAACAAGCTGGAACGGCACGAGAGAGGCTCCAGAGCCGGGACTCAGCGCCCTACCTGCCTGGGAGGCGGGATCCCTCCGTGGCGCTCGTTCCGGGTTCCATCGTGGCAGAGTAAGGAGTAGGACAAAGGACCCCATGGGTTTTCGATCGCTCTTCGGCATTTTTTCCAGCGACCTGGCCATCGACCTTGGCACGGCTAACACGCTGGTGTTCGTCAAGGGCAAAGGGGTGATGGTCAACGAGCCCTCCATCGTGGCGGTGGACAGGAACACCAACAAGATCTACGCGGTGGGCAAAGAGGCCAAGGAAATGCTGGGCCGCACGCCGAGCAACATCGTGGCCATCAAGCCGATGAAGGACGGGGTCATTGCCGACTTTGACGTCACCGAGGAGATGCTCAAGTACTTCATCCGGAAGGCCCACAACCGCAACCATCTCATCAGCCCCAGGATCGTCATCGGCGTGCCGTCGGAGATCACCCAGGTGGAACGACGGGCGGTGGAGGAGTCCGCGCGGCGGGCCAAGGCCAGCGAGGTGTACCTGGTGGAGCAGGCCATGGCGGCCGCCATCGGGGCCGGCCTCCCGGTGACCGAGCCCTCCGGCAACATGATCGTGGACATCGGGGGTGGGACCACCGACGTCGCCGTCATCTCCATGTCGGGGATTGTGTATGGCCGCTCGGTGCGGGTGGCAGGGCACGAGATGGACGAGGCCATCACCCAGTACATCAAGCGCAAGCACAACCTCCTCATCGGCGAGCGCACCGCCGAGCAGATCAAGATCGAGATCGGCTCCGCCTATCCCCTGGAAAAGCGCATGACCATGGAGATCAAGGGCCGGAACTTGATCGAGGGCGTCCCCAAGACCATCACGGTCACTGACGAGGAGATCCGGGAAGCGCTGGAGGACTGCATCGTCACCATCATCAACGCCGTCAAGGTAGCCCTCGAGCGCACGCCGCCAGAACTCTCCGCCGACATCATGGACCGCGGCATCGTCCTTTCAGGAGGCGGGGCCCTGCTCAAGAACCTGGACAAACGATTGATGGAAGAAACCGGCTTGCCCGTCTTCCTCGCGGAGGATCCCCTCTCGTCGGTCGTCCTGGGCACCGGCCGCATGCTGGAAGATTTCAACCTGCTCAAGCGTGTTTCCGTGTCGTAGGAGGGAGGCACCAAGGACGAGTCTCAGTGACGGCCATTCTGAAACAAAAAATCTTCTCAGTCCTGGCGCCCCTCCTCTGTCTCAACATCGCTCTGATCTCCATCCAGGTTCGGGGCCGCAGCGGCGAATTCCTCATTAAGGAATGGGTCCTGGGAGGCACAGCGCCCGTCGTGGGGGGGCTTCACTGGAGCCTCGGGAGCATCCAGCGTCTCTGGCGAAATTACGTCGATCTCCGTCGCGTCCGTTCGGAGAACCTCCAACTGAAGGAGCGGATCGAGACCCTCCGTCTCCAACTGGCCCGATCCGCCGAGTCGGCTCAGGCGGGACGGCGGCTTCAGTCCCTGTTCGGCTTGCACGAGTCTCTGAGCGTACGGGCCGCCGCCGCCGAGATCATTGCCAAGAATCCCTTCCTCTGGTCCAACACCATCGTCATCAACAAGGGTCGTTCCGACGGCCTGCGGCGCGACCTCCCGGTGGTGGTTCCGGAAGGAGTGGTGGGACGGATCATCACGACGTCCGATCACCATGCCGTGGTCCAGCTCATCACCAACTCGGGAGCTGCGGCGGGCGCCATGCTGGAGGACGAGCGCGTGCAAGGCGTGGCGAGTGGCACCGGCGAAGAACACCTCTGGCTGAATTACATCGCCAACCGCGAACGGGTGCAGGAGGGGGACCTGGTGGTGACATCGGGCATGGACAACCTTTATCACAAGGGCCTGCCCATCGGGAAGGTGGTCCAGGTCCAGAAGACCGAGCAGGTGTTCCAAAAAATCAAAGTGAAACCCCTGGCCAACTTCGAACGCATGGAGGAAGTGCTGGTGCTGTTCCCGGAACCCTCTCCTCCGGTCGCTGGCTCCAGCCTGGAGACGGCGCTCCCGGGAGTGGGCGCTGCCGGCAAACGGAGCAGGCCTTGACGCGGTCGCCCATGTCGTACGCCAAGACCATCGGTCTCTTGATCCTGATCGTGATCCTGCAGCTGCTGGGCTCGCTGTACATTCCCCTCTTCGCCTTCGTCGATTTGTTGATGATCATCACCCTTTACTTCGCCATGACCCGGGGGGAGCTGCAGGGCGCTCTCATGGGTACGGTGTCGGGGCTGCTGAAGGACAGCCTGACCGACCTCCCCCTAGGCATGTATGGTTTCGCCTACACCCTGGTGGGCTTTCTGGTGGCCAGCGCCAGTAGAAAATTCATCCTGGAACGCAACTCCCTGCAGTTCCTGGTGCTGTTTCTCTCAGCACTGGTCAGCTCGTTCACGCTGATGGCATTGATCTGGGTCGTCGATTTTCCCATCCGGCAGGACGCGGGGCAGGTGGCCCTGCTGCATGCGCTCCTGACCAGCGCTGCCGGCATCCTGTTCTTCGGACTGTTCCGCCGGATCGAAGGCGTGGGAGCGGAGCGCCGAATCAAGGGCGTGGCCCATGGCCAAATTCTTTAACGACAACCGGCACCTGCTGGCGCGGCTCAACGGGCTGCAGTACGCCCTCGTCGTGGTTTTCGCTGTTCTGGCTGTCAGGCTCTGGCACTTGCAGATCCTACAGTACCAGGAGCACCTGAGGCAGGCGGAACGGAACCGGATCCGGGCTGTCCAGCTGGTGGCCCCCCGAGGGCTGATCACAGACCGGGAGGGCCGGGTCCTCGCGGACAACCGCCCCTCGTTCAACCTGTTCCTCGACCGGGAAGAAATGAAGGACCAGCAGGAGACGGTGCGGTTCCTCCAGGTGGAACTCGGCCTGGAGCGGAGGCAGATCGAGTCCCAACTCAAGAAGTTCGAGACCACCCCTCCCTTCCAGCCGATCGTGATGAAAGAGGACCTGTCCCTGGCGGAGATCGCTGTGGTGGAAAGCCGGCAGCTGGAACACCCGGAGCTCCGGATCCTGCAGGAACCGCGCCGGCATTACCCGTACGGCGAGCTGGCGGCCCACCCGCTGGGCTACGTGGGGGAGGCCACTCAGGAGCAGTTAAAGACCAAAGAGTTCAGCCAGACGAGATCCGGCGACCTGGTGGGCAAATACGGAGTTGAGCGAACCTACAACGCCGTGCTCACGGGCAAGGATGGGCAGGAGCAGGTCATGGTCACCAGTGCCGGTCGGGTCATCCAGGCCCTGGATCGTAGGGACCCTGTGATTGGCCGTGAGGTGCGCCTGACCTTGGACCTCGACCTGCAAAAGGCGGCCGAGGAGATGATGGCAGGCAAGAGAGGCGCGGTCGTGGTCCTGGATCCCAACAACGGCGACGTCCTGGTCCTGCTGAGCAAGCCCTCCTTCAATCCCAACGATTTCGCCCGGCGTATCTCGCGCCAGCTTTGGCAGGAGCTGATCAACAATCCGGATCATCCCTTTCAGAACCGCGGCTTATCGAGCAACTTCCCCCCGGGATCCGTCTTCAAAGTGTTCATGACCTACGCCGGCCTGGAGGAGCAGACCGTGGATGAGAAATCCTACGTGCGCTGTTCCGGCGGGATTCCCATGTACGGCCGGTTCTTTCACTGCTGGAAAAAGGGGGGACACGGGTTTGTCACACTGCCCAACGCCATTATCAATTCCTGCAACGTGTTTTTTTACACGCTGGGCTACAAGTTGGGCATCGAGCGCATTGCCCATTATGCGAAGGCGTCAGGCCTCGGGGTTCCCACAGGCATCGACCTCCACGGAGAGGCCAGCGGGGTTGTTCCTTCCCCCGAATGGAAGATGGCGACCTTCGGCGATAAATGGTATGCCGGTGAGACCATTTCCGTCTCCATCGGACAGGGCGCCGTCAGCACGACGCCGTTGCAGTTAGCCCGGGCCTTCGGGGGCCTGGTCACCGGCAGGCTCTCCCGGCCTCACGTCCTGATGGAGGACCCGGTCAACGACTTTCGTAAAGCCGGAAGGCGAGAGACGCCGGCAATACCCATTCAGGAAAAGAACATGGAAATCCTGAAAAACGGGCTGGCGGGAGTAGTCACCTCGGGAACGGGGCGCCAGGCCGCGGTGCCTGGAGTCGAAGTCGGCGGCAAGACCGGGACCGCCCAGGTCATCGGCAGGGAGAATTTGGCCAAGGTGAAGAACGGCACGTTCGATCCGGAGGACAATGCCTGGTTCGTGGGCTTCGCTCCCAAGCAGGCCCCGGAAATCGTTGTCGTGGTGTTCGTGGAGCACGGCGGCCACGGAGGTTCCGCAGCAGCGCCCGTGGCGGGCCGGATCCTGAAGGAGTATTTCGACAAGAAGCAGCATCAAAAGGAGCGGCCACTGATTGCGCTCCGCACCGGTTCCGACGAGTCCACATGGTGACGCGAAAACTGCTGGGATCCTTTGATTGGCAGATGCTGGCGGCGCTCCTCGCGATCGCCGTTCTGGGTGTGGTGGAGATCCACAGCTCGACGTTACTGACTCCCTACGCCAAGCTCTCGTCCAAGCAGGTCCTATGGATCCTGATGGGCCTGGCGGCCCTCCTCACCCTGCTCCTCATCGACTACCATACGCTGGGCCGATACGTGCACGTCTTCTACGTGTTGTGCGTCGCAGTCTTGATTGCGGTGCTGGCCTACGGAAAAGTGGTCCATGGATCGCGGAGCTGGTTCGGCTGGGGCTCGGTCGGATTGCAGCCGTCGGAGTTTGCGAAGGTGGTGACCGTATTGGCCCTGGCCAAGCTCTACTCAGAGGTGACCTCCACCCACCTGAGGATGACGGAGGTCGGGACCGGAATGGCCGTCTTGCTGATTCCCATGGGATTGGTGGTCTTGCAAGGCGACCTCGGGACAGCCATCACCTTCCTTCCCATCTTCTTGGCCCTGGCTTTTGTGGGAGGAGTGCGAAAGAAGCTGGCGGTGATCATGGTCATCGCTGCCGTGCTGGCCGCTCCTCTGGGATGGATGGTCCTCAAAGACTACCAGAAGGAGCGCATCAAGACGGTCTTCAACCCCAGCGCGGATCCTAAGGGAAAGGGTTACCAATCCATCCAATCCATGATCGCGATCGGATCGGGGGGATTTCTGGGGAAAGGAATCCTGCGGGGGAGCCAGAGCCAGCTCCGCTTCCTGCCCGAGCCCCACAACGACTTCATCTTCGCCACCCTGGCGGAGGAGCTGGGCTTTTTGGGGGCCGTATCCTGTTTGGGCCTTTACCTGTTCGTCCTGCTGCGATGCTTGAAGATCGCCCGTGAAGCCAAGGACCGGCTGGGCTCGCTGATCGTAGTGGGCGTCACTTCCGTCCTCCTCTTTCATGTGCTGGTGAACATGGGCATGGTCATGGGCCTGGTGCCCATTGTGGGCATCCCTCTGCCCCTGATGAGCTATGGGGGGTCCTCCGTCGTTTCTACCTTCGTTGCCATCGGCCTGGTTCTGAATATCGGGATGCGGCGATTCGTTAATTATTGAGCCTACACAATTTCCACCGTCTCGTTCACAAATGTTATACTATTCTTGCGTGGTTTTGGATTGCGCCGCCTCTTGCTCCTGGGCCTCCTTCCCGATTTTTCGGGACCGTAACTGGGAACTTGCTGGCGACAGCAGGTGACTGTTTGGAATGACCGTGATGGATCTGCGTCAACGCTACGAGCAGGCCTTGCACAATGTGCAGAAGCCCCTCCGGTACGTGGGGGGCGAATGGAATGCCGCCGTCAAGGAGAGCCCTTCCGTACGCAGCCGCGTGGCGTTGATCTTCCCCGACATGTACGAAATCGGCACCTCGTACCTGGGTTACAGGATTCTCTACGATCTGCTCAACAAGCGGGCGGACATCGCCGCGGAGCGCGTTTTTTCTCCCTGGGTGGACCTGGAGGAAGAGCTGCGGAAGGCCGGGCTTCCCCTCCTTTCCCTGGAGACCCACCGCCCCCTGAAGGAGTTCGAGGTCCTGGGATTCACCCTGCAGTACGAGCTTTGTTACACCAACATCCTCACCATCCTGGATCTATCCGGCATTCCGCTGCGGACGGCGAAACGGACTATGGAGGACCCGCTGGTCATCGCTGGCGGCCCCGTGGCTGTCAATCCCGAGCCCATCGCCGACTTCATCGATCTCTTCCTGATCGGGGACGGAGAGGAAGCGTTTTTCGAGATCATCGACGAGTTCCACACGTCCCGCCAGGAGTTCCGGGAAGGAAAGCTGGCCTCTCGCGCGGAAGCCTTGAAGCGGCTGGCACGGATCCAGGGCGCATACGTGCCTTCCCTCTACGAGGCCTGCCCGGACCCCGGCACTGGCCTCCTCTACGTGGTTCCACGGGAGGAGGGAGTGGCCTTTCCTGTTCGGCGCCGGGCTCTTCCCAGCCTGGACCCTTACCCCTTCCCCGACTCGCCCATCGTTCCCCACGCCGAGATCGTCCACGACCGGATCTCCGTGGAGATCGCCCGGGGCTGCATGGAAGGATGCCGCTTCTGCCAGGCGGGCTACATCTACCGACCGCTGCGGGAGCGCAAGCCCAAGGACATCCTCCGGTGCGTGGAGAAGAGCTTGGAGAACACAGGCTACGACGAGGTCTCCTTGACCGCCCTGTCCACGGCAGACTACAGCTGCTTTGCGCCCATGGTGAAGGAGCTCATGCCGCTCCTGGAGCGGAAGAACGTGGCGCTGTCGGTGGCCTCGCTGAAGGCTCCGGGGCTCACCCGAGAGCTGGCCGAAGAGATCAAGAAGGTGCGGCAGACTGGTTTCACGATCGCCCCCGAAGGGGGCAGCCAGCGCATGCGGGACGTCGTCAACAAAAACATCACCGAAGAGCACGTCCTCTCCGCGTCTCGGGCCGCGTTCGAGACAGGTTGGGACCTGATCAAGCTGTACTTCATGATCGGGCTGCCCACCGAGACCGAGGACGACGTCCACGGCATCGTGGACCTGGCTGAGAAAGTGGTCCGCCTGGGCCGCGAAATCAAGCGCCAGCGCGGCGAGAAGGCGCCCCGGGTCCACCTGAGCGCCTCCTCGTTTGTGCCCAAGCCATTTACACCTTACCAGTGGGCCGCGATGGACGACGTGGAAACTCTGAAGCTCAAGCAGCGCCGGATCCGGGGCCGGATTGAGGACCGGAACATCCGGTTCAAGTACCACCACGCGGAGAGCAGTTGGCTGGAGGGCATCCTCTCCCGGGGAGACCGCCGGCTGTGCGCCGTGATCGAAAACGCGTGGCGCAAAGGCTGCCGCTTCGACGGATGGACCGAGATGTTCCGGTACGAGGTCTGGACGCAGGCGCTGGCGGAGGAGGGGTTGAATCCCGACGCGTATCTTCGCGCCGTCCCTGAGGAGTCGCGGCTCCCATGGGACCACCTGGACATCTTGGTGGAGAAGGCTTTCCTGCTCCGGGAGTGGCAGCGCTCCCTGCAGGTGAAGGTCACACCGCCCTGCGGCAAACTCCATCCCAAGTTCATCCGGGAAGTGCCCAACTGGGCCGGCTCCCTGGTGCAGATCTCCCGGGAGAGAAAGCCCAACCTGGTGTGCTACGACTGCGGGACCGGATGCGACCTGGAGGAGACCGCTGCCGCGGTCCTCGAGAACGCCGGCTCGCTGGCGGAAGGCGCACAGGCCACGGCGCCCCAGTCGCGCCCGGACCGGCTTTCCGATCCCCATCGATACCGGGCTGCGTTCGCCAAGATCGGAATCCTTCGGTTCGCCTCCCAGGTGGACCTGGGAAGGCTGCTCACGCGGGGCTTTTCCCGGGCGGAGGTGCCCTTGAAATATTCGGAGGGCTACCATCCTGCGCCTCAGATCTCTTTCGGCCCTGCCCTGGCCGTGGGGATTGACAGCCCGGAGGAATACTTTGATTTCGTGACGGAACGCCCCCTGCTCTTGCCGGAAGCGCTGGACAAGCTGAACGCAGCCTCGCCCGCGGACTTCTGCGTCACGGCCATCGCTCCCCTGGCGGGGCGTGGCGAGTCCCTCTTCCAGATCATCGACACGACGGTCTACGCGGTGGACTTGGACACCCCAGGAGTGGAAACCTGGGTTCGATCCCTGGGCGTGCCGCACCGAGACGTCACTCAAATCCACCAGACCCTGGTGGACCACTTGCTGCAAAGAACCCAGATCATCATCACCAGAGAACAGAAAGGGAAGATCATCCAAAAGGACATTCGACCCTACATTCGCGATGTGCGCCTGAGAGGGTCCGCCGGCACCTCCCGTTGGGAGCTGATCCTGGAACTGGCCATGGGCCCGGAGGGGACGGCCCGGCCCGAAGAGGTGCTGAGGGAACTGTATCATCGACCCGCGAGCTCTCGCGGCACGGACCTGTTTCGGGTTCGACGCGAACGATTGCTGTGCCATCGCGACGGGCAGCCCTGCAGTCCTCTGGAAGTGGTAGGAGAAGTTCACCATGACGAAAGAATTGATCATCAGCTCCACCCCGTTTGAAACCAAGATCGCCATCCTGGAGGACGATAGCCTCGCCGAGTTTTACATCGAACGAGCTCGACAGAAAAGCATCGTCGGCAACATTTACAAGGGACGGGTCACGAAGGTGCTCCCGGGCATGCAGTCCGCGTTTGTGGACATCGGCCTGGAGAAGGACGCTTTCCTCTACGTGTCCGACTTTGCTGAGGCCATCGAAGAGTACGAGAAGATCTTCCTGAGGGAGGAAAAGGAAGAGCCGCGTGTAAAAGAAGAGATGGAGCGGGGGGTGCCTCCCGTGACGCGGGAGATGATGCGCAAGAAGGTCCCCGCCGAGTTTCGGGAAGCGCCGCCGCCGGAGGGCCCCAGCGTGACCGAACCGGTCGTGGAAGCCGTCCAGGTCGAGCCGGAAGCTGTGGCGGAGGCGGCCGAGGTCAAGAAAGAGGAAAAGATCAGGGAGATCCTGTCGGAGGCTGCGCCTGTCCCCGACCAAGTCGCAGCGCCTCCCGCGCCCGAACGAGTGATACCGGAAGCTCCGCAGCCTGCTGCGCCAAAGCAGCCTGCCCCGCCGTCGGTCTCCTGGCTGGAGCAGGTCCGACAGGAACAGGAAAAGCTTCGCAGGGAGAAGCTGGAGCGCGCCGGACGCGGCCAGCCTTCCGGAGGCTCGGAAGACCGCGGCAAAACTCGGGGCGAGTCCGAGCCCGGGGAGGAAACCTCCGGAAAGAGCCCCGACGCCGATCGGAAGGCCTCCCTCCGGGGAGACCGCAACGTGGAGTTTTTCACTGCGACCCGCCACCGTCCCCGCAAGCGCCCCCCGCAGCGACGGGCGAGCCGCAGGCCGTCCAAATCCTCCTACCAGCGCCAGTCCATCGAGGACCTGCTCAAGGAAGGACAGGAGATCCTGGTCCAGGTGGCCAAGGAGCCCATCTCCCAGAAGGGCGCCCGCATCACCAGCCACATCATCCTGCCGGGCCGGTTCCTGGTCTTCATGCCCACGGTGGAGCACGTGGGCGTCTCTCGAAAGATCGCCTCCGATGAAGAGCGCGCCCGGCTCCGGGACATCGTCAACCGAAACCGGAACGGCATCGGCGGCGGCTTTATTGTCCGCACGGCCGGTGAAGGGCGCAGCGAGGCCGATATCGCAGCGGATATCAAATTCCTGGCGGAGCTCTGGGAAGACATTCGATCTCGCAGCGAGCGGCTCTCAGCCCCTTCCCTCATCCACAGCGAGCTGGACCTCAGCCAGCGCGTGCTCCGGGACCAGCTTTCCCCCGACTTCAACGCCATTCGCCTGGACGACGAGGAAGAGTACCGGCGCACGGTGGAGTTCGTCAGCAGATTCCAGCCGAGCCTGGTCAACCGGGTCCGCCTCTACACCAAAGACCGGCCCATCTTCGACGAGTTCGGAGTCACCCAGGAACTGGAAAAGGCCATGAAGCCCAAGGTCTGGCTCAAGTCCGGCGGTTACATCGTCGTCAACCAGACCGAAGCCCTGGTGGCCATCGACGTCAATACGGGCAAATTCGTGGGCAAGTCCGACAGCCTGGAGGACACGATCACCAAGACCAACCTGGAGGCGGTGCGAGAAATCGTCCGCCAGATTCGGTTGCGCAACCTGGGTGGGATCATCGTCATCGACTTCATCGACATGGAGGAGAGGCGCAACCAGCAGCGGGTGCTGGAAGCCTTTAACAGCGAGCTTCTCAAGGACAAGCAGACCTCCAAGGTGCTGAGCTTTAACGAATTCGGCATCGTCACCGTCACCCGCAAACGGACGAAGCAATCCCTGGAGCGGGTCCTCCTGCAGAGCTGTCCCCATTGCAACGGCTCCGGGATGATCAAGTCCACGACCACCACCTGCTACACCATCTATTCGGAGATCAAGCGCATGTCCCAGTCATTCCGGGGCGACGAGATCATCATCCGGGTCCATCCCGAGGTCGCCAAGGCGCTGCGCAGCTCCGAATCGGGAGTGGTGACGGCGCTGGAGGACTTGACCCGAAAGGAGATCAGCATCAAGTCGGATCCCGTCCTCCACCTCGAGCAGTTTGACATCGTAGAAACCTAGGGGAAAGCAAACCTGAAACTCTGAAACCTGAGACCTGAAACTGAAAAGGGATTCCGTGTTTCAGGTTTCAGGTTTCAAAGTTTCAGGTTCAGCTTTTTTGGCTTCTTCCCAGAGAGTATCCATCTCTTCCAGGGAAGATTGCTGGAGGGTCTTCCCGCGCTGCTTGAGCGCGTCCTCGACGTACCGAAAGCGCCGGGTGAACTTTCGGTTGGAACGCTTCAGGGCGCTTTCCGGGTCCACGCGCAGGAAGCGGGCGAGATTGACCACGGCGAACAGCAGGTCCCCCACCTCGTCGGCCATCTTTTCACGATCCCCGCTGTCCGCCGCCTGGTGTAATTCCTGCAACTCTTCCCGGAACTTGTCCACGATGGGGTCCACGTGGGTCCAGTCGAAGCCCACCCGGGCGGCCTTGGAAGTGAGCTGGTGGGCCTCCAACAATGGCGGCAGCCCTTTGGGGGTTCCTTCCAGGAGGGATCCTTTGGCAGGCTTGGCGGCTTCTTCCCCACGCATCTGTCGCTCGGCGGCCTTGATCTCTTCCCAGTGCTTCAGCACTTCCTCGCTGGTCTTGTGGAGCGCGTCACCGAACACGTGGGGATGACGGCGAACCAATTTGTCGTGGAGGTGGTCGATGACCTCCGCCAGCGTAAATTCCTGGTTCTCCGCCGCGATCTGACAGTGGAAGACCACCTGCAAGAGCAGATCTCCCAGCTCCTCGCACAGCTCCTGCGGGTCCCCGGAATCGATGGCGTCCACCACCTCGTAAGCTTCCTCGATGAGCATGGGTTTCAGGGTCTCGCGGTCCTGTTCTTTGTCCCAGGGACAGCCGTCGGGGCCGCGGAGCCGGGACATCAAGTCCACCATCTTTTGAATGTCCACCGTCTTCGCCATAGGGCTTGGTCCGATCGGGGTCTACAGCGTGGCCCGTGGGTAGGATCCCAGGACTTTCAGGAACGTGGTCATTTCCCCCAAGTGGCTGAGCGCGTTGCGGCAGTTCGGTTCTGCCGGGTTCCCCTGGAAATCCAGGTAGAAGAAGTATTCCCACGGCTTGCCCTGGAGGGGACGGGACTCGATCTTGTAGAGATCGATGTCCCTGAGGGCGAAGGCGCTGAGGGCCCGGAACAACGACCCCGGACGATTCTCCACGGAAAAAACGATGGACGTCTTATTTCCCTCCTGCGGGCGCGGATTCTCCCGGGCCAGGATCAAGAAGCGGGTGTAGTTCTGTAGCTGATCCTCGATGCCTTCCGCCAGGATTTTCATCTGGTAGATTTCGGCGGCCCGGCGGCTGGCAACGGCCGCTCCCTCCCGGATCCCGTGCTCCTTGATGTACTTCACGCTCCCCGCCGTGTCGTACGTGGGGATGATCTCCAACGCACCCAGCCGCGCCAGGTATTGCTCACATTGGGCCAGGGCCTGGGGGTGGGAATACACCTTCCGGATCTGACCCAGGTCCACCCCCGGGTGCCCGATCAGGTAGTGCTCCACTTTGAGATGATGTTCCCCCAGGATGGTGAGCTCGTGTCGAAGCAGCAGGTCGTAGTTTCGATGGATGCTGCCAGCCAACGAGTTCTCGATGGGCACGATCCCGTAGCCAGCGTCCCCCCGCGACACCTGCTCGAACACCTCGTCGAAGGTGGCGCGGGGAACAGGACGTACTTGGCCGCGGAAGAATTCCAGCAGGGCCATTTCGCTGTACGAGCCCGGTTCCCCCTGGTAAGCTGCCACGGGTCCTTCCGCCATAAGGTGACACTATAGTCGGCGCTCCTTCCGGGTGTCAAACGGACCCCTCGGTAGTCGGAGATTGAACTTGTACGGGCTTTTTCGCCAATGATAGACTTCTTTTTTGCGCGCCCATCCCAGAGCGATCCGGGCTGCCATGGACGAAGAGAAAGAGAAAGCCACATTCAAGGTCACGGACAAGCGCAGCTTTACCGCCGAGGGAGAGCTTCGCAAGGATGCCAGGGCGGAGTCCGCCAAAGTGGTGGAGTTCCCTCAAAAGGAAGGTGAGGAGAAGGAGCCCGCTCCGACGGAGTCTCCCGGAATCGATCTCAATTTTTCCTCCTTCGTCCTCTCCATGGCTTCCAGTGCCATGGTCCACCTGGGGGAAGTGGCAGATCCCGGCACCGGCAAGCGAGAGTCCAACTTGCCGGCAGCGAAGCAGATGATCGACATTCTGGGAATCCTTCAAGAGAAGACCCGGGGGAACCTGACCGAGGATGAATCAGCCATCCTGGAGCACCTGGTCTACGATCTGCGGCTGAGGTATGTGGAGCGGGTGAAAAAGTAAGATCGCTGGCGAGGCCCCGTCCATGGACAAGGCAGGTGCATGATCGTCGTTCGCGATTTTGGCCAGCTCCCCTCTTCCCTCTCTTACCCGGTCCTCACCATCGGGAATTTCGACGGCGTACATCGCGGGCATCGGCAGATCATCCGGACGGTGATCGAACGCGCCCGGGAAAAAAACGGGACTGCCATGGTCCTCACCTTCGACCCGCATCCTCTGAAGGTGCTGGCCCCAGAGAAAGCTCCCGGCCAGATCCAAACCCTAGAGCAGAAGAGGGTCGCCCTGGAAGAGATAGGGGTGGATATCCTGGTCATCGCCTCGTTCACGCTGGAGTTCTCCAGGATCACAGCCCGGCAGTTTGCCGAGGACGTTGTCTGTCGCAAGCTGGGAGCGCGGGAGGTTCACATCGGCCGCCATTTCGTCTTCGGCCATAACCGGGAAGGCAATGTGGAACTGCTGAAGGCCCTCGGCCGCGAGCGCGGGCTTGAGGTCCGGGAGGTACCCGAAATCCATTACCGGCATTTCCGCATCAGCAGCACGCGGATCCGCCAGTTCCTGCGAGACGGGCGCGTCTCGCTGGTGCGTCATCTCCTGGACCGCCCTTTCAGCATCCAGGGACGAGTGGTGCCGGGGGCAGGCCTGGGACGGCAGCTGGGGTTTCCCACAGCCAACGTGGACAGCGAGAACGAGCTTCTGCCTGGACACGGGGTGTACGTCACCCTGGCCCACGTGGCCGGCGCCAGCCGCGCCGGGGTGACCAACGTGGGCGTCCGGCCCACGGTGGACTCGTCGGGTCGGACTCAGGTGGAGACCCACCTGCTGGATGCCGCGCCGAACCTCTACGGCCAGCCAATCCGCCTGGAGTTCTATTCCCGATTGCGGGGTGAGAAAAAATATGGGGGCGTGGACCAGCTCTCACGGGCCATAGGCCGGGACGTGGATCGGGCCCTGAGATATTTCAGGTGCACGGGGGTGCGTCGATGAAGATCAGCTGCCAGGACGTAGAGAAAATCGCCCGCCTGGCGAACCTGCGGTTCGAAGAACAGGAGATCGAGGCCTTCCGGGCGCAATTCGAAAAAATTCTCTCCTACATGGAGACGTTAAACGAGCTGCCCAGTGAGGGGATTCCCCCCACCTCCCACCCGGTCCTCCCGTCGCGGAACGAATCCAACGCGTTCCGAGAGGACGATCCCAAGTCGTCCCTTCCCCAGGACGAGGTGCTGGCCAACGCGCCACGTCCGGGAAAAGGCCACTTCCGGGTGCCCAAGGTCATCGAGAAGGAATAAGAGATGAAGCTGCACGAACTCACCCTGTGCCAGGCCCGAGAAAAGCTCCGGCGGAAAGAGATCAGTGCCGTGGAGCTGTGCAGGGCGATCCTGGCGCGGCTGGAGGAGGTGGAACCTCGGGTGCAGGCCTTCCTTTCCGTGGATCCGGACCGAGCCCTGCGGCGAGCAGCAGAAATCGACTCCGAGGAGGTCGCCTGGAAGGATGGACGCCCCCTGGCCGGCATCCCGCTGGCCATCAAGGACGTCATCTGCACCCGTGGATGGCGCACCACTTGCGGCTCGAAAATCTTGTACAACTTCGTCCCGCCGTACGACGCCACCGCCACCCGCAAGCTGCTGGAAGCAGGGGCCGTGTTGGTGGGTAAGACCAACATGGACGAGTTCGCCATGGGATCTTCCACCGAAAACAGCGCCTATCAGATCACCCGCAATCCCTGGGACCTGGACCGGGTACCTGGGGGATCCAGCGGCGGCTCCGGCGCCGCTGTGGCGGCCCACCAAGCATTGGGAGCGCTGGGGACCGACACCGGGGGTTCCATCCGGCAGCCAGCCGCCTTCTGCGGCGTGGTGGGGCTGAAGCCAACCTACGGACGCGTTTCCCGATATGGCCTGGTGGCCTTTGCTTCGTCTCTGGACCAGATCGGGCCCATCGGTAAGGACGTGCGAGACACGGCCCTGCTCCTGGAAGCCATCGCCGGGTTCGATCCTCAGGACTCCACGTCCGTCAACCGGCCGGTGCCGCGATACTCTCAGTGGCTGGAAGGGGATGTCCGCGGTATGAAGGTCGGCTTTGCCCGGGAGTTCTTCGTCGAAGGCCTGGACCCGGAGGTCCGGGCCGCCGTGGAAAGGGCGCTCCGGCTCCTGGAGGGCATGGGATGCGAAGTGCTGGAGCTGAGCCTGCCGCACACCCCCTACGCCATCGCCGCCTACTACATTGTCGCCCCTGCGGAGGCCAGCTCCAATCTGGCCCGGTACGACGGCGTCAAGTACGGGTATCGCGCCCCGGAAGGCGCCACCCTGTCGGACATGTACTCCCTCACCCGCAGCCAGGGCTTCGGCCCCGAGGTCAAGCGCCGCATCATGATCGGCACCTATGCCCTGAGTGCCGGCTACTACGACGCCTACTACCTGAAAGCCCTCAAGGTCCGGACTCTGATCAAGCAGGACTACCTGGATGCCTTTCAGCGCGTGGACTTCATCGCATCGCCTACCGCGCCCACGCCTCCGTTCAAGATTGGCGAGAAGACCGAGGATCCTCTCGCCATGTACCTGTGCGACGTGTACACTGTCCCCATCAACCTGGCGGGGCTGCCCTCCATCTCGGTCCCCTGCGCCTTCACCCCCGAAGGGCTCCCCATCGGCCTGCAGCTGACCGGCCGCTACTTCGAGGAAGAGCGTCTGCTCCGCATCGCCTACGCCTTCGAGCAAGCCGCTAACCTTCAGCGCCCCCCGTTGAAGGTCTGACTTAATTAAAAATTTCCTTGACAAAGGCGACCCGAATTCTTTGTCACCCGAGGTCTGAGTTACGATTATCTCAAAGAAACCATGCTCGTGACCATCGACTGCACCGGTCTCCCACAGGACATCCGGGACCAGTTGATCATGCCGTCTCGAGACCGTCTGCGTAAGGTCCCTGAGTTTGAGGCGATTCTAGAAAGTATTGTCGCCGACCTTAAGGACCGGGAGGTACTCCGGGCTATTAACGATGCTCGAAGGCTTCAGCGGGTTAAGGAAGCGCTTACTCAGGACGCTGCCCAGGATGTCTTCCAGTCTCTGATCAATAAAGACCCCATTTTTGCGGCGCTCTTCAAAGGGGGAAAAGGACTTCGAAATCCCTTTGCTCCTGGGCCTGAGCCGCCTAGCCCACCCTATAGGGGAAAACTGCCTCCTACTTATTTCCGGTTCCAAAACGGGAAGAACCAGATTGCAAAAACCTTCTCCATTGACCGGACCTGTGCAGTAGAACTGGAGACGGATGCCGTCAACGGCTACTTTGAGCTACCCAACCCGGTAGACCGTGGTGAACTCCGAAAAGAACCGAACTGCTACGAACGCTGGAATCTGTGGAACGGGAGACTGCGGACCGTATTCCGTGCACCGAGTAATGCCCGCATTGGGACAAGCGCAGGCAGAAAGAGGGTCAATCGCTG
>JACQTF010000046.1 GCA_016210925.1 Acidobacteriota bacterium | reverse complement strand
CGATGCTTTCCACCTTTTCAAACATACGGTTGCACACCAACGACGAACGAAGGTCCGGTCCTCTTGGATGCCGCTACCTTTCGCCGCGTAAGACCTTTATTATTATAGAGTTTCTCCCGTCCGGAATCAAGCTACGCGCACGACGAGGGGAGGGCAGCAACGGGCTGAGCGAACCAGACAGGTTGCTCTTCAGAAAGCAAGATCGCTTCTTGCAAGGCGGCGATGGCCACCTCCAACTGATCGTCCGAGGGCTCCTGCGTGGTCAGCTTCTGAAGCCAGAGGCCTGGGGCAATGAGCCAGCGGAAGAAGGCGCTCTTTTGATTTCGAGCAGATGTCCGGATCAGCTCGTAAGACAGTCCGGCAATGAGGGGCAGGAGAAAGAGCCGCACAGCCAACAGAGCGGCAAGATGCTCAACCTTGGCCAGGGAAAAGACCAGGATGCTGGTCACCATCACGAACAAGAGGAAGCTGGTGCCACAGCGGGGGTGAAGAGGCGACTTCCGACGGGCGTTCTCCACCGTGAGCTCCTCCCCTGCCTCCCACGTGTACACGACCTTATGCTCCGCACCGTGATACTGGAACACGCGCCGAATGTCCTTCATTCTGGAGATGGCCAGGACATAGCCAAGGAAAAAGACGACCCGGAGGACACCATCCACCAGATTGAAGAGCATCCACGAGGAATCCACGGCCGCTGAAAGCCGGCCGATGCCACGAGCCAGGACCAGAGGAGCATAGACGAACAGGCCGATCCCCAAGGCCAGGGAAAGGACCAGCGTTCCCGCCAGGGCCAGCGAGCTCAGCTCGGACTTCCGACGATGGGACAGGCGCGGCCCTTCGGCGCCCTCCAGGGCGGCGCTGGCGGAAAAATGGAGCGCCTGAACCCCAAGGGCCAGGGACTGGAACAGCACCGCCACGCCCCGAACGATGGGCCACTTCAACCAGGGCAGAAAGTCGGAGAGCGGTCTCACGGTGCCCCGTTGGAACGCGATCGTGCCGTCTGCGCGACGAACAGCTACCGCGTACGCTATGGGCGTGCGCATCAGGACTCCCTCGATGACCGCCTGGCCACCGACCAGGATTTCTTCCGCCCCCAGGTTCGGTCTCCTCATGGACGTTCCACCGTGCCCGTGTCGAGAAGCGCCCGCTCACCCACGCGGCCGCCGACATCGCCGCCCGCTCTCGAAAGCTATTTCTCTTTCCCGTATTTTCGCTTGAACCGTTCCACGCGGCCGGCAGTGTCCACCAGTTTTTGCTTTCCCGTGAAGTAAGGATGGCACGCAGAGCAAATCTCCAGCCGGATCTCCGCCTTGGTGGACCGGGTCTCCCAGGTGGTACCACACGCGCAGTGAGCGATCGCTCTTTGATAGTTAGGATGGATTCCAGCTTTCATCCGTTTCACCTTCACATGATGAGCACACCTTACTATAGCATAATACAGGGCCCGCTGAATTCCGAGTCCAGCGAAAACCCCCGACGCGCTTGCTCCAGTTGAAAAGATTTCACCCGGCAACGCGGTTCCAGCGGGGGAAAGGCGGGCTTTTTTCTTGACAGGCTGTAAACGCTAAGATATACAGTTTGACTTGGAAATTTTTCCGGAACGAGGCGTGGTTAGCATTGTTTCCGCTTCTTGATATCGGCCGGCGTGGCGGAAGGGGTCCAGCGAGGCACCCGGCACGGCCGATGCCTCTTCCCTGTCCCCGGTCGCGCTTCCGAGCCGTCGGTCTTGCTGGCAGGACACGCTTCGGACAGGCGAGTTGCGAAACAAGAGAGATGGGAGGTTCCGCCCGGTTTGCTCGAGTCGTTGGTGAGGAGGAAGAATGCCGATAATCGATAACCCGCACTTCAAGCCCTCTCCAGGAGGTGAAGAGGGTCCCAGGAATCGCCTTCGGAACCAAGCCAAGGCGGTTGCGGATTCCGTGCGTTTTGAAGATCGGGAGCCTGAAGAGTATGCGGACTTGGTGGCCCAGTACGACGGCACGTTCAAGCAGATCAGCGCTGGCGAGATCCTCCGGGGGAAGGTGTTGAAAGTCACGGACAAGGAAGTCATCGTGGACGTGGGATACAAGTCCGAAGGCGCGATCCCCCTTCACGAGTTTCGGGACGAAGGCGGCCAGATCCACGTGGCGGCGGGAGACCAGATCGACGTGTTCTTGGAAGATTCGGAAGACGTGGAAGGCTACATCGTCCTGTCCCTGGAGAAGGCGTCGCGGATGAAGATCTGGGGGGACATCGAGCGCGCCTACCAGCAGCGGTCCGTGCTCACCGGCCGGGTCATCGAGCGCATCAAAGGCGGGCTGGCGGTGGACATCGGCGTCCGGGCGTTCCTGCCGGGCTCCCAAATCGACCTCCGTCCGGTGCGCAACCTGGACAGCTGGAAGGGGGAAGAGCTTCGGGTCAAAGTCATCAAGTTGAACAAGCGCCGGGGCAACATCGTGCTCTCCCGCAAAGCGGTCTTGGAGGAAGAGCTGGAGCAAAACCGCAGGCGAATCCTGGAGGTGCTGGAGGAAGGACGAGTGGTGGACGGGACGGTGAAGAACATCACGGAGTACGGCGCCTTCGTCGATCTGGGAGGCATCGATGGCCTCCTGCATATCACCGACATGTCCTGGGGCCGGATCAACCACCCGTCGGAGCTGTTCCGGATCGGGGACCGTGTCAAGGTCAAGGTGTTGAAGTTCGACCGGGAGGAGAAGAAGGTCTCTCTGGGGTACAAGCAGTTGAGCGAGGATCCCTGGGTGCAGGCCTCACAGAAGTACCCGCGGCATTCCAGGGTCCGAGGCAGGGTGGTGAGCATCACCGATTACGGCGCCTTCGTCGAGCTGGAACCGGGCATGGAAGGCCTCATTCATATCTCCGAGATGACCTGGAACAAACGCATCAAGCACCCGTCCAAGATTTTGTCCGTGGGGGACGCCGTGGAGGTCGTGGTTCTGGAAATCGATCCCAGCCAGCACCGCGTGTCCCTCGGCCTGAAGCAGACCGAGCCCAACCCCTGGGCTCTCATCGAGCGCAAGTACGGGGCGGGCTCCGTGATCTCCGGCCGGGTGCGCAACCTCACCGACTTCGGGATTTTCGTCGAGGTGGAAGAGGGGATCGACGGGTTGGTCCACGTGTCGGATATCTCCCGGACCAAAAAGGTGAAGCACCCCTCGGAGCTGTTCAAAAAGGGAGACCAGGTGGAGTGCGTGGTGCTCAACATCGATGTGGAGAACCAGAAGCTCTCGCTGGGAATCAAACAGCTGGAACCGGACCGTTGGGAACCGTTCTTCTCCCGACGCCGCGTCGGAGAGGTGGTGAGCGGGAAAGTCATGCGCATCACGAAGTTCGGTCTGTTCGTGGAGCTGGAGGAAGGGATCGAGGGTCTCTGTCACGTCTCGGAGCTGGGCGACAAGCGGGTGCAGGAGCCCGAGGAGTTGTTCTCGGTGGGCCAGAACATCGAGGCGAAGATCATCAAGCTCAACCCAGCCGAGAAGCGCATCGGGCTCAGCATCAAGGCCCTGAAGGACGAGGCCGCCCGGGCCGAGGTGCAAGCCTACGTCAACCAGGCCGCCTCTGGGGCTTTCCGCCTCGGGGATCTGGCGGGCAAGCTGGGAGCTGCGTTGGAGGGCAAGGAGGACAAAGAATAGGTCCTTCCGCCGCCAAGAGCATGGTGGCGATGGGGAGTGGTTGACAGGAGGAGGAGCTTATGACGAAGGCAGAGCTGGTGGAAGAGGTGGCCAAGAGCACAGAGCTCACAAAAAAAGACGCCGAGGTGATCGTCCAGACCGTACTGGACAGCATCGTGGAATCCCTTCAGCGCGGGGAGAAGATCGAGTTGCGCGGGTTCGGATCGTTCCGGATCCGCGAGCGGGCCTCCCGTCAGGGCCGAAACCCTAAAACCGGGGAAAAGGTCAGTGTCCCGTCCAAGAAGGTTCCGTATTTTAAGCCCGGCAAGGAACTGAAAGACCTCATCAACCAATAGCGAGCACAGTCCGCCGCTTGTCGCCCGCCCCCACTCCGGGATCCGCCGACTGCGGACTGTCCCGCGGCTGAGGCGTGGCAGCGGACATGGATCGACTCTGGACCCCCTGGCGCTATCATTACATCAGCACCTTCGACGACTCCCAAGGCTGCATCTTCTGCCGAGCCCTTCAGGAGCAGGACGACGAGAAGAACCTGGTCCTGCACCGGGGGGCTGCCTGCTTTGTCATCCTGAACCTCTACCCGTACACCAACGGCCACATCATGGTGGTCACCAACCGGCATGTGGCACTCCTCCACGAGGCCAGCCCTGACGAGCTGCTGGAGATGATGCGCGTGGCCCAGCGTTGCCAGCGGGCCCTGACCGATGCGTACCATCCCGACGGCTTCAATCTAGGCATCAACCAGGGCCGCTGCGCCGGCGCCGGCGTGGCCGATCACCTGCACCTCCACATCCTCGCCCGCTGGGCGGGGGATTCCAGCTTCATGTCGGTGGTGGCGGAGACCCGCGTTCTTCCCGAGGAGCTCTCCACGACCTACCGCAAGCTTCGCCCCTTCTTTTGTGACGACTCTCCCTCGGAGTGAACCCGCGTTCAGCGGTCAGTCGTCAGCGCACGTCGTCCATCCAGGAGCTGATGGCTTGAAAGCTTGTTCCCTCGAATTCGGGAAAAAAGCGGCGCCCTATGGCACAATGAGAGCATGGAGCTGGATCTCGCCGACGAACAAGAACGGACGCGGCGGACAGCGCGGCAGTTCGCTGAGGGCGAGGTGCGGCCCCGGGCCGAGGAGATCGATCGCACCGACGAGTTCCCGTTGGACCTGGTGGAGAAGGCAGGCGCACTGGGCCTGATGGGAGTGATCGTTCCACGGGAACACGGCGGGTTGGGGATGGACACCCTCTCTTTGGTTCTGGCTGTCGAGGAGGTCTCTCGCACCAGCGCCACCGTGGGCGCGATCCTGTCGGTCCACAACTTCCTCGTCTGCGATCCGATCCTGGCCGCTGGCGATGGGGATCAGAAGCGCCGCTATCTCCCGCCTCTGGCGTCCGGCGAGCACATCGGCTGCTATTGTTTGACGGAGCCCGAGGCCGGCAGCGACGTGGCGAACCAGACCGCCACCGCCGTGCGCAGGGGCGCCGACTACGTTCTAAACGGCTCGAAGATCTTCATCACCAACGGCAAGGCCGCACAGGTGGCCCTGGTCTACGCCAGCACCGACCGGCAACAGCGCCATCAAGGGATCACCGCCTTCGTCGTGGAGACAGAACGACCCGGGTTCCGGTTCGCGAAGAAGGAACGGCTCCTTGGGATCCACGGGTCGGCGTGCGCCACCCTCTTCCTGGAGGACTGCGTCGTGCCAGCCTCGAACCGGCTGGGAGCCGAAGGGGAAGGTTTCAAGATCGCTCTGGCCAGCCTGGACGGCGGCCGAATCGGCATGGCAGCCCTGGCGGTGGGCATCGCCCAGGGGGCCCTGGACGAAGCGCTGAGTTATGCCAAAGAGCGCACGCAGTTCGGCCAGGCCCTCTCCCGCTTCCAGGCGATCCAGTGGAAGCTGGCGGACATGGCCACGGAAATTGAGGCCGCCCGCCTGCTCACCCATCGGGCCGCCTTCGCCCGGGACCACCAGCCCCGGTGCAGCCTGGAAGCCTCCACAGCCAAGCTATTCGCCTCGGAAGTGAGCCACCGGGTCACTCACGGCGCAGTGCAAGTCTTGGGCGGACACGGGTACAGCCAGGATCATCCCGTGGAGCGCTTCTATCGCGACGCCCGCATGACGGAGATCGACCAGGGCACTTCCGAGATCCAGCGCTCCGTCATCGCTCGCAACCTCCTGGGCCTATGAAGTTCCCATCGGAGCCCTTCAAAATCAAGGTCGTGGAGCTATCTGAGGTTCCGCATCGGTCAGGTGCGCTATCTTGGAGAAAGGAGGCGTTCCCATTTTTAAGCCCGTGGGCGTCTGGAATTGGTGCGACTGGCCATTCCTCGCCGCGTTTATACCAACCATGCAGATCCTTTACGTGGCAGAGTCCCTCATCCAACTGTACCAACAACGTGAGCAGGTGCGCGGGTTGCGGTTGGTCTACGCCGCGCCGGTGCTCCGTCACTTCACCGCAAGGCTCGAGGAAATCTCATAGAAAGACTCCACCCGCGCAACGAAAGGTCTTGAGTTTCGGCCAGTGCCTGCCCGTAAATCCACGCCCTGCGCCAGTTTCCACGGACTCATTTTTTTTCACCATTGCGAAAGTTTTTTGAAGAATGCGTTCCGGTTCCTGCTGCTTTCCCCTTGCTTTGCCCGAAAACGCTGTGTTAGATTCCGCCTTCCTCGTTCGAGCGTTAGCTCGCTGCCACAGGGAATCATAAACAAACGAAGCGCGGAAGAGTGACATCGGGCCAGCCAAGAGCTATTTTCCACAGCCGGTGGAAAAGGTTGTGGAAAGCCAGAGCCCGTCGCGCACTGGGCATTGCGGGAACGCGTCGGACAGGCCCCCATCCCCCGTATGAACGCCTGGGAAAGGATCCTGGCAGTTCTTGAGAAGCGGATCAGCCCTCAGAACTTCGATACGTGGTTCCGACCTACGCACCTCCAAGCGGAGCAAGGTAACGAGCTTCTGGTTCAAGTTCCCCACCCACTCTTCCGGGCGTGGATCGAAGAGCATTACTCGCAGCAGCTCCAGCAGGTCATCTCCGATCTGGGACTGCACCCACTCCTGGTGCGGCTATACGTGCTCTCGGAACCTCCCGAAGCTGCCCCGCCGCCTGAATCCCATAAGGGAGAGGGCGCACGACAAGAGGCCGAGCCGGAATGTGTTTCCTTCAACCCGCAGTACACTTTCTCCACGTTCGTAGTGGGCTCCAGCAACCAGTTTGCCCAGGCAGCAGCCCTGGCGGTGTCCGAGCAGCCTTCCAAGGCTTACAATCCACTGTACATCTACGGAGGTGTCGGGCTGGGCAAGACTCACCTCCTGCATGCCATCGGCCACGTCATCCAGGCGAAGAGCCGCCGGGTACGATTGACCTACATGTCCTCCGAGAGGTTCATGAACGAGTTGATCAATTCCATTCGGTACGATCGGACCCCGGCCTTCCGGGAACGATACAGGAACATTGACGTCCTGCTCATGGACGATGTCCAGTTCCTCGCTGGAAAGGAGCGCACCCAGGAAGAATTCTTCCACACCTTCAATGCCCTGTACGACTCCCAGAAGCAGATTGTCATTTCCAGCGATTGCGCGCCCAAGCAAATTCCCACCTTGGAGGAGCGCCTGCACTCCAGATTCGAATGGGGCCTGATCGCGGACATTCAGGCGCCGGACCTGGAGACCAAGGTGGCCATTTTAAGGAAGAAGGCCGCGCTGGAGAACGTGCTGCTGCCCGACGACGTCGCCCTCTTCATTGCTGGAAACATCAAGTCGAATATTCGGGAGCTCGAGGGCTCTCTCGTTCGCCTGATCGCTTTCTCGTCGCTGACAGGATTTGATCTGTCCCTCTCCCTAGCCCAGGACGTCCTCCGCAACATCGCATCCGAGGGCAAAAAAAGCATCTCCATCGACCGCGTCAAGGAAGTCGTGGCGGCACACTTCAATCTCCAGGCCGCCGACCTGAAGGCCAAAAACAATTCCCAGGCCATTGCCGAGCCCCGTCAGATCGCCATGTATCTGTGCAAGGAACTCACCGATTCCTCCCTGCCACGAATCGGCCGCGAGTTCGGCGGCAAGCACCACACCACGGTGCTCCATTCGATTCGCAAAGTGCAGAACCTCGTCCGCTGCGATGCGGCCTTTCAAAAGCTCATCCATACGCTCATTGATTCCCTGCGTTGAGATTCTCCTCTTTTCCACAACAGGCGCCTCAGCCACGGTCAAACCCTGTGGATCGAATCCCTGATCCCAACTCCCTGCTCTACACCGCAAGAAATCCTCGACAAAATCCTCTGTAGACCGATCGGCTAATCCGTAGCCCGATCGAAGGTTCATCCGATCTCCACGCTTTCCTCTCGCCTACTAAAACTACTAGAAAGAGTGAGGACTTTTCATTACAATGCTTTTTTAAGAGCAACCCGCTGAAATTTTGAAAATGGGAGCCGCACCTCATGGAATTTACAGTGAAGAAGAACGAAATTTTGAAAGAGCTAGGCTACGTCCAAGGAGTGGTGGAGAAAAAGAACACGATCCCCATTCTGTCCAATCTTTTGCTGGAGGCGGCAGGGTCCAACCTGACCATTATGGCTACGGACCTGGACGTGAGCATTCGTTGCAGCTGTCCTGCCAAGGTCAAGTCGTCGGGAGCATTGACGGTTTCGGCGCGGAAGGTGTTTGACATCGTGCGTTCTCTCCCGGACGAGTCAGAAATAAGCTTCAAGCTTGCAGACAAGGAGTGGATGGCCGTCAGTTCCGGGCCGTCGCGGTTCAAGGTGGTGGGCATGCACAAGGACAACTTCCCGGTGATTCCGGAATATTCGGGCCGGAAGTGGACCGTTCCCGGCGAGGTTTTCCGCAACATGGTTTCGCGGACCATCTTCGCGATTACCCAGGAGGAGTCCCGCTATTCTTTGAACGGAGCGCTCCTGGTGGTAAATGCCGACGGGCTCAGGCTGGTGACCACGGACGGCCATCGCCTGGCGTACATCGAGAAGCGGCTGAAGGTGGAGGGGCTGGAAGGGGAGTTCAGGGTTCTGGTTCCGAGGAAGACACTGGCCGAGCTGGCGAAGCTGGCCGGCGATCCGAACAGGATGGTGCAATTTGCCAAGGACGAGAACCACCTTTACTTCCACGTGGATGGGCGGTACATGGTTTCGCGTCAGCTGGCGGGGCAGTTTCCGAATTACGAGATGGTGATTCCAAAGGACAACGACAAGAAGTTGCTGCTGGAGACCGAAGGTTTCGCGGAGGCGATCCGGCGGGCGGCCATCATGGCCGACGAGCGATCTCACGGGATTAAGCTGTCCTTGAGCGAAGGGCAGTTGGTGGTGACATCCAGCACTTCAGACCTCGGCGAGGCGAGGGAGTCCGTTCAAATCTCTTACGATGGACAGCCGATGGAGGTGGGTTTTAACGCCCAGTACTTGCTGGATTTTCTGGGCGTGGCTTTCGACAAACAGGTTTCGTTTCAGCTGAAAGATGATGAGACCCAGGGCCTGCTGCAACCGGCCACAGAGGAAGATTACCAGTATAGTTACGTCGTGATGCCCATGAAGCTCTGACGGCACCTCCACAAAACCTGACGGCGAAGCACAGGTGGAACGGGCGAAATTTTTTAACAGTTAAACGCAAAAAGGCCAGTCCGTCAAGCAAGCTCCCACCATTGTTTTCCCCAACCACTATTTGTTGGGATCTTTTTAAAAGCCGACCACTAGATATTGTTGAAACCAAACAAAATTCCGGTGTCCAAAATCGTCTCATTGTGGTATAATTAAAGGGTTAAAAAAGGCGTGTTACGATCAGTAATTACAATACGTTAAGGAAATCTTGATGGAAGAGAAGGTCAACGTCACAGCCTCCTCGGCTGCGGGGGGGGTCTCTGGAACGAGTGGGGCCGGGTATACCGCGGAGCACATCAAGGTTTTGGAAGGCCTCGAGGCGGTGCGAAAGCGTCCTGCGATGTACGTCGGTTCCACGGGTCCGACGGGTCTCCATCACCTGATCTACGAGGTCGTGGACAACTCCGTGGACGAAGCGATGGCAGGCTTCTGCAATCGCATCGAGGTGACGATTCACATCGAAAATTCTGTGACGGTGGTGGATGACGGGCGGGGAATTCCTGTAGACCTTTATAGGGATAAGGGAAAGTCCGCCGCAGAAGTCGTGATGACGATGTTGCACGCGGGCGGCAAGTTCGACAATGTTAGCTACAAGGTGTCAGGCGGGCTGCACGGGGTAGGCGTGTCGGTGGTGAACGCTCTGTCCGAGCGCCTCGACCTGGAGGTCTGGCGCGACGGAAAGGTGTACGAACAGTCTTACAGCCGCGGCATTCCCATGACGGATTTTCGCCAGACCGGCCACACGCAGCGCCGCGGCACCAAGATCACGTTCAAGCCGGATCCGGGCATCTTCGAGACCACCGATTTCAGCTATGAGGTTCTCTCCCAGCGGTTGAGAGAACTGGCGTTTCTGAACCGCGGTCTGACGATCACCATTGAAGACCAGCGGAGCGACCGCAAGCACGCCTTCCACTTCGAGGGTGGCATCGCCTCGTTCGTCGAGTACCTGAATCAGAACAAGACGGCACTCCACGAGCCACCCATCTATTTTTCAGCGGAACGGGACGGCGTTCTCGTGGAGGCGGCGCTTCAGTACAACGACACCTATACTGAGATCCTGTTCTCGTTTGCCAACAACATCAACACCCACGAGGGGGGGACTCACCTGATCGGGTTCAAGTCCGCCCTGACTCGTTCGATCAACAGCTACGCCTCAGCCAACAATTTGTTCAGGGATGTCAAGGAGAACCTCCAGGGCGAAGACGTTCGGGAGGGCTTGACGGCGGTCGTCAGCATCAAACTGCCGCAACCACAGTTTGAAGGCCAGACCAAGACCAAGCTGGGCAACAGTGAGGTCAAGGGGATCCTCGAGACAGTGGTCCACGAGCGGCTGAGCGGCTTTTTTGACAAGAACCCCCTGGTAGCCCGGAAGATCGTGCTGAAAGCCATCGATGCCGCTCGGGCGCGAGACGCGGCTCGCAAGGCTCGGGATCTGACCCGGCGCAAGGGTGCGTTGGATTCGGCCAACCTCCCGGGCAAACTGGCCGACTGCCAGGAGCGGGATCCCCAGTTGAGCGAGATCTTCATCGTCGAGGGAGATTCCGCCGGCGGCTCGGCCAAGCAGGGACGGGACCGGCGCTTTCAAGCGATTCTCCCCATCAAGGGAAAGATCTTGAACGTGGAGAAGGCCCGCTTCGATAAGATGCTGACCAACCAAGAGATCGTCACCATGGTCCAGGCCATTGGAGCCGGGATCGGGGACAAGGACTTCGACCTTTCGAAGCTCCGTTATCACCGGATCATCATCATGACCGATGCGGACGTGGACGGATCCCACATCCGCACCCTGCTGCTCACGTTCTTCTACCGCCAGATGCCCCAACTGGTGGAGAAGGGCCACGTGTACATCGCCCAGCCGCCGCTGTTTAAGGTCAAGAAGGCGAAGAGCGAAATCTACCTGCGGGACGAGAAGGAGTTCACGGAATACTTGATGAAGCATGCCACCGAGGACCTGACGGTGGTGATCCAGAAGTTTAACGCCGAGTACAAAGGCGCCGAGCTGATCCAGGTCCTCAAGAAGCTCACCGACTTTAATGTGGTGTTCCTGAAACTAAAAAAGCGACTGTCTGACGACAAAATCATCCGCATCCTGCTGTCTCACATCGGGGGCAAAGAAGGCTTGCTGGCGTATGACCTGAGCATCAAGCAGCTCTTTGAGAATCGTAACCTACTGGAACAGTTGGACGCCCAGTTTCGGGAGGGGGGTTATGAGACAAAGCTCCGATTTGACGAGGAGCACAGTCTCTTCGAGATCGAGCTGGGCAGTCCCACCAACGGGACCATGGTCATCAACTGGGAGTTCGTCTCCTCGCCAGAGTTTCAGCGGCTCTTTGCCCTGTACAAGGAAGTGGCGGACTTCGACAATCCGCCGCTGCTGGTGGCTGAGAACGGAACCCAGAGGGTGCTGCACTCGAAGGAGGAGTTGCTGGAACAGATCATCGCGGCCGGCAAAAAGGACTTGGTCATCCAGCGTTACAAGGGCCTTGGGGAGATGAACCCGGACCAGCTCTGGGATACCACCATGAATCCCCGGACCCGTCGTCTGCTCCAGGTTTCCATCGACGACGCGGTAGAGACGGACGAGATCTTCACGATCCTCATGGGGGATGCCGTGGAGCCACGCCGGAAATTCATTGAGGACAACGCGCTCAACGTCCGCAACCTGGACATCTAGTGCCACTTCAGCCATCAGCACAGTCCGCTTTGAACCAAGTGAGGGTCTGGCCTGGAACGCTGACCCACCAATCGCTGAAGGCTTCATCCTTATGTCCGAAACTCCCATTGCTTTCGAACAGATCCCGGTAAATATCGAAGACGAGATGCGCAAGTCGTATCTCGACTACGCCATGTCGGTGATCATCGGCCGGGCGTTGCCCGACGTGCGGGATGGCCTGAAGCCGGTCCACCGGCGGGTCCTCTACGCCATGTCCGAGATGGGGAATACCTGGAACAGGCCCTACAAGAAGGCAGCCCGCATCGTGGGAGACGTGATCGGCAAGTACCATCCCCACGGCGACATAGCGGTGTATGACACGCTGGTGCGCATGGCGCAGTACTTTTCCATGCGATATGTCCTGGTGGACGGCCAGGGAAACTTCGGCTCCGTCGACGGGGATCCTCCTGCGGCCATGCGCTACACCGAGGTCCGGATGGCGCGCCTGGCGGATGAGATGCTGGCGGACATCGAGAAGGAGACGGTGGATTTGCAGGCCAACTATGACGAATCCCTCCAGGAGCCCACTGTCCTGCCGGCGAAGATTCCGAACTTGCTCGTCAACGGCTCCTCCGGAATCGCCGTAGGCATGGCCACCAACATTCCGCCGCATAACTTGAGGGAGGTTGTGGACGCCTCCATCTTGCTGCTGGAGAAGCCCGAGTCGACCCTGGAGGAACTGCTGGAGAGGATCCCCGGGCCCGATTTTCCCACTGCCGGTTTCATCTACGGCCGGTCCGGCATCCGAGCGGCATACGCTACCGGCCGGGGCATCATCACCCTCAGGGCCCGGGCGGGCGTGGAAAAGATCGGCAAGGACAAAGAGGCTATCGTCATCACGGAAATACCGTTCCAGGTGAACAAGGCCAAGCTCATCGAGCGCATCGCCGAGCTGGTGAGGGACAAGAAGATCGAGGGAATCGGGGACATCCGCGACGAATCCGACAGGGAAGGGATGAGAGTAGTGCTGGAGCTGCGCCGGGGCGAGCCAACCCAGATCATCCTCAACAACCTGTATAAGCTGACTCCCATGCAGGATAGTTTCGGGGTGATCATGCTGGCCATCGTCAGCGGACAGCCCCGGGTGCTGAACCTGCAGGAGGCCCTGAGCCTGTTCCTGGAGCACCGGAGGGAAGTGGTGCGGCGGCGCACTCTCTACGACCTCCGCAAGGCGGAGGAGCGGGCCCACATCTTGGAAGGCCTGAGGCTGGCTCTGGACCACCTGGATGAGGTCATCCGGTTGATCCGAGAGTCCAAAACGCCCGCGGAGGCCGGCGAGCGCCTGAGGAGTACGTTCGGCTTCTCGGAGGCACAGGCCCACGCCATCCTGGATATGAAGCTGCAGCGCCTGACCGGCCTCGAGCGCGAGAAGATCTTGGAGGAATACGCCGAGACTCTGAAAAGGATCGCCGAGTTCAAGGAGATTTTGGCAAGCGAGGTACGCCTTCGGGGCGTCATCATCCGTGAGCTGGAGGAGGTCAAGAAGCAGTATGGGGACGACCGTCGGACCGAGATCGTGGACGAGGAAGTGGAGCTGACCCTGGAGGACCTGATCCGTGAGGAGGACATGGTCATCACCGTCACCCACTCCGGGTATATCAAGCGGACCAGCGCCCAGGTCTACCGGGCCCAGCAACGGGGTGGAAAGGGACGGATCGGCATGACCACCCGCGAGGAGGACTTCATTGAGCACCTCTTTGTGGCTCCGACCCACAGTTACATCCTCATCTTCACCAGCAAGGGACGGGTGTACTGGCTCAAAGTGTACGAGATCCCCGATGTGGGAGCGGCAGGCAAGGGGAAGGCCATCGTGAATCTGGTGGGCATGGGCCACGACGAGAAGATCGCCGACATGATCTCCGTCCGGAGCTTTGACGAAGGGAAGCACGTGATCATGGCCACCCGGCAGGGCACGGTGAAGAAGACCGCCTTGACCGAATACTCCCACCCGCGCTCCAGTGGCATCATCGCCATCTCCGTCGAGGAGGGGGACGAGCTGATCTCTGCCGAGCAGACCGACGGCTCCCACGAGGTGCTGCTGTGCACCCGGGATGGCAAGGCGATTCGCTTTGCCGAAGCCGAGGTCCGCGACATGGGCCGCACGGCCTATGGCGTCCGGGGCATCACTTTACGTCCCGGTGACCGGGTGGTGGGCATGAGGACGTTCCGAGGGGGAGAGGGCATGATCCTGGCCGTGACCGAGAAAGGGTTTGGAAAGCGCACCAGCCTGGAGGAATACCGGGTCCAATCCCGGGGCGGCAAGGGCATCATCAATATGAAAACCACTGCCAGGAACGGCAAGGTCGTGGGTGTGTGTCATGTGACGGAGGACTCCGAGGTCATGCTGATCACGGCCTCCGGCAAGCTGATTCGCCTGCAGGCTGCCGACATCAAGCAGACCGTCTCCCGCAGCGCCCAGGGAGTCAAGCTGATCAAGGTGGAGGAAGGGGGCTATGTGGCCGCCGTTTCCCTGGTGACGGACTCAGCCAATGGCGAGGAACAAACGGTTTAGGCGGGCGTTTCAACTCCAGCGCCCGGGCGCCCTCACGGCCATGATCGGCTGGGTGCTCCTGGCCTCGTGCGGGCCCCAGGACGTCCAGCTCTACCGGCAAGCGGAGAAGTTGTGGAGAAACGCCGAGTACCAGAAAGCTGTGGAAGCGTTTCAAAACGTGGCGGAGCTCCACCCCGAGAGTCCACTCGCGGCCGACGCTTTGCGCGAGGCCGCTGCCATCGCTTCTCTTCAGTTGAACAACCCCGCGAAGGCCCTGAAGCTCTACCAGGCGTTCCTGGAACGGTATCCCCGCAGCGAGCATCGCCTTCAGGCGCTCTCCCGCGTGGCCGACCTTTACGAGAATGAAATCGGCGACCTGCGAAAAGCCCTGGCGGCCCACCAGCAACTGGCCCGTCTCTCTTTCGACGAAAAGGAGCAGATGCAGCACCGGCTGGCGGTGGCCACCTGCTATTTCAAGTTGAACGAGTTTGATCGAGCCCTCTTCGACTATCAAAAGCTGATCGACGACGGCGCTGGGGGCCACCTCCGGGAGCAGGCTCAGCTCAAGGTGGGAACGCTCCTTCAGATGCGCCGCCGCTACCAGGCGGCGCTGGAGCCGTTCAAGAAGGTCCTGCAGACGACGGCCTGCAGCGAGTGTAAGCTCCAGGCCCAGTTAGGTTTAGTCGAGTGCTACGATGCGCTGCAGGAGTATGGGGAGGGGGACCGCGTGGCTCGAGAGATCCTGGACCCTCAAATCCGATCCCGGATGGTCCGGCGCTTCCAACGCCCTTGAGCCGCAGGGGCGAAAGAATTCGGGAAGAATCCCTTGACAAAGCCGCCAGGTCAACCGTAAATTATTAATTCAAAACGTGATCTAAAATCCAATACGGTCTGGAGGTGTGAATTTTTTGGCTGAAGTCATTGTGCAAGAGGGAGAGTCCCTGGAAAATGCCCTTCGTCGGTTCAAGCGAAAGGTGCAACAGGAAGACATCATCAAGGAGGTCAAGAGACACTCTTTCTACATGAAACCCGGCGAAAAGCGCAGGATCAAGCAGGCGCTGGCCAGGAAGCGACTTCGAAAGAAGCTCCGAGGCTTTCGGTCGGAGGGATAGCTGGTCTCGTTCCAACATCTTCGTTAAAGGGCATGCGTTCCTGTGTCAGGTTCCTGGCACGGCCGCGGTGGAGCGCTGGTTGGACGAGGAGTTGGAACGGGACTGGACAACCTTTCCGGGACAAGCTACCATCCTTCGGGGATGGTAGCTTTTTTTTTGCCTGCGGGCGCGAGGACCGAGCTGCCGGCTGGCTGTAAGGCGCACGCCGCGGGTGCTTCATGCGCATCGTGGATCTGATCAGGAAGAAGCGGGACGGGCAGGAACTTTCCTGTGAGGAGATCGCCCTTCTCATCCGGCGGTACGTGGCGGGGGAAGTTCCCGACTACCAGATGGCCGCGTTCTTGATGGCGGTCGTTTTCCGCGGCATGACCATGGTGGAGACCCAGAGCCTGACTCGCAGCATGCTGGAGACTGGGAAGGTGGTGGATCTGAGCTTCCTCCCGGCTCCCAAGGTGGACAAGCACAGCACGGGCGGCGTGGGTGACAAAGTCTCCCTCGTGGTGGCGCCGCTGGCGGCTGCGGCGGGCGTGGTGGTGCCGATGATGTCGGGACGGGGACTGGGCCATACCGGGGGGACCCTGGACAAGCTGGAGTCGATTCCCGGGTTCCGGGTCCGTTGCACGGAACAAGAGTTCAAGCGGGCCCTGGAACGAAACGGCCTGGCATTCATCGGCCAGACCGAGGATCTGGTGCCTGCAGACCAGAAACTTTACGCTTTGCGGGATGTCACCGCCACCGTGGAGAGCATCCCTCTCATCGTGGGCAGCATCGTGAGCAAGAAGGTGGCCGAAGGGATCGACGCCCTGCTGCTGGACGTGAAGGTGGGGACCGGAGCCTTCATGAAGACCGAGGTGCTGGCCGAGTCCCTGGCGCGAGCCCTGGTGGAGACCTCCAAGGCGTTGGGCATGAAGAGCGTGGCCCTTTTGACGGATATGAACCAGCCCTTGGGTCATGCGGTGGGCAACGCGGTGGAGGTGGAGGAGGCTCTCCGAGTCCTGGGGGGAGACGGGCCCGAGGACCTTCGCCTGCTGTGCGTGGAAATGGCATCCCACATGTTGGTGCTTGCCGGAACCGTTAAGGACCTGCCCGAGGGGAGGGGCCGCATCACGGACTGTCTCCGTTCGGGAGCGGGCCTGGAGAAGTTGGAGCAGGTGATCGAGTTCCAGGGCGGCGACTCGGCCGTTGTGAGACACCCGGACCGCCTTCCCCATGCCCGGCTTCGGCAGGAGGTGGCCTCGCCCCAGGCAGCTTTCGTTGCCGGTATGGATGCGGAGAAGATCGGGCACGCCGCCATGCTCCTGGGAGCCGGACGCGATCGCATGGAAGCGCAGGTGGACCCCAGCGTGGGGATCCTGGTACACAAGAAGGTTGGCGATCGCGTGGAGCGCGGCGAGCCGCTCTGCACGCTGTTGTACAACGATCCCGGCAAAGTCCCCGCCTCGCTGGAGCAGGTCCTGGGGGCGTATCATTGGGATCACCAGCCAGCCCAGCCTCCTGCCCTGATCAAAAAGATTTTGCAGTAGGGCAAATCCCGTTATAATCCCCGCACCTACCAAGTACTTTGCCCCGCGCCTGTCAAAACAAGTGGTTAAAAGTCGCGGGGAAAGGTGGGGTAGGTGCGGGGAATCCCGAAACTTGGACGCGCCCGCCTGGGGCGGCTGCGTTCCTGGGTCTTCGTCCAGAGGAGTTGGCGTTGAGATACATCGGCATCCTTGGACTGCTTCTGCTCCTGACCGTGGCCTACCTGATGAGCAACAACAAGAAGGCGGTGAAGATCCGGCTGGTCCTGTGGGGACTCGGGCTTCAACTGATTTTCGCCTTCCTCATCATGAGGACGGGGCCGGGCCGGTTCGCGTTCAAGAAGATCGCGGAGGGCGTGACTTATTTCCAGCGATTCGCCGACGAGGGTTCAGTCTTTGTCTTCGGCAACCTGGCGAAACCCGAGACCTTCGGCTTTATCTTCGCGTTCAAGGTCCTGCCGCTGATCATCTTCATTTCCTCCTTCTTCACCGTCCTCTACTACCTGGGGATTATGCAGAAGGTGGTCTTGGTGATGGCCAAAATTATGGCGAAGACCATGAAGGTCAGCGGCGCCGAATCCCTGTCAGCAGCAGCCAACGTGTTTATGGGCCAGACCGAAGCGCCCATCCTGATCGCTCCGTACATTCCGGCGATGACCCTCTCCGAGCTGTTGTGTGTGATGACCGGAGGGATGGCCACCGTCTCGGGCGCCATCTTGCTCAGCTACGTGTCCCTGGGGGTCCGGGCGGAATACCTGCTGGCGGGGAGCGTGATGGCTGCGCCGGCAGCCGTCCTCATGTCGAAGCTTTTCCTGCCCGAGACGGAGGTGCCCAAAACAGCGGGGAGCGTGAAGCTGGAGGTGCAGAAGGAGGACGTAAACGTCATCGACGCCGCGGCACGGGGGGCCGCAACCGGCGTCCGGCTGGCCATCAACGTGGGGGGAATGCTCATTGCCTTCATCGCCCTCATCGCCCTTCTCAACGGCCTGCTGAGTTGGGCCTCGGTGCTTTGGACCCGGTGGACGAACCTCCCCGTCGATCTGACCCTCAACCGCCTCTTCGGGTACGCGTTTTCGCCTTTGGCCTTTCTTCTAGGTGTTCCCTGGAGCGAGAGCCGGCTGGTGGGAGGCTTGTTCGGGACAAAGCTGGTGATCAACGAGTTCGTCGCTTACGTGAACCTGGCCACCCTTCTGAAGGATCCCGCTGTGCACCTGAGCCCCCGGTCCGAGATCATCGCCTCCTATGCCTTGTGCGGCTTCGCTAATTTCAGCTCCATCGGGATCCAGCTCGGCGGAATCGGCGGCCTGGCCCCCGGTCGGCGGCACGACCTCGCTCGATTGGGACTGCGGGCCGTCATGGCGGGTTCCATGGCCACCTACATGACGGCTGCCATCGCCGGGCTCTTGGGGGGGTGAGAAAGCGTGAGCGAGCTCGAGAAGCTGCGCGCGGCGGCGGAGTTCATTCGGAGCCACTCTCCTGTTTCACCTCGCGTGGGCTTGGTGCTGGGGTCGGGGCTGGGGGGCTTGGCCGATGAGTTTTCCGGGGCGGTCCGTATCCCGTACCGGCACATCCCCCACTTTCCCGTGTCGTCGGTAGTGGGGCACCCTGGCAACTTGGTCCTGGGCTGGGCTGAAGGAGTAGCCGTCGCGGCCATGCAGGGGCGCGTCCACCCCTACGAGGGCTACTCCTTCGCTGAGGTGGTATTTCCCGTTCGAGTTCTGAGGCTCCTTGGGGCCTCAATTCTGGTGGTGACCAATGCGGCAGGGGGCATCAACGAGAGCTTTCGCCCAGGCCAGCTCATGCTGATCCGTGACCATTTGAACTTAATGGGCGACAACCCCCTGAGGGGCCAAAACCTGGAGGAACTGGGTCCGAGGTTTCCCGACATGACCTACCCCTACGACCCCGCCCTGCAAGAACTGGCTCGTCAGGCTGCGGATGAGTTGGGCCTGGAGATGGTGTCAGGCGTGTACGCCGGCCTGTCCGGGCCCAGCTATGAAACGCCCGCCGAGATTCGGATGTTGCGCAAACTCGGGGCCGACGCCGTGGGCATGTCCACGGTGCCCGAGACCATCGGTGCCCACCACATGGGCATGAAGGTGCTGGGCATTTCCTGCATTACTAACATGGCGGCTGGCATTCTCGCTAGAAAACTGGACCATGCCGAGGTGATGGCCATCGCCGAACGGGTCCAGGTCCAATTCGTCTCGCTGTTGAGAAAGGTGCTCGGCAGGTTGGCGTAGATTTCTCTCGGGCCAGCGCGCCACGAGGGCTGCCATGACCGACCAGCAACTGATCGCAGAAGCTCACAAGGCCCTGCAGTTTGCCGTGGCGCCGTACTCCCGCTTCCGCGTGGGCGCAGCGCTGTTGGGCGGCGATGGCAAAGTCTACCGGGGCTGCAATATCGAGAACAGCACGTACGGCTTGACGGTGTGCGCGGAGCGGGTGGCGATCTTCAAAGCCCTCTCTGAGGGCGTCAGGAAGTTCCGGAAGATCGCCGTGGCGTCCAGTTCGGAAAAAGGGGCCTCCCCCTGCGGGTCGTGCCGGCAGCTGCTCTGGGAGTTTTGCGGGGACATCCCCGTACTGGTTGCGACTCCCTCGGGCAAGACCAGTAAGTATCGCGTCCAAAAGCTGCTTCCTCATCCCTTTGACAGTGCCACGTTGAAGAAATGAACGCTCTTCTGTCGCTCCTCTTGACCTGGATCGCCCTCCAGGCATCTCTGCGGCGGGACGTGGAGCTGCTGATCGACGGCGGTGTGGTGGTGACGGTGGACCCCCACGGGACCGTCCATGACCCAGGATTTGTCGCCTTCCGCGGCGACAGGATTGTAGCCGTGGGCCCTGCCCGGGAGGCGGGCGCTTTTCGACCCAGAGCCAGGATCGATGCGAAAGGCCACCTGGTCATGCCGGGCCTCATCAATACTCACGGCCATGCCGCCATGACCCTGTTTCGGGGGGTGGCCGATGATCTGGAGCTCATGGACTGGCTCAAGAACTACATCTGGCCTGCCGAAGCGAGGAACGTGAACGCCGACTTCGTGCGGTGGGGGACGCGGCTGGCAGCCGCTGAGATGATCCGCAGCGGTACCAGCCTGTTCGTGGACATGTATTACTTCGAGGAAGAGGTGGCCCGGGCGGCGAAGGAGGCTGGCATGCGGGCGGTGGCGGGGGAGACGGTCCTGGACTTCCCGGCGCCGGATTTCAAAACCGCTCAGGAGGCCCTCCAATACACAGATGGGTTCATCCGGCGCTGGAAGAAAGATCCGCTGGTCATCCCCGCCGTGGCGCCACACGCACCGTACACGTGTTCCAAAGAGACGCTACTGGCGTCCAAACAGCTGGCAGACCGGCACAGCGTGCCACTGCTGATCCACCTGGCAGAGTCCCGGGACGAGATCGAGCAGGTCAGGGCCAGGCACGGGACGACTTCCACCGCGTATCTTCAGGAGATCGGTTTCCTGGAAGACCGGGTTCTGGCGGCTCACGTCATCTTCGTCACCCGAGAGGAGATCGACCTGCTGGCCCGGGCGGGCGTGGGCGTCTCCCACAATCCGGAAAGCAACATGAAACTGGGTTCCGGCGTTTCCCCGGTGCCCGAGCTGCTGGCTGCCGGGATCGCCGTGGGCCTGGGCACGGACGGAGCCGCCAGCAATAACAACCTGGACCTGTTCGAGGCCATGGACTTCGCTTCGAAGCTGCACAAGATCCATCGCTTGAGCCCCACCGTCCTCCAGGCGCGAGAGGTGGTCCGCATGGCCACCGTCGGGGGCGCCGCGGCTTTGAACCTGGAAGACCAGCTGGGGTCCCTGGAGGTCGGGAAGAAAGCGGACCTGGTCCTTCTGGATCTCAACCGTGCTCGCGCTCAGCCCCTGTACAGCGTTTATTCCCAGCTGGTATACGCCTTAAAAGGAAGTGACGTGCGCTCGGTCTGGATCGATGGCAAGCCCGTGCTGAGGGACGGCCGGCTCCTGAACCTGGATGAACCTGCGATCCTGGAAAAGGCCCGAGAATTCCAGAGACGCATCCGTGCCAGCCTGATGCCAGCCCAGACACGTCCGTAGAAACTCCGACTGTACTCCTCGTCTCCCCCGTGCCATCCTTTTTCCAATGAGAGACTGGAAGCGCTGGACGGCTCCGCTCCTGGTGGCGGTCGGGACGGGGCTCTGGGCGGTGCGCACCTCGGATATTCCGTGGCAGGAGCTTTCCGTTCACAAGGTCCGTGACTTTCTCCTGGTCGTATTGATCTCGTTCCTGGCCCCCTGGTATCTTAAACGCCGAAAGAGAACTCCGGTGAAGCGACGGTACGAGGGGCTATGAGCCGAGGAAGCGCACTCCAGCGATTTGTGTTGGTGGTCCTGGACGGCCTGGGCATAGGCGAGATGCCTGATGCCGCTACCTTCGGGGACGAGGGGAGCGATACGCTGGGTCACATCCTGGAACACCGAGACGTGAAGATCCCGAACTTGCAGGCCCTGGGCCTGCTCAACATCCGCCCTTTCGCCCAGCCCGCAGCGGTCTCGCCCCTGGGCATCTACGGGAAGGCTGCGATAGCTTCGGCGGGCAAGGATACGGCCACAGGCCACTGGGAGATGGCCGGTATCCTCACCGAGAATCCCTTTCCCACCTATCCTCGTGGCTTCCCGTCGAGCATCATCCGAGCTTTCCAGGCGGCGATCGGCCGGGGCATCCTGGGGAACTATGCGGCGTCCGGGACCGAAATCATCAAGGAGCTGGGACAGGAACATCTCCGGACGGGGAAGCCCATCGTCTACACGTCGGCCGATAGCGTGTTTCAAATCGCTGCCCACGAGCAAGTCGTCCCTGTGGAGGAACTCTACGAGATGTGCGTGAAGGCCCGGGCCATCCTCATGGGGAAGGATCGCGTGGCCCGAGTGATTGCCCGTCCGTTTGTGGGCCAACCCGGCAGCTTTACCCGCACCCACCGCCGTCGCGATTTCGCCGTCGCGCCGCCGGCCGCCACCTTGCTGGATCTATTGAAGGACTGGGGTTATCCTGTGGCGGGGGTGGGGAAGATCTGGGACATCTTCTCAGGCAAGGGCATCACACGCGAGATCCACACCAGAAACGACGAGGATGGCATGGACAAGACCATGGACCTGCTCCGGGAGGAGTTTCCTGGCCTGATCTTCACCAACCTGGTGGATTTCGACACCCTCTACGGCCACCGGAACGACGTGGAGGGGTACGCCAGCGCGCTGGAGGCGTTCGATGCCCGGTTGCCGGAGCTGCTGGCGCTTCTCCGTGCCAACGAGTGCGTGATCTTCACCGCCGATCACGGGAACGATCCCGTGACTCCCTCCACGGACCACTCGCGAGAATATGTTCCGGTCGTCGCCTACGGGCCCTCCCTCCGCCGCAACGTGGACCTGGGTGTCCGAAGAAGCCTTGCCGACATCGGCCAGACCATCGCAGAGAACTTCGGTCTCCAGCTCCCCCTCGGGACCAGCTTCCTGTCCCAGATCGTATAGGAACTCTCAAGCAGGCATATAGGACACAAGGTAAAGGTGGGCGCACTGCCCCTGGCCTGGTGCTCTTCAGTCTGGCGACTCGACCAGAGTCCATCGGTCCTTCCGAGAGGCCAAACTGTTCAACGTTCATCGCAGGGCGCCCGAGATCAGGTTGATCTTGGCAACTAACTATAACTTAACTAACGCCGAGCTACTTTGTGCGGGTAGCCGGGTGTGTGATGCCCTGCAGGCATCCTTGGCGGAGTTGCCCAAGGTGCGGGTCGAGCCCGATTCCTTCCTCTGGCAAGCTCGGCAAGACCAGCCTGTCTTTTCAGGTACTCAGCAATAGGTGGGGTGTCTCGTTTGACGGTGGGGCGGCAGTCTTCTCTCCCCGGGGCGGGAAGCGGTGCCTCCTGCACCGTGGCATGGCGAAATTGTTTGTCAACGTAGATAAGATCACCTGAGCGCTGTTACAGGCATCGTTGTGAATTCACCTGCCCTTGAGCCGAGCTGAATCGCAGTTCCCGCCACGTTTCCCCCTTCGGCCGTCACCGTCAGCGTCCCCTCGAACTCTCCCGCATCGGCATTCGGAAACAGATCCTCAATGAATCGGGCCAAGTATCCATTGGCAGGCAGTTGTGACGTAGCCTCACCACCTGCCACCGGCTCTCCGTTTTGGTTTCTCAACGTCAAACTCACCGTCACCGGCGGACCGACAGAAGTGATCGCCACCCCAGTGCTGATGTTCCTTGCGGCGCTTCTTGTCACCGGGGTAATGAATCCTGACGTCGCAACACTGGCGTCAACTCCCGCAATCCCCAGCCTCGGATAGGCAAACCTTAATACCCCTCCTATAGGGCTGCCGGCAGTGACTCTGGCCGATCCTGAAATCAGTCTCCCCTGTCCGTCGGTCGTGAAAACCGCACCTCCTTGTGGTGGAAGGTTAAAGTACACACGGGCTGACGCCGGTTTCCCGCCCACTGAGACCGCCAAGCGATTGCCATGATCGTCAAAGAAGCTCAGCTCGCCAGTGGCTGCGAAGAAGCCCAAGGGGTTTGTGAGAAAGAGCGAAGAAGTCCAGCCTGAGCCATTAGCAAATTGGGCAAAAAACAACTGCCTCGTTGTTGGCGCCGGCTCGACCGCTACCACCGGCAACGTGGTGAATTCCCCAGCAGACGATCCGAGTTGAATCGCGGTGGCGGCCACCTTGCCTCCGGATGTCGTGGCGGTGACAATCAACGTCCCCTGGAAGTTTGCGGTATTCGCCTTTGGAAACAATTCATCGATGAATTTGGCCAGATGCCCGTTCGCAGGGAGCCTCTCTGAAGCTGACCCGCTGCCCACCTCGCGGCCATCCAGCGCGCGCAACGAAAATACCAACTTGACTTCACCGGGCTGCGTATTGCTGATCGCAATCCCTGTGTTTAATCCGCTGCTTGCATCGCGCACGACCGGCGTCATCAAAGCTCGAAGTGGAACACCTTCCCCCACCGCTGCTATGCCCAGGCCGGGAAAGGAAAACCGAACCACTCCTGCCACTGGAATGTTGGTGCCGACTCGCGCCGATCCTGAGACCAAGTCCCCTGCTCCGTCACTCGTGAAAGTGGTGCTGCCCAGGGGCTGGATCGTAAAAGAAACCGAGCTGGCCGATGGCTCTCCGTTCAGGGGAACAAAAAGCGGCTGTCCTTCATCATTGAAGAAGCTCACAGAACCGCTGGCGGTTTCCGTGCGCGATGGGTTGGTGAGAAGGAGGGAGGAAACGAAGTTCGCACCGTTAGCGAACTGGGCGAAATGCGTTTGGCTTACCGGAGCGCTGGTTGCGGCGATAGGGGCGTCGGTGGAGCCGGCGTTCGAGGCTTTCCCATGGAGCGCGAACGCGGTCAGTGAAAGCACCACCCAAATGGCAACGCTCCGCACATCGTACCTGCGCTTCATGGCTCGCCACTGCCAATGAGACTTGCCCTTCGCCCGACGCCCCGCCCAAAGGAAGAGAGACTTGATGTAGTAGTTCGGCCTGACAGTGAACTCTTGAGGGGCTGTTGTCAACAAGAAAAACCGGCAGCCGGGAATGCCTCAGTAACACGGGGTACAAGGACGTTGAATCATGAGAACTTCGAGCCGCGAGCGTGAAGGAAAAATGGGGACAGGCTACTCATTTCCAGCAGAAGGAGTTGCCGGGACATCAAATGCCGGGAAATGAGTAGCCTGTCCCCATTTTTCCCCGGCTCGGCCTGACGGACACGCTGGACGAAGGGCCGCCTGGCTTTGCGATCTCCCCATCACGGTCCGTCGATTCTGGGCTCGAGACGGAGGGCGCAAATGTCCGGGAGGTTCCGGTACCGCTGGGCGTAATCCAGTCCGTATCCCACCACGAACTTGTCGGGGATCTCGAAGCCAACGTAGTGCAGATCGACTTCCACCTGGCGGCGGACAGGCTTGCTCAGGAGGGTAGCCACCTTCAGGGAGGAGGGCTCTCGGGACTGGAGGTTGTGGACCAGATAGTTGAGGGTCAGGCCGGTGTCCACGATGTCTTCCACCAGGATCACGTCGCGGCCTTCGATGCTCTCGTCCAAGTCCTTGAGAATGCGTACCTCGCCGGACGAGTGGGTGGACATGCCATAGCTGGCCACGGCGATGAAATCCACGGAGAGGGGCAGGGGGATGGCGCGCATGAGATCGGCATGGAAGACCGTCGCCCCTTTCAAGATGCAGATCAAGTGGGGATGCAGCCGGGCGTAGTCCTCCGTGATCTGTCTGCCCATCTCGCGGACCCGCTTCTGGATCACGTCGCCCTTCAAGAGCACTTCCGAAACGTCTTCCCGCATGTTGGCCTGCATGGTATCCTCAAGCTCTTGTGCCCATCCCGGTGCCATCTTCTACCATGCCTGCGGGTCCGCTGCAAGGAATTGTGGTGCTGGATCTTTCCCGGATCCTGTCGGGTCCCTTCTGCACCATGACGCTGGGCGATCTGGGGGCCACCGTTTTCAAGGTCGAAGAACCCGGCCGCGGAGACGAGACCCGGCACTGGGGACCGCCGTTCCTGGGAGGCGTGGGGACCTACTTTCTCAGCATCAACAGGAACAAGAAGGGGATCACCCTGAACCTGAAGAGCGAGAAGGGGCGCGCCTTGTTGCTTCGCGCCGTCCGGCAGGCGGACGTTCTGGTGGAAAACTTCAGGCCGGGAACCCTGAACCGCCTCGGCCTGGGTTACGAAGTGCTTTCCAGCCTCAACCCCCGCCTGATTGTATGCTCCATCTCCGGCTATGGCCAGGCCGGCCCGCGGAGCTCGGAACCTGGGTTCGACTTGATCACCCAGGCGGAGAGTGGAGTCATGAGCGTGAGTGGGTTTCCCGAGGGCCCGCCCACCAAGATGGGCATCTCCATCGCCGATATTGCGACCGGGATGTGGGCTTCTCAAGGCATCCTGGCCGCACTGTATCAGAGGGAGCGCATGGGTAGCGGCCAGTGGCTCGATGTACCCCTGCTGGATTCCATGCTCTCCACGCTCACCTATCAGGTCGGCATCTATTTCGCCACCGGCCAGGAGCCGGTACGGATGGGGAATCGCCATCCTTCCATCGTGCCGTATGAGGCATTCGAGGCAGCGGATGACTACGTGATGATCGGCGCCGGGACCGAAGGGCAGTGGCGGAAGCTCTGCGAGCTGCTGGGCCATCCGGAGTTGTCAGGCGATCCCCGGTTTGCCACCAACGCTGATCGCGTCCGAAATTACACCGCTTTGAAGGACACGCTGGCCCCCCTCGTGCAGTTCCGCACGGCGGACGCATGGGTTCAGCTCCTGAGGGAAGCCGCCATCCCCTGCGGAAGGGTCCGCAGCGTTTCCCAGGCCCTGTCCGATCCCCAGGTGCAGTACCGGGGGCTCATTCTGGAGGCCGCACATCCACGCTGGGGCGAGGTTCGAACCGTGGGCTTGCCCCTTCGATCTTCTCTACCCATCGGCGGTGCCGCCGCGCCACCTCCGGAGCTGGGCGAGCACAATCGGGAGTTTTACGGAGACTGTCTGGGCCTGTCTCCTTCCGAGATCGACCAGCTCCGCGCGGAGGGCGTGATCTAGCAAGAGGCGGGAGGACTCTGTGAACCGGATGGCTTCGCTGCTGGCTCTCCTGATCTTCATCGTCCCGGTGCCGCCCCAAGCCTCGGCCCGAAGGATCACGTCCGACAAGGACCTCTGCCAGGGAAGAGGAGCGGACGGCGCCGTGGGAGATTACCTGCTGACGAACGGCAGGGTCAAAGTCCTTGTGGATGAGGTCTCCCGGCCCCATGGTTTTGCGAAGACCGGGGGCAACATCCTGGACGTCGCCTGGGTGGACGGTAACGTGGACCTGTTGAAGCAGGTCTTCACTTATTTCGATAACCAGTTCCCCCGGCAGGCAGCTTACACACGGCTCGACGTCGTGGACGACGGAAGCTCTGGGAAAGCCGCGGTCCTTCGGGCCACCGGGGCAGACACGGAAGACGCGGCGCTCCATGTCGTCACCGATTACATCCTGTACCCGGAGGCCGAACACCTTCTGGTCCGCACCGTATTGGAGAACCGTGGGAAGAAATCGTACGCGTCCTTCGAGGTGGGGGACGTGGTCCAGTGGGGATACACGGATCATTTCGCGCCCGGATACGGTCACCACCTCGGTGGCGTCAATGCCACGGCGGAGTGGATGGCCAGCGTGGGCGAAGGCATTTCCTATGGCTACACCATCCCTGGAGGGAAATTTTTCGGTCCGAACGGAAGTAACTGGAGTGACATGAACGTTAAGACCGTGAACGTGCGCCCCGGTGCCCGAGTGACCTACGACCGCTATCTGCTCGTAGGACGGGGCGACATCGCCTCGGTCACGGACGCCGTTTATCGGCTGCGCAGCACGCCCACCGCTCAACTGGCGGGAAAGGTCCAGGAGGAAGGCACTGGAACCCCTGTGCCGGGCGCAACGGTCGAGGTGCTGGATTCTTCGCGCCGGCCGTTTCTTTCGGCCCGTTCAGGAAAAGACGGGACCTTCTCCGTGCTCTTACCTGCCGGAACCTATTCGTCGCATGCTTCCTCCGTGGGGCGCAGCCCGTCGGATTCCACCAGGTTCCAGGTGAGCGCCGCAGCGATCCATCGCAAAGACTTCGTGCTCTCGAAGCCCGGGAGGATCCTGTACTCGGTGAAGGATGGCAAGGACGGTCGTGCCTTGCCCGCCAAGCTCACCTTCAAGGGCCTGGGAGCTTCCCCGGATCCCTACCTGGGCCCGACCCATCATTCCGCCGGGGCTCAGAACGTCATCTTCACCGGGACGGGGGAGGGAACGTCGGTGATGCCGCCCGGCCTGTACGAGGTCACTGTCTCCAGGGGCATTGAGTACGAAATCCACGTGGAGCGAATCCAGGTGCGCCCCGGCGAGAACGCAGGGGTTTCCGCGACGCTGGACCGCGTCGTGGGCACCCGGGGGTACCTTTCAGCTGACTTTCATCTCCACTCGGAGTTTAGCTTCGACAGCAACATCCCGCTGCGGGACAAGATCATCGACCTGATGGCAGAGGGCGTGGAGCTGGCCGTTGCCACGGACCATAACTTCATCACCGACTACGGCCCTGCCATTCGCGAGCTGAGGGCAGAAGGGTGGGTGAGGTCCGTCATCGGTAATGAGGTCACCGTCTCCGGGATGATCCACTTCAACGCGTTCCCGCTGGAGAGGAATCCCAAGTTACCGGGCAACGGTGCGATCTTGGTGAACGGAAAGACCCCCGGGGGCTTGTTTGAGGAGACCCGGGAAGATCCTGGCGAGGAAGTCATCCAGGTGAACCACCCCCGAAACGGCACCATCGGCTACTTTAACAACTTTGGTCTCGATCCCGAGACGGGTCGGCCCTCCCGGGCGGACTACTCGGACGAGTTCGATGCCATCGAGGTGTTCAACGGAAAGTACGTCGCCGATGCCCAATCGGTGCTTTCCGACTGGTACCATCTTCTCAACCGCGGGTACCGCTATACGGCCACGGGAAACTCCGATTCCCACCAGATCGTGTCTCAGGAGGCAGGGTATCCTCGTAACTTCGTGCTGTTGGGGACGGACTCGCCCTCCAGCATCTCGGAAGAGGATCTGGTTCGAGCCGTCCGGGAACACCGCATTGTGGTGAGCAACGGTCCGTTCGTGGAATTTTCGGCAGCTGGGAAACCGGTGGGGTCCATGGTTTCTGGTGGAGGCGGTCCCTTGGAGTTGGAGGTACGGGTCCAGAGCCCGGCTTGGGTGGACGTGTCCGAGGTGGAGGTCATCGCCAACGGGAAGAACCTGGAGCGCTTCCTGGTGGGCGCTGTGCCGACCGCAGAGAAGTTCCGGCGGAAGATTGCCGTGCGACCGTCCAGGGACACCTGGTATGTGGTGGTGGTTCGGGGCAACCGGCCCCTGTCGCCTGTCCTTCCTCCCGCCGGGGAGAGGGAAATTCTGCCGCTGGCCTTTACCAACCCGATCTGGGTGGACGCGGACGGGAACGGAAAGTTCGATCCTCCGGAGACGGATCGATGAAACGCTGGCGAAGGGTTCTGGGCGGCGTGTGTTACCTGCTCGCGGTGTCGGCGGCATTTGCCCACCGGGGCCCCTGGTCCAAGCACGATCGCATCCTGATCGAGGCCGGGGCGGTGGAGATTTTTCAAACGTACCAGGTTGCCGACCGTGGCTTGTCTTCCGACCTGCGTGCCCGGTTTGACCGCAACGCCGACGGCTGGCTCGGGGACCTGGAACAGGCCGCTCTGATGCGCTACGTCTGTTCCGAAGCATCCTCCGGGTTGACCGTGGCGCTGGGCGCTCGGGCTCTTTCCCTGGAAGCCGTCGCGGTGGAAGTCACCGGCTTGGAGTTGCCCCTTCCCTCAGCTTATCCTCTCACGGCCCGCATTCGCTGGAGAGTGGCGCTTCCGTCCGGCGCCGGGGAGGAACTGGAAATTTTCGACGTCGACCGCAAGTCCCGGTTGCCGGTTTGGTACGAAATTCTGGACCGGCGGAAGGTTGGCGTTCCCCAGGCCCGGGGGATTTTCAGAGTCCCGGTGCGGGTGACCCTCGATGGAAGATAAGAGGAAACGCGCTGTTGTGACTCAAGAAGAGGTGCTCCGGGTGGAACAAGGTGGGATCCTCCGAGTTCCACCTGGAGCGCTCTTGACACCGCTGGCGCAGGAGATGGTGGCCGACCGGAAGATCACCCTGGTCGTGGAGGATCCTCTTCAGGAGCGAAAGGCGGAACGGGTGGCGCTGGGCAGCGACCATGCCGGCTTCCAGGTGAAGGAGCGGCTGAAGCCGTTTCTGCTCGGGCTGGGATATGACTTCCTGGACCACGGAACATACTCGGAGCAGCCCGTGGATTATCCGGACGTCGCCCTTGCGGTCGCGGAGGCGGTGGCTTCCGGTGAGTTTGCCTGGGGCATCCTGCTGGACGGGGCCGGGATCGGGTCTGCCATCGCGGCCAACAAAGTGCCCGGGGTCCGCGCCGCCCTGTGCTATGATCAAGCCTCCGCGCGCAACAGCCGCGAGCACAACCACGCCAACGTGCTGGCGCTGGGCGCGCGCCTGCTGGACGAGGACCTCATTCGGAAGATCGTCGAGACGTGGCTTCAGACGCCCTTCGGAGGGGAGCGGCACCTCCGGCGGGTCAACAAGATCTCGGAGATCGAGCGCAGGTACGGGAGATAATCGAGGCCTCCGGCCGTTTGCCCGGGAAACGCTGTGGACCGCCGCGAGCTCATCGAACAGATTACCGACGAGATCTGGAAACGGATCTCCGCCGCTCCGGAGGGGCTGAGCTGTTCCTGCCACGCCGTCCGGACGGAAGAGTGCCCGAACGGCATCCGCATCATCGTCCAGTGCGGCGCCGACCGCATCGGCCTGCCCCTGGGCAGCCCCAGTCCGGGCAGCGACCTGGCCAGTCTCATTGACCACACGCTGCTGAAGCCCGAGGCCACCCGCCCTCAGGTCACCCAGCTCTGCCGCGAGGCGCTGGAATATGGTTTCGCCGCCGTCTGCGTGAACCCTTACTGGGTCCGGACCTGCGCCGCGCTGGTGAAGGGCTCGCCGGTGGTGGTGGCCAGCGTGGTGGGCTTTCCCCTGGGCGCCACCACCACCGATGCAAAGGTGTACGAGGCCCGGCGCGCGCTGTTCGACGGGGCGCGAGAGATCGACATGGTGATCAACGTGGGTGCCCTCAAATCGCATGAGGACGAGGCTGTGCGCAAGGACATGGAGGAAGTAGTCCGGGCCTGTCACGAGGCGGATTCCCAGACCAAGGTGATCCTGGAGACAGCCCTGCTCACCCAGGAAGAAAAAGTGCGCGCCTGTGTCCTGGCCCGAGAGGCAGGGGCCGACTTCGTCAAGACCTCCACCGGCTTCGGCCCCGGTGGCGCAACCGCCGAGGACGTGGCCTTGATGCGAAGCGTCGTGGGGCCCGGGATGGGGATCAAAGCAGCAGGCGGCATCAAGGATTACGAGACCGCCAAAAGGCTGGTGGAAGCCGGCGCCACCCGCATCGGCGCCAGCGCCGGCGTCCGCATCGTCCAGCAGCAGGCGGCCCCCGCCGCGACCCCCTACTAATCCCCGATGGGACGAGCCGCTGTCCTGGTCATCACGTGTTTCGCAAGGCTGGTGTGGAGGAAAAGATCAACCTGCAACGGGAAGGTAACAACGCGAAGCCCTATCAAGTGCGCCAAGTACGCGCGGTGATCCTGAAACACAAATTGGGTGAAGCTCAATGAACAAGTACGAAGTGATCATTTACTGGAGCGAGGAAGATCAGGCCTTCGTGGCCGAAGTGCCGGAGTTACCGGGGTGTGCGGCGCATGGCGCAACGCATGAGGCATCTAATTCAACCCGGCGTAACAGCCTTGCGTTTGTCCGAATCGTCCGAGGGATACTCGGCGCCTAACTTCCGTCGGCGGGCGGCCCGACTCGTAGCGGTCACACAAGCTCCGCGCTCTCGTCTTCGCATCCTACGCACGGCGCGCCACCGAGCGCAACTGCAGGAAGGTCTTTTTCCAGCGCGTCCTGAAGGTCGCCGGAGAGCTCAGCCTCTGCTATCATGACCTCCCGCGCCCGTACCTTCGGAGCGCGTACGAGGAGGCCCCCCTTGTAGTCCTTGGTGAGTCATGGCGTCTCACCCTTCGGGCGGCGCTCTGGCGGCTGTGAGCCGTTAGCCACGGCTAACGCGCCCATGAAGCCAGCGGACGAAAAGTTTTTGTTCTCGTCTCGGGGCCCGTGGCAGGCGCGGGTTATGGGCACTGCGGTAGCTATAGCCAACGCAGTCGAACTTGACCCGATCTGAGAAAAGAGCCATAGTAGTGAGGCTGCTGTCTGCTGCGCTCTCGGCGATGCATTTCTCAGTCGCATGCCTATTCTTCTCCCAAGGAGAACGACGTATGAAAATTCCAGGCCGATTTATCGCGCGCCGACTCTTCCTATTGCGAGGGTGCTTCGCATGGCTCCTTCTCGTGGCGTGCCAGGGTCCCACCCTGGGGCAGCCCACCGCCACGGGGACGATCGAAGGGGTGATTACCGATGAGACGAACGCCGTGATTCCGGGGGTCACGGTCAGAATCCGAAACGTGGAGACCAACGTTACCCGGGAATTGGTGACCGACCAGGAGGGCCGATACCGGGCGGCCTTGCTCCAGCCCGGCGAGTACGAAGTGGTAGCGGAGCTGGCGGGCTTTTCCACCGTCCGACGGACGGGCATCCGTCTGGAAGTGGGCTTCACCGCCACGGTGAACATCACGATGAAGGTCTCCGAGATCGCCGCCGAGGTGACCGTGACCGGCACCGCTCCCATCACCGAACCCGAGCGGGTCGAATACACCAGCGCCGTTCCCCAGGTGGCGGTGGAAAACCTGCCTATTAATGGACGGCGCTGGGAGAACTTCGTTCTGCTCACCCCAGGCGTCACGCCGGACGGGGGGTTCGGCCTGGTGAGCTATCGTGGCATCTCGGGGCTTTACAACAACAACACCATTGACGGCGCCGACAACAACCAGGCGTTTTTCTCAGAGGCCCGCGGCCGGACCCGTGTCGTGTACACCATCAGCCAGGCGGCGGTGAAAGAGTTCCAGGTCGGGTTGAGCAATTTCTCCGCCGAGTTCGGTCGCGCCGCCGGGGGCACGGTGAACGCCGTGACCAAGTCCGGGACCAACGAATTCCACGGCGAAGGCTTTTACTTCGTCCGGGACGACCTGTGGCAGGCCCGGGAGCCGTTCCTGCCTGAGAAGCCCCAGGAGCGTCGCCAGCAGTTCGGGCTCTCCATGGGCTTTCCCATCTTGAAGGACCGGCTGTTCTTCTTTGGCAACTATGATCAGCAGATCCGGAGTTTTCCCTACTTCGTGAGGACCTTCAGCGCCACCTTCCTGGATCAGCCTTGCACGGCGCCGGGCTGCGGGGCCACCAGGGCCTTCTTCCAATCCCTGTCCACGTTCGTTCCCCGGAAGGCCCACAACAACGTGGCGCTCGGAAAGTTCGATTGGGTCATCGGGCCGCGGCACAATTTCGCCGGCCAGTACAACTGGCATCGGTGGCGTTCGCCCAACGGCATCCGCACCGCGCCCATTCAGTTCAACGCCGCCTCGGACAACGGATTCGACGGGGTCAAGACGGACTTTCTGAACTTCAGGCTGAACTCGGTGGTGAGCGCGAAGCTGGTGAACGAGGCCAGGTTCCAATTTGGGCGCGATTTCGAGTTCCAGAGGCCCAACGCCCCCGGTCCCGGGACCAGCGTCTCCGGCGGCATCGCTTTCGGCATGCCCAACTTTCTCCCCAGGCCCGCGTTTCCCAACGAGAAACGATTCCAGTGGACGGACAATCTTTCCTGGTCCCTCGGGGCCCACACGTTTAAGACCGGGATGGACATCAACTACGTGCGCGAGCTGATGATCAATCTCTTCCAGGGGGGCGGCGTCTACTCGTACGGCAACCTGCAAAACGTCGCTGCGGACTGCCCCCTGGGCGCTTCCGGTTGCGTCGCGCTCCAGGATGGCGTCCGGACCGGGAAGCACTACACCAGCTTCGACCAGGCCTTCGACCTGCGCGGCCTGCGCGGCCGGGTCTTCTTCACCACCACGGACTACAACTTTTACTTCAACGACACGTACAAGGTCACCCCGTCGCTGACCCTGAATTTGGGCTTGAGATACGAGTACCAGCAGCTACCGCAGCCGGAGGAGGGAAACCCGGAATTCCCCCAGACCAGCCGGTTCAATCAGGACACGAACAACCTCGGTCCCAGGATTGGGCTGGCCTGGGATCCCGGCGCGTCCCACAAGACGGTGCTCAGGGCGGGTTACGGCCTCTACTATGCCCGGACGTCCAACAGCGCCATCTCGAATGCCCTGACGAACAACGGCAAGGTGTTCGCCACGTTTTCATTTTCTCCCACCGCCTCCGGCGCTCCCGTCTACCCCAACGTCTTGTCGGCACCTCCTGCTGCCGGAGCGGGCCGGCCGGACATCCAGTTCCTCTCCGACGACTTCGTCCGTCCCCTGGTGCACATGGCGGAGCTCTCGGTGGAACGCGAGCTCGTGGAGGACACCAGCGTCTCGGTCGCCTACCTTTTCAGCCGGGGCCAGCACCTGCCTTCCTTCCGGGACATCAACTTGCCGGCTCCTTCCGCGCAAGTCGTCTACGAGGTCCGAGACGCAGCAGGAAACCTGGTGGAAGGCCCTTTCAGCCCCTTGCCCTTCTTCCGGGGCAGCCGGCCCAACAGCGCCGTGAACCGCATCATCGTCAGCGAGAGCGTGGTCAACGCCAGCTATAACGCTTTCGTCCTCCAGGCGAGCCGGCGGTTCCGGAGCGGGTTGGGCTTCAACGCCAACTTCACGGTGTCGAAGGCCCTGGACGATGGCCAGACCTCCCAGACCTTTTTCGGCGGCAACCAGCTCTTCAACACTTTGGACCGCGCCTCAGAGCACGGCCTTTCGAACTTCGATGTGCGGAAGCGGTTTGTGAGCAGCTTTGTGTGGGAGCCGCCCCTCACGGAGCACCTGGCCACGCCCGCTTCGAAAGCCCTCCTGGGCGGCTGGAAGTTCAGCGGCATCGTCACCCTGGCAGACGGCAACCCTCTCACGGGCTTCATCTCCGGCAGCCTGGCCAGCGCCACGGGTGCCACCGACACCCGCAGTCCCAACGGGAGCGGCGGCAGCGGCCGCGCCGGCTTTCTGGGTCGGAACAGCCACACGGAGACAGGACGGGCGACCGTGGACTTCCGGGTCACCAAGGAATTCCGGATCTCCGAGGCGAAAAAGGCGGTTTTCCTGTGGGAGGCCTTCAACCTGTTTAACAGAACGAACTTCACCAGCTTTTCAACCACCCAGTTTCGCGTCCGAAGTTCATCGTTTGACTCCAGGACCAATCAGGCGACCGTGGTGTTGACCCAGGATACCGGCTTCTTAATCCCCCGGGCGGCCAGCAACACGCTGATCAGCGCCCGCGACATGCAGTTCGGGTTCAAGTTCATTTGGTGAGGCCGAATCAAGACAGCCACAAAAGGAGGTCCCTCACATGCATGGATGGTTTGACGTCACGTTAATCTTCCTTGCTCTTGCTGT
>JACQTF010000045.1 GCA_016210925.1 Acidobacteriota bacterium | reverse complement strand
TTTTTCAATGGAAGGGAGGGCACTTGCAATGACGCGGCCCACCATCTCCAGGCTCCGCGGGCTGACTTTGTCGGCGGTATCCTCTGGCGTGTGCCAAAAGGCATACTCCAGGTCGATGAGATTGACGGCCGGCACGCCCAGCCGCAGAAAGGGGATGTGGTCATCCTCGACCGCATATTCTCGCTGGAAGAAATGAGGTCCGAACCCGAGCCGCTCGGCGGATTCCCGGAGGAGGGAAACCAGCCAGGGGGTGGAATGGGATTCTCGGGCCACCTGCAAGTCCCGATCCCCCACCAGGTCCACCAGGATCATTGCCCGGATCCATGCCAACCGGCCGTCGGACCGAAGTCGCTCCGCCAGGTGCCGGCTGCCGTAAAGGCTGTCCGTGGGGCTCCATTCGCGGATGGCCTCCTCCCCGTCGAAAAAAACGAACCAGAGGGTAAACTGTGACGACGACTGGAGGGTCCGGGCCAGCTCCAGGAGCACGGCGGCGCTGGAGCCCCCGTCGTTGGCTCCGACGAACGGAAATTCGCGAAACAGCTTGGTGTCGTAGTGACCTGCGAGGAGCACGACCTGGGTTCGTTTTCCCGGCCGCTTGCCGATGATGTTCTTCATGGGCAGCGCACCCGCGGGCGTTTGGGCGAAAAAGTCGATCTCCTCCACCTGCAACCCGGAGCGACGAAGCTCGGAGCGGATATAATCCTGGGCCTTGGCGATCGCTTTCGATCCCGGCGGCCGCGGCCCGAAGGACGTCAGCTTCTGGACGTCGCGGTAGGCGCGGTCGCCGCTGAACGGAAGGCTGCCGCCGGCCAACAACCCCAGCAAGAGCACAAAATGAAGGAGCGTCCCCATGGTTTGTGAGGGCCATTCTAGCATCCTTGCACCACTAAATCTCGCCGTGATAGCATGATTTTCTTACCCTTCCAAGTATTTCACGATGATCGGAAAGGAGTTTTATGAAGGTTTACGAAACGGACCAGATCCGGAACGTGGCCCTGGTTGGCCACGGCGATTCTGGTAAGACCTCCTTGACCTCGGCCCTGCTGTTCACCTCCGGTGCGGTCAACCGGTTGGGACGCGTGGAGGACGGAAGTACGGTCACCGACTTCGACGAAGACGAGATCGAGCGCAAGATCTCCCTGAGCACCGGTCTGGCTCACTGCGAGTGGAAGAAGAACAAGATCAATCTCCTGGACACTCCCGGCTATCGCGCCTTCATCCACGATACCCGGGCGACCATGCGGGTGGCGGACGCCGCCCTGGTCCTGGTGGACGCGGTCTCTGGAGTGGAGGTCCAGACGGAACGGGTCTGGCAGTTCGCCGACGAGTACGAGCTGCCCAGGCTGATCCTCATCAATAAGATGGACCGGGACCGTGCCAGTTTCGAGCGCTGTCTGAAGTCGGTGCAGGAAGTCTTCGGCCGAGTAGCCGTTCCGGTCCAGATGCCCCTGGGAGAGGAGCGGGAGTTTGTGGGGGTCATCGACCTCCTCACCGAGAAAGCCTATACCTACGAGCGAGATGCTTCCGGAAAATTCACCGAGGGCCCGGTCCCGGAAGCCCTCCGGGAGGAAGCCGCGGCCCGTCGTGAAACCTTCATCGAGATGATCGCCGAGACCAGCGATTCCCTCATGGAAAAGTTTTTCGAATCGGGAACGCTGTCCCCGGAAGAGCTCCTGGCAGGATTGAAGGCGGCCCTGCGCCAGAAGAAGGTGGTGCCCGTACTGTGCACCGCCGGTACCCTGAACATGGGCACCACCCAGGTCCTCGACGCCATTGCAGAATGGCTCCCCTCTCCAGCCGAGGTGGGGGCCGTGGCCGGGACCCACCCATCGAGTGGCGAGAAGATCACCCGAAAGATTTCGTCCGGTGAGCCCTATTCGGCGTTCGTCTTCAAAACGATTGCCGATCCGTTCGCGGGCCGGATCACCATGTTCCGGGTGTACTCCGGCTCCATCAGATCCGACAGCACGCTTTACAACCTGACCCGCGAGACGACCGAGCGCCTGGGCTCCGTCCTCATCATGCAGGGGAAAACCCCGACCCCCGTGTCCGAAGTCAAGGCGGGCGATATCGCAGCTCTCACCAAGCTCAAGGAGACGTACACCGGCGACACCTTCTGCGACAAGAACGCCCCGATTCTGTACACACCGGTGAAATTCCCCGAGCCCGCCATCGCGTTTGCCATCGAGCCCAAGAGCCGGGCCGACGAGGAAAAGATCTCCACGGCCCTGGCCAAGATTGCCGAGGAGGACCCGGCCATCAAGTTCGAGCGAGAACAGCAGACCAAGGAGTTATTGCTGGCGGGGACCGGGGAAGTTCACGTTCAGGTCACCGTAGGAAAGCTGAAACGCAAGTACGGGGTAGAGGTCTTGCTGAAGCCGCCTAAGGTTCCGTATCGAGAGACCATTCGGAAAAAGTCCGACGTCCAGGGCAAGTACAAGAAGCAGACCGGCGGCCACGGCCAATACGGCGATTGTAGGATCATCATGGAACCGCTGGGCCGTGGGAAGAACTTCGAGTTCGAGGACAAGATCTACGGCGGCGCGATCCCCCGGCAATACATCCCTGCGGTGGAAAAGGGCATCCAGGAGGCGCGGCACCATGGAATCCTGGCGGGGTTCCCTGTGGTGGACTTCAAAGTCACTCTCTACGACGGAACCTACCATCAGGTGGACTCGTCGGAACTGGCTTTCAAGGTGGCAGCCTCCATGGCCTTCAAGAAAGGCATGGAGCTGGCAGAACCGGTGCTGCTGGAGCCCATTATGAACGTCGAGGTGTATGCGCCGGAGGAGTACTCGGGAGATATCATGGGGGACTTGAATAGCCGGCGGGGCCGAGTCCAGGGGATGGAGGTCCGCGGAACCACCCAGGTGATCAGGGCCCAGGTCCCTATGGCTGAGATGCTCAATTACGCCCCTGCCCTCACCTCCATGACCGGCGGTCGCGGAAACTATCACATGGAATTTTCTCACTACGACGAGGTGCCGGACCACATCGCGGCCAAGATCGTCGAGGAACACAAGTCCCAAAAAGAAGCCGCGGAAAGATAAACCTAAAACTCCAAAACCTGAAACCTGAAACTAATCGCTTTTGGATCTTGATCTTCAGTTTCAGGTTTCGGGTTTCGGGTTTCGAGTTTTCGGGTTCATGTTCCCCAGACTCTTCAGCCTCGCCGGGCTGACCATCCACACTTACGGGGTACTCCTGGCTGCGGGCTTCCTCGTGGGCCTCTCCCTGGCCGCGCGCTTCGCGGCCCAGGAGAGGATCCACAAGGACCGCATCTGGGACCTCGGGCTCATCATCCTGCTCAGCGCCCTGGTGGGCGCGAAACTGCTGCTGTTCGCCAGCGAGTTCGACTATTATCGGGAACACCCTGGGGAGATTTTCTCTCTGTCCACCCTCCAGTCCGGCGGCGTCTATTACGGCGGGCTGCTGCTCGCTTTGCTGGCGGCCTGGATCTACCTGCGAAAATATGACCTCCCTGGATGGCAGGTCTCGGACTTGATGGTTCCCGGTCTGGCGTTGGGGCACGCCATCGGCCGGCTGGGCTGTTTCTCCGCAGGATGTTGCTGGGGCAAGCCCGCAGAGCTGCCGTGGGCCGTCACCTTCACCAACCCATATGCCCACGAGAATGTGGGCGTGCCTTTGAACGTGCCGCTCCATCCCACGCAACTGTATGAAGCGGCTGCCGAACTGCTGATCTTCGCCGCCCTTCTCTGGATGAGGCCGCGGAAAAAATTCCAGGGCCAGCTCGTCCTCTCTTACATCGTCCTATACGGCCTGGCCCGGTTTTCCATCGAGTTCTTCCGAGACGATCCCAGGGGCTTCTTCTTCGACGACCGGCTGTCCACTTCCCAGCTCATCAGCTTGCTGGTGGTTCCCGCCGCGCTGGCTGTCGCCTGGCACCGGTACAAGACCATGGGAGAAAGCGAATGAGAATTTTCTACTCTCCTCGATGCCAGGAGTACTGGCTGCCCGGGCACCCGGAGGCACCCGGCCGGACCCTGCGATGCTACGAGCTGCTCAAGTCCCGATACCCGTTTGCCGAGGCCAAAGGCTGCAGCGAGGAGGACGTGCTACAGGTCCACAGCCCCAAACACGTGCAGCGGGTGCGAGAGCGGCAGTTCTACGATCCCGACACACCCGCCCTGCAAGACGTCTACCGCTACGCCCTCCTGGCAGCGGGAGCAGCGATCCAGGCGATGGAAGAGACCCGTCAAGGAGGCGCGGGGTTTTCCCTCATGCGCCCGCCGGGGCATCACTCCAGCGGACAGCCCAAGGGTTTTTGTTATTTCAACAACATCGGCGTGGCAGCGGCCCGCGCCGTCCGTCGCGGGGAACGGGTGGCCATCCTGGACATCGACGGTCACCATGGGGATGGGACCGAGGCCCTCTTTCTGAGAAACGACCACGTTCTTTACGTGTCCCTCCACCAGTACCCCGCGTACCCCGGCACCGGGGCCAGGAGCATCGACAACTGCCTCAATTACCCCCTGGCGCCCGGGATAGGTGACCTCGCCTACCTGACCGAGCTGGAGAACAGCCTGCGCCAGATTCAAACGTTTAAGCCAGACCTCCTGGCCATCTCCGCAGGTTTCGACACGTATCAGAAGGATCCCCTCCTTCACCTGGACCTGAGCCTGGAGGCGTACCCGGAAATCGGAAGCCAGATCCGATCCTTGAACCTGCCCACGTTCGCCGTGCTGGAGGGAGGCTACAGCCCCGATCTTCCCCGGTGCGTGGACAGCTTCCTGCAGGGTTGGCAAGGGACGCGAATGCCCGAATGACCCTCGCGACGCAAGAGACCTTCCTCGTCCCCGACGGGCAGGCTCCCCAACGCCTGGACGTTTACCTGACCCGGCTCCACCCCCACTACACCCGAGCCCGTCTCCAGCGTTTGATTCGCGAGGGTCAGGTTCGGGTGAACGACCGCCAGGAAAAAGCTGGATATCGCGTGCGGCCCCAAGACGTGATCCGCATCGCGTTCCCGCCTCCGGAACCCTCGGACCTGAAGCCAGAACCTTTGCCGCTGGACATCCTGTACGAGGACGACCACCTCCTGGTGATCGACAAACCTGCTGGTCTGGTGATGCATCCCGGCGCCGGAGCACGGCAGGGCACCCTGGTCAATGCCTTGCTGGCCCACCTGCAATCGCTGGAAGGGGTGGGCCAGGCCCAGCGACCAGGGATCGTCCATCGCCTGGACCGTTTCACCTCGGGACTGGTCGTGGTGGCCAAGACCCCTGAAGCCCTGGACCACCTGGCGCGCCAGTTCAAGAGCCGGACGGTCCGCAAGGAATACCTGGCCCTGGTGTACGGAAACGTTCCCCACAGCTCGGGGAGGATCGACCTGCCCATCGGTCGGCACCCCGTCAAGCGGACGCAGATGATGGCCGGTGCCCGAGACGGCCGGGAGGCCATCACGGAATATTCCGTCGAGGAACGGTTGGCAGAGTTTACCCTGCTCCGCGTTCGGACCCGAACGGGGCGCACCCATCAGATTCGGGTCCACCTGAGCCATCTGGGACACCCCCTCGTGGGCGATCTGGTCTACGGGGGTCAGCGCCGCAAGACCCTGGGCGGCGCCGCGAGAACGAAGGCCGTCGAGGGTCTGGGACGCGTCTTTCTCCACGCAACTTCCCTGGAACTGAGCCATCCTGAAACCGAAGAGCACATGGTATTCCATTCGCCTCTGCCTCCGGAGCTGAAGCGACTCCTGGGGCTGCTAAGATAAGCCGTGCTATAATTGGAGGTTATGAAATTCGGGAGGAAGGTTTTGCAGGGAGTCCTGACCGTATTTGTCGCCGGGCTGGTTCCGATTCTTTTGTGGGCACAATCTCAAGGCCCTTTCTCTTCGGACTCGCGGGCGGACCAGGCCATCCGCGTCCGAGTGGATCTGGTCAACGTCCTCATCACCGTGACCGACGACAAGAACCGGTTCGTCACCGATCTCCTGCAAAACCATTTCCAGGTCCTGGAAGATGGCAAGCCGCAACAAATCGTCAATTTCAGCCGGGAGAACAACCTGCCCCTCAGCATTGCCCTGTTGATCGATACTTCCACCAGCATTGCCCCCAAACTGGAGTTTGAGCAGCAGGCGGCGTCCAACTTCTTCTTCTCCGTCCTGCGCCCCCAGGACCGCGCCCTCCTGATGGAATTCGACGCCCGACCCGAGCTGCTCCAGGACTTCACCAACAACCCCAACGACCTGGCAGAGCAGATCAAGAAACTCCGGGCCGGTGGAGGGACCGCCCTGTACGACGCCCTCTTCGACGTGGCGGAACAAAAGCTCCTGAACGAATCCGGGCGCAAGACCGCCATCATCATTTCCGATGGGGTGGATACTTCCAGCAAAAACATCTTCCAGCAAGCCCTCGAAATGGCCCACCGGGCTGAGGTGACCGTTTACTGCATCAGCACCAACCGGGGAGGCTTGTTCGGAGTCGGCGGAAACCGCGAGGGCGACAGGGCGCTCCAGCAGATGGCCGAGGAGACGGGGGGCCGCCTCTTCTTCCCGTTCAAGAAGGACGACCTCGAAATGGCGTTCCAGGAAATCAACAGGGAGCTCCGAAGCCAGTACTACGTAGGTTACATCTCCTCGAACGGCCGCAAGGACGGCTCCTACCGAACGATCCAAGTCAAGCTGGAGGGGCGAAAAGGCCTTAACGTTCGACACCGCAAAGGTTATTTCGCGCCCAGCAGCTAGTCCAACCTGGGATTCTGCCTCCGACCGCCCAGGCTCAGCGGAAAAACATGAGTGCTTTTTGTACACCACCGGTACAATCTTATTGTCTTTCTTAATTGCACTCGGAGGTTAGCAAGGAGACGGACTCTGAAAGAACAGTTTAAAAGGCACACAAGCCGGTCAATTTGTCAGGCAACCCTCCCCGCCTCATAAACCTCGCCTGAACAACCACTTAGAAGGTTATTTGCCCCTACAC